>CAZDAH010000018.1:15098-21389 GCA_964503405.1 uncultured Ignavibacteria bacterium
AGGCGTATTTAATGCCAGAATCGAGCAGTTTAAACAAAAGAATGGCGATGACGATAATCGCCTGGATGACACAGGCATTGTCGGCACGAGAATAAATTATCCTTACAGCTATATTATGTCCCGTTGGCTTCTGTCCAATTTCAGTGCCGATATAGACATTGATTGGGAAGATTACGCCGGGAAGGAGGACGACCCCCTTTCCGGAATACTGAGTATATTGGCGCTTTACCCTGAGAACGACGGCATTGACGATGAGGGGATTAGTACGATCGAGTGGATCGAGAAAGCCCGAGGGGCAAATCAAACGTCGCTGGCCTGGCTCCTTAATAGATTACATTCTGCCGAAATTCCGAATCACATAAGACAGATTCTCTACGATGACGCCGAGCTCGGCCTTACCTGGAACCTGGGATCGAGCGATTCGTCCAGAACCCTTGCCCGCAGGAAAACAGAGGGCATTTTCTATCAAAAAGACACGATGAGGAAATCGCGTATCGATTTGAGAAACACTCCTGGAAAAGCTTCTCCCGAATTGAATCTTGTCTCGCGGAGACAAGGGGTCGTCGTGGTAAACAGACTGATCAAGGCTCTTCTGACAAGACACCGGGAATTGTACCCCGTCCTATACGCGAATCCCGGAGAAGTATACGAGACATCGCCGGGCCGCGGCTTGACAATCCATATCCTGGGGATGCGTCCGGACGATCGCATGCCCTTGGAGACCAACTACAGCGCTCTTTTAATAAAAAACGGGGCGCCCATCGGGTACGGAATTGCCGTGCTGTTTTTCGAGCGTTGCGAAATTGCCATAAACGTCTTCGATACGTTTAGGTCAGGCGAAGCATCCATTATCTTCGAGCATTTTTTCAGACTCTTCTACCATCATTTCGGAGCCAGAGAATTCATCATGCGCAAATGGCAAGTGGGACATGAAAACGAAGAGGGACTGAAATCTGGATCATTTTGGTTCTATTATAAGCTCGGATTTCGCTCAATCGACCCCGCGATCGACAAACTGGCCGCCGTCGAAATGAGAAAGATCAAAGCGGACAAATTATATCGAACCGAATTAAAAACCTTGAAGAAATTGGCTATGAGCGATATGGTTATTAATCTTGGACCAACTCGACAAAAAACTTACAAAGAGCTGCGGGTCGCCGACATCGGCATGGCGGTAACCCGCATGATAGCCGACAAATACGACGGTGATGGTGCGCTTGCCAATGAGTTTTCGATTTCAGAATCAATGGCGGCGCTGAATGATCCCGACCTTCGATCATGGAATCGATCGGAGAGACTCCAATTCTCACGGTTCTGCCCGATCCTGGCGGCCATCCCCGGGCTGGCCGGATGGAAATCGGCTGACAAGCAACAGCTTCTCGATATCATCCGAGCAAGAGGGGCAGATGGAGAAAAGGAATATGTCCGGCTGACTCAATCCCATACGAAATTAAGATCCACACTGGAGAAGCTTGCCGGGGGCGGTTGTTGACTGGTCGAGTTTGAATTGATCGGCTTTTTGCCCTTGCCATTATGAATTATTGATTTATATTATCACGTTTTTGGCCCAGTTGCCGAAAAACGGATGGTAATGAAATGAAAATGGAGAGTTGATATTATGATGCAGACAATGCGGAATTCCGCGAAAATCGTTTTTTTCATCGTTCTGGTCGCCTTTGCCGGATTTATGATCCTGCAGGGACTAACTTCGATTTTTTCCGATCCCACAACCGGTCAACAGCAAGCCCCCCAAGGTGTTATCGGAGAGATTGACGGCCGGAGGATTCCTTTCGAATATTTCGAAAACGCCTACAGGCCGAGATTCAGGGAGCTTCTTCAGGAAAACGAAGAACCCTCCGACGAGGAACTGCAGCGAATCCGCGATGAAATATGGAACAACCTGATTACTATTACCTTGCTCGAATTGGAAGCCGATCGCGTGGGGATCACGGTAACCAACGCCGAGGTCGGGGAATATATGAAACTGAGCCCACCCGGAGACCTCCAGGGACTCCCCGATTTCCAGACTGACGGCAGATTCGATTTGGGGAAATACCAGGTCTGGCTAAGGCAGGCGGCGGCATCCAACGATCCCCAGATTATCTCCTTTCTGGCCAATTTCGAAAATCAGATCAGGCAGCAGCTGACCATCACCAGGCTGCAGGAGATCGTGCTCTCCATGATCAGGATTACCCCCGAAGAAGTCAGGAGAAATTATATTGAATCCAACGAGAAAGTAAACGTTCGATACGTTTATATCCCCAATTCTGATTTCCAGGATCAGGTAACCGAGGCCCCTTTGAGCGAACTGAAGGCCAAGTTCGAGCGCGACAAGGTTAAGTACGAAAATCCGGCCATGGCTTCTGTTTCTTACGTTTCAGTGGATAAACTTCCCAGCGACGCCGACTACGCCGAGAAAAAGGGGTTCGTCGATTCTCTATATAACGAACTCCTCGCCGGGGCCAATTACGAGGAGATGTCAAAAGAGGTTTCCGACGATGTCGGAGCGGGAAAATTGGGAGGTGATCTCGGCTGGTTCGCGAAGGGGGTTATGGTCGACGAGTTTTGGCAGGCGATCAGCAATATCGAGAAGATGAACGAGGTTATCCCTCCAGTAAAAACAAGGTTCGGATGGCACCTGATCAAATTGACCGGCAGGCGAGAAACAGCCCCCGATTCGGTTACCGGCGAGATGAAACCCGAATACAAAGCAAGTCATATTCTCATCCAGATTCATCCTTCCGCCCAGACGCTGGCCGATCTCGAAACCAGGCTGAACGAATTCATCGCCGCTGCCCGGGACAAAGGCTTCAACGAGGCCGCGGATGAATTCGATCTTGAAGTTATCAGGACGAAGGAATTCAGCGAGGGCGGCTTTATTCCCGAACTCGGGCAGAACAGGGAGGTCTCTGACTTCGCCTTCGAATCCAAACCAGGCGATGTTTCCCCGGTCATTACTGTCAGGAGTTCCTCAATCGTTTGCGGCTTGCCGTCGATAACGCCCGCCGCCATACCTCCGTTCGATGAGGTTCAGGACAGGGTGAAGGAATCGTATCTACTTGGAAAAAGGATCGACGCTGCGTATGAACGGGCGAAAGAACTCGCGCTCGCATTCAGCAGTGGCAGGACACTCGATGATATCGCGGCCGAGACCGGGAAACAGATCCTGGAAACCGGCTTTTTCCCGCGTCATCAATTCGTCAGTCGGGTAGGGTCCGACCCGGCGTTCATCGGGGCCGCCTTCAACCTCTCGGCGATTAACAAGTATTCAAAATCGGTAAAAGCAAGGTCAGGGGCCTATCTTATCGAGTTTATTGATAAGCAGGAGGCCGACACCGCGTTCTACAACTCTAAGGCCGATTCCCTGTTGCAAAGCGAGATATCCACGAAACGGCGAAACACCTGGCCGCAATTCGTAAGCTCATTAAAAAACAACGCCGACATAGTGGATTATCGTCCCTTCTACTATGGCGGGTAGGCGCCTTCTTATCGCGATAGTGGTTATGGCCGCTGTCCTGACGGCAGCGGCTTTTCAATACAGGTCTTTCCGCGCCGTCGCGGCGAGGCAGGCATCCTTCGACGATAGGCGATTTATAAACACTTATGTCGATTTGTCCGCTTCCAAGGGGGATTTTATCGGCCGGAATCCCGATTCGCTGGCCGCCGTATTCGACAGCCTTCTCGCGCAAAATGAAACTGATTCTTTGTGGATGCGTCAATACCTGAACAAAATCGGCCCGGATCTCGAAAGATATCGAAGAGTTTGGCAGGAGATTGTCGATTCCTTAAGCGTGGTCAATGAAAGACCGGGAGATTGATTCCCGGAATTTTAAATATCGTCCAGGGTGAACGCCGAGCGGATGTGATTGATTCGCGGCCGCAGACCATCGCCCCACGTAACCGCTATTACGTCAAACCGCATTTCCGACGGCAATACTTCCAGCCGAGAGACAAATTCCGATGCCGCTTCGGCGATACGCCCTCGTTTCTCCCGGCCGACCCTGATTTCCGGCGGACCTAGCACGTTCTTTCTGGAGGCTTTGACCTCGACGAAAACCAGAACGCCGCCGTCCCGGGCTACTATATCCAGTTCGAACCTGGTCTCCCGCCAATTGGTAGCCACGATTTCGTAGCCCTTTGATATCAGATAATCGAGAGCCGCTTTCTCGGCCTTATTGCCGAACTCTTTCCTGCCGATGACTTCTTTCTCCCGTTATTGCCGAAACGATCAAGACTACTGTTGTCGCCAGGATCAGCCGGGATAGAAGGACGATGATGCCGTTGGCGCCCAGCGACACGAATATCAAAGTGTCCTCGAAAACCGCATGACAAAGCCCGAGGTATGTCACGACCAGGAAACGTTGATTCCCTTGTATTCTCCCCGCGCTCGATTCCCCGATCAGCACACCTCCTCCGTAAGAAATCCCGAACAATACGCCCGCCAGCAGCGGGTATACGGAATCGCGCTTGAAACCGAAAAATGCGACCGGTCGATAGATCTTGTTTGTTAGCTTGTCGATAAGCCTGAATTCCCGGAACAGTTCGAGAAAAATCATCAGCGGCACGACTATGAGAAATACTTTCAAGAGCAGGAAGAATAACCCGGACGACGTAATCTGAATAAATTGAAAATTCACTGAGGCCAGACCATGTTTAAAATCAACCCGGCCAGTAGCGAGAAAGATATCCTCATGGCAGTCACGTAAATCGGACGCGCCCGCATTTTGGCCACGATGGCTGTTTCCATTACCTGGGAATGGGAAATTCCGAGGATCAGCGCCATTATGGTAATCTGACGGTTTGTCATTTCAAGATCGGCTATCACTGCCGCCGCCGCGTAGAGATTGACAACTGTCCCCGTGACAATGGCCAGGGCGGCCTCACCCGGCAGCCCGAAATAGCCCATGTAAGGCTGGAAAACGCCCGCGAGATGATCGAATACGTTGGTTTGTTTCAGCACGGCGACAAGGATATAGACAGGGATCATGATTGCGCTCAATTGGAAAAAAACGCTTAATCCGCGCTTGAATCCGTTCCCAGCAGAACTTATGAATCGTTTTTCGATGGCGATTCCCGTCCGCTAATTCTATTTCCCGGAAATGCGGTCGATCTCGTTCCAGAAACCGGGGTAGAAAGAGTCGACGCATTCGGCGTCCTTTATCACTGTCGAACCCTCGGCGATCAGCCCGGCGATGGCGAAGGCCATGGCGATCCTGTAATCGCCGAAACTATCGATCTCGGCGCCCTCTAAGGACGGCATACCGTCAATGGCCATGCCGTCGTCGAGCTCTCCCACCTTGACGCCCATTTTTCTCAGATTGGACGATATCGATTTAATCCTGTCGACCTTCTGGTTGCGAAGCTCATAGGCGTCTCTAATAACCGATGTTCCCTGGGCCGACGCGGCCACAATGGACATGATCGGAAGCTCGTCGATGATGCTCGGGATGAGCTCGCCTACCATTCGACGACCCTTGATCGGGGCGGATTTTATCTCGATAGTGCCGTACGGCTCGAATCCAAACTCGCCTTTGTTCTCCAATACGATAGGCGCTCTCATTTTCTCCAGCACTTCGGCGAACCCCAGCCGAGTGCTGTTGAGATTGACTTCCTCTACTCGAACCACAGCGTCTTTGACCAGCAGCCCGGCAATCACGAAATACGCCGCGGCGGAAACGTCGCCCGGGATTCGCAGCTGTTTCGCCGCGATCTTCTGCCCGCCGGCAATTGAGTACATATCACCCTTGATGTCTGGCGAGACGTTGCCCGTTTCCTTTTTGAACCGCTTTATCAGAGGATCCTCGTCGGACGGTTTCGGCTCGACCCGGCTTTTCTTCAGGCGAATGCCGAAATAGGTCAGCAGGCGTTCCATGTGATCGCGGCTCGGTATTCGTTCAATGATCTCAGTGGTGCCGTCGCCCAATAATCCAGCCATGAGCAGCGTGCCCTTGACCTGCGACGATGATACCGGCATTGGATAGTTTATGCCGGTCAGTTTGGCTCCCTTGATCTTCAACGGCATTCTGAAGTTGTTCGATTCGAATTCCGCGCCCATACGGGATAAAGGCTCGATTATCCTGCGCATGGGAAGATTGCAAATCTCCTCGCCGCAGACCAGTTCGGAATCGAAATCGCAGGCGGCCAGAATCCCGCATATCAGCCGGGCGGTGGGGATGGAGTTGCCGACGTTCAGAGGCTCAGATGGCTTCTGCAATCCCCGGACGCCCTTACCGTGTACGGTGATGTCATTTCCCTCTTTCTCCCACTCGACCCCCAGCGCGGTAAGGCAGT
>CAZDAH010000018.1:21399-32092 GCA_964503405.1 uncultured Ignavibacteria bacterium
CGCGAAATTCTCTATTACCACCGGTTCCTTGCACAGCGCCGCCACCAGGGCCGCCCGATGCGAAATGGCCGTGTCCCCGGGCAGTTTGATATTCGCTCTCATTTTCCTGATCGGATGAATTACTTTGTCCATGTCAAATCATGTCCCGTAAATGTTGAAGTGTTGACTATTCTTGCTACATCATCTCCGGCGTGGCCAGTCCCAGCAAACCGAGCCCCGAACGGAGTATAATCCTCACGCCGTTGACCAATGCCACCCTCGATTTCGCGGTTTCTTCGTCCGACGATAGAATACGATCCTCAGGTGATCGATACTTCTGATAATATGTGTTGAAAAGACCGCAAAGCTCAAGCAAAAAATACGAAATATGCTGAGGTTCCAGATCCTCCGAGGCCTTAATTATAATATCGGGAAATATCGATAATTTCTTAGCCAGAGCATACTCCTCGGGCAACTGCAGGAATTCCGAATCGAACGATCCGGTAATATCTCCGCCGTACTTTCTCAGAACGCTGCACATACGGGCGTGAGAATATTGCAAATAAGGCCCCGAATACCCCTTGAAATCGAGCATCTTCCCCCAATCGAAGGAAATATCGCTGTCACGCTTGTAGGCCAGGTCTGCGAATATCACGGCCCCTACTCCCACGTCGAATGCGGTTTTCTCCGCGTCAGGGAGATTGGGGCTGTTCTCTTCTATGATCTTCTTCGTTTTCTCCACCGTTTGCGAGATAACGTCCTCCAGCAATACGATGTTCCCGCGCCTGGTCGACATCATTTCGTCGCCGAGCTTAACCCAGCCGAAACTGACATGGCGGCAGCAGGCAGCCCACTCGAATCCCATCAACTCCAGAACCTTGAACAGCTGACGAAAATACAGCGACTGGGCAACTCCCACCACGTAGATCATTTGATGAAAACCATATTTCCTTTTACGGTATATGGCCGCCGCCAGGTCTCTGGTGGCGTAAAGCGTGGTATCGTCGCTCTTGCGCACCAGCATAGGCGGCATTCCGTATTTCTCCAGATCCACTACTTCGGCATCCCTGCTCTCCGAGAGCAGGCCGGCGTCTCGAAGGATCTTTTCGGTCTCCGGGATCATGTCTATATAAAACGACTCCCCCGCGTCGCTGTCGAATGCCACTCCCAGGGTATCGTAAATCTTGGAAAATTCTTCTTTGCTCAATTGGGAAAACCGCTCCCATAATGCCATATTTTCCGGATCGCCGTCCTCAAGTTTCCTGAACTCGGCGCGGGTAATATCAGCCAATTCGGGGGTCTTCTCTTCTTCCCGGTGGATTCGAACGTAAAGATCATAAAGGCAGGAAATCGGATCGGACTTCAGTTTCGATTCTTCGCCCCACTGCTTGTACGCATAAAGCAGCTTGCCGAACTGACTTCCCCAGTCGCCCAGGTGATTGATCGCGACCGTCCTGTAGCCCAGATGATCATGGATTCTTATCAGCGCCGCACCGATTACCGTGGACCTCAAATGCCCTATGCCGAACGGCTTGGCTATATTGGGCGAGGAATATTCGATTACCACGGTCTTGCCGGCGCCCATGTCGCTCTTGCCGTAATCGTGGCCCGAATTCCGTATGTCCGCCAGCACATCCTCGATTTCATCCGACGGAGGTATCTCGATCAGCTGTACTATCTCGCGAGGCTTAAGACCGACCCGTGCGGCTATCCGTTCAGCTATATGGTATTTGTATTTTCTCAAGACCAATAAAATCCTGTGCACACTATCCGGCTGGGACCTGATTGGTAAACTTCATTCTCTCCGATATCCCACGATGTATTCAATGATCCTCCGGGCATAACTACGATCGCCTTCTTGTCGATGTAGCCGAGCATTCCGGCGGCCACCGCCGCCGCCGCCGCGCCCGATCCGCAGGATAACGTCGCTCCGGAGCCCCGTTCCCACGGATAAACGGATATTTTCTTTCTGGAATCCACGCGGCAAAACATCACGTTTATGCCGCCTTTGAATAAAGGGCTTTTTTCTATTTCCATTCCCCCTTTTTGCCAGTCGAAATGAAAATTGTCAACGAAAATAACGGCATGAGGATTGGGCATGGCAACGCAGTAAAGCGAGCTTTTCCCCTGCGACCACGTGAATTCCAATCCCATACAGCTTTTCCCCTCACCGGTGTACCCGATATCGACTGCGGCAAAAGACGGCTGCCCCAGGCGGAGCCCCGATTCGATCCATTCTTGCCCGCTCCTGATCAGATCCAGATCGTAATCGCGCCAACGGGTGGCTATCTCGAAACGACGATTCCTGCTTTTGGAGGTTTCCCGCATGAACAACACCGTGCCCCTGAGTCCGTTGCCGCAGAGCTTGGCCTCGGAACCGTCGCGGTTGAATACAGTGATACGAGCCGTCCCCGGTTCCTTTATTTCGACCACGATGAGACCGTCGGAACCTATTCCCTTATTCCGGTCGGAAATCCGACGGGCCAGCGCCCCCGAGCCGATTTTCGATCGAACCAACGATTCCTTTCGGATGTATACATAGCTGTTTCCCGCGTTATCGATTTTTATGAACGGTATTTTCATGCCCTGTTGTTTCCGGTTATAACGCGGTTTTCACGACCGCCGCAAGGCGCTTGATCCCCTCGACAATGTTCTCCTCGGTGGCGTTGCAGAAATTGACCCGCAGCGTAGTATCGTCGGGCGCGGCGCTGTAAAAATATTTGCCCGGAACATAAGCCACGCCCGCCTTGAGCGCCTGGGGAAGCAGCCCGGACCCCGAGATTCCGGCTGGGAATTTGACCCAGAGAAACAAGCCGCCTTCAGGTTCATTCCAGGTGACGCCGTCGTTGAAATAGGTGCGCAGCGCGTTGATCATTACATCGCGCCGGACGCTGTAGGATTTCTTTATTACCTCGATATGCTCCTCGAGGCCGCCGTCGCGGGCAAACTCGTAGATTACGTATTGTGTAAAGGTATTGGTATGCAAATCTGTAGCCTGTTTCATCCTTTCGCACAGGGCGATCACCTCCGGCTCGGCGGCAATCCAGCCTATCCTCAGCCCCGGGGAAATTATTTTTGAAAACGTGCCCAGTTGGATGACATGCTCGCGGCTGATCGCCTTCAAAGACGGCACGTGCTCGCCCATGTATCGAAGCTCGCCGTAAGGGTTGTCGTCGACAATGGGAATGTCGTATTTTTTAGCCAGCTCGATCACCGTCTTGCGGCGATCGTACGACATGGTTATACCCGATGGATTCTGGAAATTGGGTACAAGATAAATCAGGGTCGGATCGTTGTCGATAATCTTATTCTCCAACTCATCGGGAATCATCCCGTCGTGGTCGGTGGCCACAGAGACGAATTTCGCCTTATAGAATGAGAATGCTTGAATCGCGCCGAGGTAAGTCGGCTCCTCGGTCAGGACAACCGATCCCGGCTCCAGAAAAACCCGCCCTATAATATCGAGACCTTGCTGCGCGCCGGCCGTAATCTGAACGGAATCGGGGGAATACTTCGGGCCGCCTGCGGAAATACGCTTCGCCAGGTATTCTTTCAACAGCGGCACCCCGGTAGTCAGTGAATACTGAAGCGAATTCGGGCCGTGCTTGTCGAGTACCCGGACACAGGCCTGTTTGATCTTCTCTATGGGGAATAATTCCGGTGCGGGCAGGCCGCCGGCCAAATTGATAACCCCCGGCTTGGATGAGTCTTTTAAAATCTCCCTTATTATCGAACTATGAAGCTCTTTGGCCCTGCTTGAGAATTTCCAGCGATTTACGATCGATTCCGCTTTTTCCAACACCTTTTCACTGCCCATCTTAATCCACCTTCATCAATTTTCAATCGTCCTCGAATTCAATAAAGAATGACCGCGAAAATATGTCAAGGATATTCGGGCATAATGAGGTGCGAAGCGGCGATAAAAATCGATTCCTCTCCGTGCCTGTCGCGTAAACCGTCGAGAAGCTTATCCAGCCTGTTATCTCTCAAGCGAGGAGCGCCTTCGCTAAATAGATCCAATTCCGCAGGTTCGAGATTTTCCCTCAAGTTGCAAACATTTACACCTACAAGCCTGATAGGCAGCTCCAGAAAACGGTTTTGCAATAGTAAATCTTTGGCCGTCCGGTAAATCACTTTCTCGCTGGAGAAATATTCGCTCAACGAATGCGCCCGTGTCAGAAGCTTGAAATCAGACCTCCTGACCTTGAGAGTAACCGTCCTGGCCTCGCATCCCGATTGACGCAGCCTTCTTGATGTTCTATCCGAAAGGTACAGCAAAAGACCCAGTACTTCATCCTGGTTGTTGGTGTCTTTGCTGAATGTATGCTCGTGGCCCATAGATTTTGCGTCATATTTGAGATGACTTGCCATGACCTCGTCGTCGCCTTGTCCGTTGGCCATCTTGACCAGAGCCGGCCCCATTATCCCGAACATATTCTTCAATTTTGCCTCAGACGTCTTAGCCAGGTCTCCGATTGTCATAATCCCTTTCTCTTTCAACGCTTTCTCAGCCTTACGCCCTACCCCCCACAAATGCCCTACAGGCTGGACCCACAAAAACTGCCTTACCCGATCCGGGGTGATAACTACAAGGCCGTTCGGCTTATCCGACCCCGAGGCCATCTTGGCGATAAACCGTTTGGGTGCAATCCCTATGGACGCTGTCAGGCCGTATTCCGATTTTATGTTGTCTTTTACAGCCTGAGCCAGCGCTTCCGGTTTCCCGTATCGTTTATATACGCCTGTAATATCAACGAATGCCTCGTCTATGGAAACCGGCTCGACGTTAGGCGAATAATTTTTCAAAATCTCCAGTATTTTTACCGAAAGATACGAATATTTCCCTCCCGAGGTGTCAATATAGACAGCATCCGGGCATAGCTTCGCCGCCTCTTTCATGGGCATGGCCGAATGAACCCCGTAATTGCGCGCTTCATACGAGCAGGTGGAAACCACACCCCTCGATTCAGGCGTCCCTCCAACAATAACCGGCCTGCCTCTGAGATCGGGATTGATTTTCTGCTCCACCGCCGCAAAGAAGGCGTCCATGTCCAGATGCATGATCACCCGGTGGCCGGACCAGGGTGATTTATCCTTCATTCCACCCATATCTTATTCAACACCCAGGCCGTATTGCGCTCGTCGTAGGCCAACTGGAAAAAATTCGATGATGAATCCAAAACCGCGAAATAGCGGATCTTATGCGCCCCCACGTCCGATTTCCAGGCCCCGGTGACCTGCTTTACCCTGATCGACCGTCCGTTCCATCGGAACCGGATCGGCCGCATCCGCCCGTCCTCGAACAGGGCTATGACATCAACCGCTTCCTCGATATCCTGGTACACACACGCCCCCGCTTTTGTGTGCCGATTATTTTAAATATTCACGGGATTTTCCTCGTCGATTTCCCATTTTAAAGGATTTTCCCGGGTGTATTTTCTGATTTTATACAGATCCCGTTCGTTCCTGATTACGTGATCATAATAATTTCTCTGCCAGACTCTCATGCCTGGCGTTTTGCGCATAATATTGATCTGACCGGCAGAGGAGGCTTTAAATCCCCTGACAATAGATCCAACTGTATGAGAAGGTGATTTGAATTTTACATTATTTGGAATTGATAGTGATGGCTTGGCATCTTGAAGGGGACTTTGTAGGGGCGTATTGCAATACGCCCCTACAGCTTGGTTTGAAAATTTGTGCCTTATTATTATTATGCCATGCAAATGGTTTGGCATTATCACATACTCGTCTAATTCTATGTTGGACCTTACGTTGATCGAATTCAGCCAAGCCTCCTCGACAATCCGCCTTATCCTCTTATCCTCGAAAAGCAACGCGTGCTTATAAGCACACACAGTCACGAAATACGCCCCCTCCTGCGAGTAATCATACCCCGGTAAACGAATCAATTTCCTTGTTGGTAATTTTGAACCTTTGTTCATCTAATCTTCCCGTTTACCTACCAACTTTCCACATTCCGTAGGGGTCGATCTTCCATACGGGCAGGCAGATCGACCCGCAACCGGGCCAACCGCCATAATTTTATTTCCGTCTCGTTGCTTTTTTTGCGGCTTTTTTCTTGGGTAATTTTTTCCTGGCCGCTGAATTTGGAGCCTTTAATATTTTCGATTTGGTTAATTTGCTAGGAGACTTTTCCCCCACATAAATTAGCTCAATACGCACATTGTCTTTCTCACATTCGTCGCGATAAGATTTATCAATCTCCAATCGATAATCTTCATCATAAAAAACCAACAAATAAACCGATTCAACGGTACCCTGTTTTATACCACTAACCGTCGATAAATATTGCTTTGCCTGTGTGATATTTTCCGCTAATTTACCGTCCGTATAAGACGTGCCTATAGATTGTTTTAGTTCCATTAAAATAGAATTATCCCAACCGACATTCGCACTTGAGACTGATAAAATATCTGGTATACTTTTCCCTATTTTAAAATCCACAAGTGGGAAATATCCGTGATTAAACATAAATTCTTCGACTATCTTTGAAACTTTCTTCTCATTCCCCCATTTAGCCTTTGATTTTGATTGTGGGAAAGCATCCCGTTTGATCCACTCGCAGTAGGTAATCAACCTGGCGATTAAAGCGTGTTTGGATTTAGAGGTAGAAAGGAATTTATCGACGGCATGATAAACTTCGCGGCAGTGATCTATGGTTTGAGGCCCACTTATTTCGGCCTTAATTGGACGAGAAACAGCTTGATTAAAATATTCTCCAAAATCGCCTTCACTCAGCTCTGAAAGATATCTATAACTAGATTTAAGATAAATCGGCAGTATTATGTTCAAAGATTCAGCACCTTCATATCGAGCTCTAAGTTGCATATTGGCTCTGATCTTATTTACCAACTCTGATAAACTCTCATATTCTTTATGATAAATGTCTTCATCGCAAAATTTGCCATGTTCTTTACCACGACCATGAATTGTACTTATTGTTCCGAGTATTCTTCCTAGGCCGTCTTCGGCAACAGCGGAAGCAAAACGATCTTCGAAGTTTGCAAGCTTGTTCAGAAATTGTTCACATAGATCATTATTATTTGCTGCAATATTCTGAATAAAGGTAAAGGATGAAAAATTCATATCCTTATTCAATTCATTTCTGAATGGCTCATCTATAAAATCAGGGTTATTGACAATGGGGATAATCACCTTCAGGCTATTTATAAAATCATTCCTAATTTGATTGTACTTTTGGGTCGTCATGAATTTTTCAGAAGAGCGGGACAAATCGATTATGAATGATCTTAGAGCTGGTTCCATTATTAGACTATGGAGAAATCCGTTAATAGCTGTTTGAACGTGTGCAGAAGTTTTATCTGGAATACGCTCAACTTCCGTAAACCTCCGCTCCAGCTCTTTCCTGATTATATCAATCCTCATGTTCATCACATCACACTCCCTTCATTGCTATTCGTAGGGGCGTATTGCAATACGCCCCTACGACGCATGCATAACATTCCTTTTTTAACATAATCATCCCCCTTGCCTACATCCTCCTTAACAACCCGATCACCTTGCCGGCGATGGCAAATCCCGGGGTGTTCTTCTCCACTATGATCGGGCCGTAATTGACATTGGCCGGCTCCAACCGTATGCGCCTTTTCTCCGGGAAAAATTTCTTGACCGTGGCCTCGTCGCCGATCTGCGCCACCACCATGTCGCCCGGATCGGCCGCCTGCTGCCTTTTGACCAGCACGAAATCGCCGTCGAATATGCCAGCGTCGATCATGGAATCCCCCTGCACCTTCAACGAGAACACCTCCTCGCCGGGCACGAAATCGCGGTCGATAAGGAAACTTCCCTCCATATTTTCCTCGGCCCAGATGGGAGTGCCGGCGGCCACCCGCCCGACCCACTTGATCTTGCGGAACCGATCCGCCGATATCATATCGTCGGCCTCCTTTGTGATCTCGATCCCGCGGGAGGTGTAACGGTCGCGTCGAATATATTCTTTGCGCTCCAGCGCCTCCAAAACGGCCCTGACACCGTTGGTAGAACGTATGACAAACCGCTCGCCGATCTCTCTTATGGACGGCGGCCGCCCCTTCTCCCGAGTCATAACCTTGATAAACTCGAATATCTCACGCTGTCTGGCAGTCAAATCCCTGGCCATGATTATCCTCCTTTATTCAAATTACCACGCCCGCGGCGTGGCCGCCCATTTGTTCTCTGCAATAAAATATACTGTTCATTTGTTCAATCGTCAAGAAAAAAATAAAAATTAACGAGGGCTTTGGAAAAAAGATGAGGTTAGATAACCTCTTGTAATTCAACGGATTTAATTCTCGCCGACTGGCATGGGAGGTAGATGGAAAACTTCGTCCCGGTATCCTCCGACGATTCAACCTCTGTTCTGCCCCCAAGATGGTCGATTATCCGGACAACAATCGATAACCCCAGGCCGGTGCCCCCCGGTTTCGTGGAGTAGAATGGATCGAATACCCTATCTCTCACGCTATCAGGTATTCCCGGGCCGTTATCGGCGACTACAAGCTTGATCATATCCATCCCCGTATCGCCGATGAAATCTTCGGTGAAAATATCGATTTTCCCCCCGCCTCGGGGATCGCCGCCCACAGCCTGAGCCGAATTTAATATCAAATTCCAGAGCACCTGCCTTAACTGATCTTCCCCGGCCGCGACCATTATAACCGGCCTGTGAAGTTTGTAATCTATCTCGACCCGTTCGCAGGATTCGTTGCCGCGAATAAGATCTATCACTTCGGGTACGATCACCCCGAGATCGCATTTACCGTGAACTCCCTTGTCGATCCTGGCGAAATTGAGAAATTCGGAGAGGATCGTGTTCAGCCGCGACGTTTCCTTCAGGATGAGTTCCATGAGGCGAAGATTCTCGCCGTCGGGCCTAAGATCATCCTTGAGCACTTCGACCGATCCTGAAATCGAGGCCAGGGGATTCCTGATTTCATGGGCGATACTGGCCGCCAGCTGGCCTACCGCCGCCAGCCTGTCGGTCATTCTCATTCTCTCCTCGAGCCTCTTGGCCTCGGTCAGGTCCTGAAACACCGCTATCAGACCCCTTAATTCTCTCGAATCATCCCTTATGACCGATAATGACAGCCCCAGTGGTATCTGCTTGCCGTCGGTCACTATCTTGATTTCGCAGCGATCCTCGGCTTTCTTGTTGTCGAGGGCGGCGTTGATTCTTTCGCTGAACTCGGCCTGGTTATTGCCGAAGACCTTGTCGATGGATTGTCCCCTGACAGTATCGGGGTTGAATCCGAGAATGGCTCCGGAGGCATTGTTGAAATAGACGATTTGTCTCGATTTGTCCACTGTCAGCAGGCCTGAGCGCATCTGCTCGAGTATCTCTCCGGTCTCCAGTCTCAATCTTTTCAATTCGAGCGAAGTCACGAATAATCTTTGAGCCAAAAAGCCGGAGATGAAGCCGAAGAAATAAAACAGGCATAAATGGAGGAAAACAGTATAGAAAGACTCATCTGACGCTATTCCCGTGCCGGCCAGACGGGGCGGCTCGATCAGCCTTTCGTACACAAAAGAAATGTCGAAAAAACCCGGCAGCGAGTACAAAAGCCCGGCCAGCGTAGCGACTATTATGGCTCCCAGCAGGTGGAAGTATAGGGCGGATAACACGATACTTATTATAAAAAATAGAATAAAGGGCGAGAAACTCCCCCCGACGTGGTTTACCAGTAAACCTTCGACCAGGAGCTCGAGACTGAGTTGCGCGGTGACTATTCCCCTTATGAAACTCTCTGAATACTCCCTGGCCGAGATGTTATAGGCGAACCAGACCAGCCCCAGGGCGCCGTATACCGCCACAAGGGTATGATTAAACGCGGTCGGTTTGAGAAACGCCAGCGCCGATCCGGCCAAAAGCAGTGTGAGTAACAGTCTTATGAAAAGAAACCACGGCCTCTTATCAAGCACGAACGCGCGGTCATGTCTGAGGGCGATATCCATAATGAAGAAGACCGCTCCTTTCGAAATTGAAAAGAGCGGCCCCAGAAAATCCGATCAGGTTATCTGGCCGATAATGTCGAACATCGGCAGATACATAGCGATCAAGATGCCGCCGATCACCGCGCCCATGACAACGATTATCACAGGCTCTATTATCGACGTCAACGCGGCCACCGCGGCGTCGACCTCCTCGTCGTAGAAATCCGCGATCTTGGATAACATCTCGTCCAGACCGCCCGTTTTCTCGCCCACCGAGATCATCTGAGTCACCATGGGCGGAAATACCCCGACATCCTTCAACGGTTTGGTGATGGTCTCTCCCTCGGCAATCGACAACATCGATTTCTTGATGGCGTTCTGCAGGACCATGTTGCCCGACGTTTTCGCGGTGATATTCAAAGCGTCGAGAATGGAAACGCCCGAAGACAGCAAAGTCGAAAGAGTGCGGGTGAATCGGGAGATGGCGCTCTTTCGTATCAGGTTCCCCAAGAGGGGCATTTTAAGCTTGAAATTGTCGAAGGCCAGCCGACCTTTGGGATTTCTAAGGAAAATCTTGAAAGCGATTGCGGCCGCGATAATCAGAAACATTATGGTGAGTGTGTTGGATTTGAGGAAGTTCGAGATACCCAGGACCATAGCCGTAGGCGCGGGCAATTCCGCACCCATCCCCTCGAACATCTTGGCAAAGATCGGCACGATAAACCGCAGCATGGCAAAGGTCACCCCGATGGCCACTACC
>CAZDAH010000018.1:32102-33781 GCA_964503405.1 uncultured Ignavibacteria bacterium
ACCATGACCACGATGGGATAAACCAGCGCTCCCTTGACCTTCCTGATCAGCCTGTCCGATTTCTCCCGGTACTGGGCCAGCCGCACCAGGATGGTGTCGAGCGCGCCGCCAACCTCGCCGGCCTCGACCATGTTGACGTACAGTTCGTCGAATATCTTCTTGTGTTTGCCAAGGGCTTCCGAGAGTGTGGCCCCCGATTGAACCGCTTCTTTAACCTGAATTATGATCTTGCGAAACTCCGCCGATTCCATCTGCGCGCCGAGAATCTCCAGGCACTGCACCATAGGCAAACCGGCCGATATCATGGTGGCGAATTGGCGGGTGAAACGGGAGATATCGATCTTTTTGATCCCGCTGCCGATCTTGATCCGAATCTGAGTCGGTTTCTTGGTTATGGACGAGGCCAGTATTTTATTGCCCCTCAAGAGACGTTCCAGCTCCGCCCTGTTCCTGGCCTTCAGTTCCCCCTGGACCTGCTTTCCGCTAAGAGTCTTACCCTTATATTCGAATACAGGCATGGCTACCTCTCATTTCTCACAGCGAAGCTCTTGCTGCCAGAGCTTTGCGGGACATTTCTGTTTATCATTTCCTCGAGCTCCTGGACGTTGGATGATCTGCCAAGAGCGTCATTGAGGGTAATCTTCTTCCTGGTGTATAGTTCTTGTAATGATTGATTCATCGTCTTCATGCCGAATTTCTGCCCGGCCTGTATCAGAGAATATATCTGATGAATCTTATCGTCGCGTATAACCGCTCTGACCGCGGGCGTGGCCACGAGTACTTCAAGGGCAAGTGCCCTTCCCCCTCCGATTCTCGGTATCAGCTGCTGGCTGACCACACCCTGCAAAACGAAAGACAGTTGAATTCTGACCTGCTCCTGCTGATTCGTCGGAAATACGTCAACTATCCTGTTTATCGCTTCGGCCGACGAATTCGTGTGCAAAGTCGCGAAAGCCAGATGCCCGGTCTCGGATATGGTCAAGGCGGCCTCCATGGTTTCCAGATCGCGCATCTCGCCTATCAGCACCACGTCCGGGTCCTGCCTCAATGCGTATTTCAGCGACATGGCGAAGCTTTTTGTATCCGAATGAACCTCGCGCTGGTTCACCAGGCTGCTTTTGTGCTTATGAAGGTATTCGATTGGATCCTCGACGGTCAGAATATGATAGTTGCTTTCATTATTGATCTTGTCGATCATCGCCGCCAAAGTGGTTGATTTGCCCGATCCCGTGGGACCGGTCACCAGGACCAGGCCGCGGGGAAGTTCGGCCAGCTTTTGGACCACTTCGGGCAGTCCCAGCTCTTCAAACGTCATGATTTTGTACGGTATCTGCCGCAGCGACATGGCCACATTGCCCCTTTGCATGAACATGTTGCAGCGGAATCTCGAAAGCTGCTCCACCCCGAACGACAGATCGAGCTCCGAATTTTCCTCGAATTTCTGACGCTGTCTTTCGTTCATCACCGAATAGGCGAGTTTCTTCGTCTGCTCCGGGTTAAGTATATCGTAGTCCGTCTTTACCAGCTTGCCGTCAATACGAATGATGGGGGGAGACCCAACGGTTATATGCAGATCCGACCCGTTTCTCTTGACCATCAGATCGAGTAATTCTCTTAATGATACCATCTTATTATTTCCTTCCCCTTATTTTATCGACTTTATTATAGAGTCATGAACC
>CAZDAH010000019.1:0-10467 GCA_964503405.1 uncultured Ignavibacteria bacterium
ATAATTTTCTCGTTGTGGAGATGAGCCTGGGACAGTACTACGAGGACGTCCAGCTTTCCATTAACGGCAAGTCGGCCATCCATCTTCACAAACGTCCCGCCGGCGGTATCCCCACAGGCGAGGAAGTTCTGGAAATCGTCAAGCAGGTTCTAAACGGCGACCAGTCGCGGCGAGTCGCCTAAACGATAGGAGCAAAGTCATGGAAAAGGTATTCGAGCAAACTTGCGGACTGACAGAAGTTCCGATGCGTTACTGCCCCGGCTGCGGTCACGGCGTCGTCCATCGACTGGTCGCCGAGGTTTATATGGAATTGGGAGTTCAGGATAAAACCATCGGCATCGGCCCGGTCGGATGCTCGGTTTTCGCCGACGAGTATTTCAATATCGACATGATCCAGGGTGCCCACGGCCGCGGGCCGGCCATTGCCACCGGAATCAAGCGCAATCTCCCGGACAGACTGGTTTTCTCCTACCAGGGCGACGGTGATCTGGCCTCGATCGGTGCGGCGGAGATGCTTCATGCCGCGGCAAGATCGGAGAATATCACCATTATATTCATCAACACCGCCATCTACGGAATGACCGGCGGTCAGATGGCCCCGACTACGCTTCTGGGCATGAGATCGACCACCTCGCCCTCGGGACGCACCGTTGCCGCCAACGGCTATCCCATACGAATCTGCGAACTGTTGGCGGCCCTCGACGGGCCCATTTATCTGGAGAGAACTTCGGTCGATAAACCGGCCGCGGTGGTCAAGACAAAAAAGGCGATCAGAAGAGCGTTCGAATATCAATTGGAGGGCCGGGGATTTACCCTCGTGGAGATCCTCTCTCAATGCCCCACGGATTGGGCCATGACCCCGCTCAAATCTCTGGAGCGAATCAGAAACGAAATGATACCTTACTTCCCGCTGGGAATTTACAAGGAGCCGGCCGACGCCGGCAAATCAGAAAAATCGAAAACCGTCAAGGCCGGGAAGGAGTGAAGATGTACCAGGGTGTTATAATGGCCGGTTTCGGAGGGCAGGGCGTCGTTTCCGGAGGGATTATGCTTGCCTACGCCGGCATGGTCGACGGCAAAAACGTGACATTCTTTCCGGCTTACGGCGCCGAGATGAGAGGCGGGACAGCCAACTGTTCGGTAGTGGTTTCCAGCGATCCGGTCGCTTCGCCGGTAGTGGGTAGTCCCGATACGATCCTGATCATGAACGAGCCGTCGCTGCCGCGTTTCGAACCGACCTTGAGAGAAAAGGGACTCTTATTCCTGAATACCTCTCTGGTGGCCTCCAAGCCGACTCGCAAGGATATCGAAGTCGTCGAGGTCCCGGCCAACGATATCGCCGAGGAGCTCGGGAATATCAAGTGCGCCAATATGGTCATGCTCGGCGCCTACGCCAAAAAGACCGGCGTCGTTTCTCTCGATACTCTCAAGAAAAGTATCAAGAAAGTTTATGTCCGGGCTTCCGCTGAAATGGTCGAGATGAACAAGAAGGCTATCGACCGCGGAGCCGCCGCGGCTGGCTGAGAAAGAAGGCCCCGGAATTCGAAGCCGCAAGCGATATCGCGGGAACGGGTCGAGCGTCGAAATTTTGATATTTTCGCACTCATCGATCACACTTTCATGCTTGATGTAAAGCGAGGGAGAGGCGGAACTATGAGCATAGTTGACGAGCTGAAACAATCTCATGTCGATCTTCTGGAGTCCATCGACGGCCTCGAGCCGGATCAGCTGGAGAAGAAAAAAGCTATCGGCGAGTGGTCAATCAGGGACGTCGTACTTCATTTGGCCATGTGGGAAGGGGAAGTCTTAAAAGCCCTGGCCATCTGGAGGATGGGGCATAAGGTCGATTGGACTTATGTCGGCGACCAAAAGAACCAACTCAAATTCAACAAATTCTGGATCGATACCATGGCCTATCTCTCCGCCGAGGACGTCATTCGTCTTTTCAACCTCACCCACTCTGCCATAGTGGCCGATATCTCGGCCATACCCGAAGAAATCTGGAAACAGCGAGGCGGGATTCCGGGCTGGATTGGAAACATCACAACCGAGCACAACCGCGGGCATATCGATAAGATAAGAGCCTACAGGAAGACCTTGAATAAATAATGTAATTTAAATAATTTCAATGGATTAAATGATTGATCTAAAGTATTTGTTTAAGAAGATCCTGATAGCCAACCGGGGAGAGATTGCGGTGCGTATCATCAGGGCTTGCGGCGATCTCGGATTGCAATCGGCCGCCGTATTCTCCGAGCCGGACAGGACGTCGCTGCATGTACGGCTTGCCGACGAGGCCTATCCGATAGGTCCGGCGGCATCGAGCCGGTCATATCTGGCAATCCACAAGATTATAGACGCGGCCAGGAAATCCGGCGCCGAGGCTATTCATCCCGGCTACGGCTTCCTGGCAGAGAACCCTCGATTCGCCCGGGCTTGCGCCGAAAACGGTCTCGTATTCATCGGCCCCACCCCATCGGCCATAGAGATGATGGGGGATAAGATGGCCGCCCGCAAGGCCATGATCGCCGCCGGTGTTCCCATTGTCCCCGGCACCGAGGAGCCTGTCAGCGACGAGAAAGATGCCCTGAAAACGGCCAAGAAGATCGGTTACCCGGTCCTGATCAAAGCCGCGGCCGGAGGCGGAGGCAAGGGAATGAGAATAGTCGCTTCGGAAAACGAAATGAAAGCGGCCATTCGCGGCGCCAAATCCGAGGCAGGGTCGGCCTTCGGCGACGACCGCATCTATATCGAAAAATATCTGGCCAGACCGCGTCATATCGAGATCCAGATCATGGCTGATTCGCATGGCAGCTGCGTCTATCTCGGCGAACGGGAATGCTCGATTCAACGCCGTCATCAGAAGGTGATCGAGGAAGCTCCCAGCCCGTTGGTCGATCCCGAAATGCGGCAGCGGATGGGCCAGGCGGCGGTGGCGGCTGCGAAGGCGGCCGGGTACGTTAATGCCGGAACAGTTGAGTTCCTGGCCGACGATAATAAGAATTTCTATTTTCTCGAAATGAACACTCGTCTGCAAGTCGAGCATCCGGTTACCGAGCTGGTGACCGGCCGCGATCTGGCCGTAGAGCAAGTCCGCATCGCCGCCGGGGAAAAGCTGTCCTTTTCGCAGGGCGAAATCGAGATGAACGGTCATGCTCTTGAATGCCGTATCTATGCGGAGGACCCGGCCTCGGGCTTTCTTCCTTCGACCGGCACGCTGCGCGGCTATCACGAGCCCTCGGGGCCGGGAGTGCGTGTCGATTCCGGGGTTTACGAGGGGGCCGAGATTTCAGTATATTACGATCCTATGATCTCCAAGCTCCTCGCTCACGGCAGAGATCGCGCTCAGGCCATCGCCCGCATGAAACGCGCTCTCCACGAATACCGAATATCCGGCGTCGCCACCAATATCGAGTTTCACAAGGTAATCATGAATCATCCTGAATTCGTCAAAGGGCATCTATCCACGCATTTCATCGACGATCATTACAAGACTGCAGTTAAACAACCGGGCCATTTGGAGGAGGCCGCGGCAGTAGCGGCCGCGCTTTATGAGCACAACGCCCGCAATAAACTCTCAGTCTCTCCATTGAGAAAGACAAGGATATCGGCCTGGAAAATATCGAGCCGTCCGGGGGAATAGACGGCCAAGAGGAACATGAAGTACAGCGTAACGATTGGCGATAAGCAATTCGAAATCGGTATCGGCAGCGGCGACGGCGCGGTCACCGTCAACGGACGGGACATGGCCGTCGATATGCTTGGCATCAACGGCGGCAAGCTGCAGTCGCTTTTGGCCGACAACCGCATTTTCGAGTTCGAGATAGAGCGTTCCAACGGCGGAATTTCGGTATGGCACGGTTCGGCGGAGTTCGCCGCGGAGGTTGTCGACGAGAAAACCGAGCGGCTGCGTCAGCTTATGGGAGCCGCCGGACTCGCCAAAAAGCAATCCGTTCTCAGAGCCTCCATGCCCGGCCTGATCCTCAAAGTCGAGGTGGTTCCTGGTCAGAAGGTGAAAAAGGGGGATGGTCTAATGATCGTCGAGGCCATGAAAATGGAAAATGAGATCAAAGCCCTCGGCCCCGGCGTCGTCAAGGAAATCAAAGCCAAAGAGCGCCAGGCCATCGAAAAGGGCCAGGTGCTGATTGTGTTCGAATAATCGCGCTCATAGTATAATTTGTTGGTGCTTCGGGGTGAGGACACCCGACAGCTTCTTGCAAATACTCGGAAGTCGCCAGGTCGGGGAATTCGTACGAGCCGTACGCCTTGGCGAAAATGACAATCTTCCCTCGTCATTATGAGGAGTCCCGCCCCGCTATTATTGCGGGACGGGGACGATGTAATGATCCGTGTAGAGCCTTCCGAAGATCGTCACGTTGACTCGCATTGCTCGTCTCCTCACGATGACGGGGTGGCATCTCAGCTGCAGCCGGGGTTTCGCAGAACCTCCGGTGCCGGTCTTACCCCTGTCATTCCAGCGAAAGCTGGAATCCACGCTGAGTCCATCGCGGGTTTTCGGGGTTCCCGACGGATCTTCAAAAAATCCGGAATGACAAATGTCTCGGCCCGGTGTCCTGTTCCGGAGTCTTTTCAAGACACCGGCTAAATAGCATTTTTTTGTGGTGTCGGAAGTAGCTTCCGATACCTCCTTGTCTGCGTCCGAAGCAACTTCTGACGCCACCGCAACACGGCGTTCGGCTACTACAGCGCATCCACCTCTCCCAAAAACCGCTTGAAATCGCCTCGCCATAATCGATAATTGACTTTGAGAAGCGTCAGTTACCCCTTTTCCAATCATCAAGATGCTTCGCACGATCTTGCCGTGGACGGGCCCGAAAATGGCAAACGACGATAAATCGCGTCATTAATAAGAATCCCCATTTCTATTTATGGTCAATGGAAAAGGGGCAAACGCTCTCTGGTTTGCCCCTGCTGAGGGGGTCAGCAATAAAATCGACCCGCTCTATTCTCGATTATTTCAAAAGAACAATGTTGCTCTTCAAAACCGTTTGCGGCGTGGTCAGCTTGATCATGTAGACTCCGGAGGCTGCGCGCTGTCCTGAATCGTTCGTCCCGCTCCATCTTACCGAGTGCGTTCCGGCATCATAGGACGTATCTGTCAAGGTGGTCACGAATCTCCCGCGCGAATCGAACATCTCCAGCCTGACAGCCGCTGATTGCGACAACGTGAATTCTATCAATGTTTCCGAGTTAAACGGATTCGGATAAGCCTGCAATATCACCAGGCTCTCGGGCAATCTCAAGGGAGGATCTTCGACCCCGGTCGGGGGATAGCGCAATTCGTCGTAATATCCGGCATCATGCGAAAACGGCGCGAAACAACCGCGCCCGCCGTCATCCAGAGACACCGCGTCGAAATGCAGGTTGGTGATTTCATTCGCTACATCGACGGTAACCATCCTGATCTCTCCGCTATGATTGCTGTCATCGTCGTATCCCTCCGATGGATCGAAAAACTGCCCGTTGGAATCAGGCGCGATGTTTCCGATCCCGCCGATACTCGAGAATTCTCCCAATTCCACCATGAAATACCAGGCGGGCAAAATCCCATGCGGGGGAAATGACGGTTCCATGGGCGGCGAGCCGAAGGTCCATTCGTCAGACGGGTAGCTCTGCCCGTCGATTATAACCGCTCCTTCGGGCTGGAATTCGCTGTCCGACGATATTATCAGAAACACATCTTCCAGCTCGCTTTCACTCGACGCCAAATCGTCGTCCTCCGATTTGCCCACAACATATAAATCGAAACTCGAATTATCGGTGATTATCCAGGTACCCGCCTCGCTATCGTACGATGCCCCGTCGATGTAAAGCTGAAGCGCGGGAAGAGCCTGGATCGGCGGTGCCAGAAGAATAAGAGCCACTCCGGCCGTTATGAAACGATTCATCTTAAAACCTCCGTTTAACTGTTTATCCGACCTCCACTCAGGGCAATAACCATGCCGTCCCAACCGGTTTTCCGCTAAGTTAAGCTTTTATAAAACAATATGTTAATGTGCGCCTGCAGCGTCCGCCCCGCTCTTGGCCATCGACTGTGCAAGACCATGCAGGATTTTGTCAATTCCATATTACATGGTTGGAGGAATAACCCTTGATGCTATTTTCATGCCTTTATGAAATATTGACAAATCCGATCCACAATATTACCTTCAGGCCTGATTCCATCCGGTTGTAAGGGATTATTCAGGAGGGAAAAACATGCGCGAATTAACTGCAGGCAGAGAATTCGAGGGGAAAGTAGCCCTTGTAACCGGCGGAACAAAAGGGATCGGAAAATCGATAGCCCTGAAACTCGCGGAGGGAGGGGCCAATGTCGCGGTTAATTACCTTCGCAGCCGTAACGCCGCCGATCAAACCATGTCGGAGATGAACGAATTCGGCGGGGATCATCTGGCCATTCGGGCGAATATCGGGAATCATGAGAAAATGCATAAAGTATACGACGAGGTCAGGGGGAAATACGGAAAGCTGGATATATTCATCTCCAACGCGGCATTGGGAGTATTCACTTCGGCGCTGGAACTCGACGACAAAGCCTGGCATCTTTCCATGGATACCAACGCCTGGGCTTTCTTGAAAGGTGTCCAGCTGGCCCGGGACATGATGCCGGAAGGTTCCAAAGTGGTGGCCTTGTCGTCGCTCGGTTCGGTTCGCTATATCCCCGGTTACGCCGCCATCGGCGCCTCCAAAGCGGCCATCGAGACCATCACCAGGTACCTGGCGTTCGAAATGGCCCCCCGGCGGATAAATGTTAATACAGTCTCAGGAGGGTTTATAGATACCGAAGCTCTCAAAGGATTTACCAGCTATCAGGCCATGGTCGACGAGGTCATCCGCAGAACTCCATTCGACAGGGTGGGCAAACCCGAGGAGGTCGCCGACGTCGTCGTCTTTCTCTGCTCGGAAAAAGCCAAATGGGTCACCGGGCAGGTGATCGTCGTCGACGGCGGTTATTCTCTGGCTTGAGAATCAATGAACGGCCGATACAAATACTATGATCTGATTTTGGGGCTGTTCGTGGCCGTCCTGCTGATATCGAACGTGGCCTCATCCAAAGTGCTCGATCTGGGGCCGTTCACATTCGACGGCGGCACTATTCTATTCCCCATCAGCTATATTTTCGGCGACATCCTCACCGAAGTCTACGGCTACCGGCGATCGCGCCGCGTGATCTGGACTGGCTTCTTCTGCGCCTTTTTAATGTCGGCGGTATTCATGATCGTGGGAAAGCTTCCTCCTGCCGCCGATTGGGGCAACCAGGAGGCTTATGATAAGATCCTCGGACTTACCCCGCGGATCGTCCTGGCATCTTTGATAGCCTATTTCTCGGGCGAGTTTTCCAATTCATATACTCTGGCCAAAATGAAGATCAAGACCCGTGGCCGCATGCTCTGGAGCCGGACCATCGGCTCGACAATCGTGGGGGAGGGAGTGGACACGGTTTTATTCGTAATGATTGCCTTTTACGGAGTGTTCTCCGACGATCTTCTAATGGCGGTCATGATCTCCAACTACGTTTTCAAAGTCGCCTTCGAGGCGATATTAACGCCTCTGACCTACGTCACAGTTAATCTTTTGAAGAATAAAGAAGGAGTCGATGCTTACGACCACAAAACGAATTTCAATCCCTTCGCTTTGAGAAATTAGTTTCATTCGGAATTAGTTTGTAGCGCCCTCTCGACGTCAGCCTTTCGGCTTGTTTCGATATGAGCCGTATCCCTCTGAAACAGACGATCCATATATGCATTTCCAAAATCCTCGTCCGATTAATTTTCTACCGATGAAATCCCGTGCAAATCAGATGGTCGGCGATCCTGCGGATATGCGCCGGATGAATGGCTGCGACAAGGCCCGCCTCGAGAGCCGTTGCCCCGACAAGATCAATCATGTCCGTTTCCTCGGTCCCCATGAAAAATTCAATTTCAGCTGCAAACGGCTGAATACCTGCTGCGAGAATTTCACTCAAGCCGACAGAGTCCCCCTCGACCCCTACGACATCTATCGACTGAGCCGCAACAAGAAAATGTCCACCGGGCAGTTGATCGAAAAACACGTCGACATCGTTCTCGACGCCGATACCCACATACCCCTGGCTTTTCTCAGATTCCGGGGAGAGGAAGGACGCAACAAATGCCATTTCCTGGGCGCGTTGGGATGCTCCGTCTATCCAGACCGGCCCCTCCGATGCCGGCTCCTTCCGCTGGGTAAAATTTCCAGCGCCGAAAAGTCATATTTTGTGCTTATCAATAACTGCCCCTGCGGGAATGAGGAATCTGACGATGTCTGGTCCGTGACCGAATGGCTGCAATCGTCGGAATGCCATCCCTTCCTGAAAAATCAGGAGGCGATTAGCGCGTTCTTCGACGATTACTACGCCGACACCTTCAAAGCCCTGCCCGAAAAAATGAAACTCGAATTCGGGAGCAGGCTCTACGACGTCGATTCCTTCGCTTCCCAATCCGAAGGCAGCGGGAAATCTGCCGATGTGAACGAGCTGATGAGAAGATTATCCGCCTGGGTAAAAGATTACCTGGTCCGCTACGGCTGCCTCAAAATTGAGAATGAAGCCGCCGCAATTTAAATTATTCTGTCGATGGCAGTGTCTTCCGCGATCCCCTGAGATAACAGAATTTAGCAAGCGAATCTTTTCAGCGAAAACCGCCTGAGCAAATCCGACGTTTCCCCTGTCATAATCGCCGCGGCCAAATCGCGCGCGGAAACCATCCCCAGCCCCATCCCGGGCCCGTTGCACCCGACCAGGGCCACGACCGAACTGTTCGACGGCAGACTTCCTGCCAGCGGGAGACCGTCCACGGTGTTGCCCATGACCCCGCCCCAACGCGCCTTCACCGAGAAATCCTTCACGCCCAGTTTGCCGCCTATGTATTCTTCCAGCGCTTTTTGCAGGTTGTCGCTGGTGACATCGTCGTAGCCGGTTTCGTCCTTGAAAAACCTGTTCCGCAGCCCGCCCATGATCAGTGAATTGTCGTCGGTTTGACGAAAATAATCGTAGCCGAAATTAGCGTAATAAGTAAAGTCGTTCAACGGTCTCCCCGCGAGCGGCGAGGTCGCCAGCATCTGCCCCCTGACGGGGAAGATCAGCTTCTCAAAATAGGGATCGAGCAGGGGAGCGTAAGCGTTGACAGCCAGCATCACCATCTCCGCCTCGATCTCGGCGCCCTTGCCTTTGATAACCGCCGCGCCATGCTTTTTGACAATGCTCGTTACCTCGAATCCTTCCGCGACGTCGAGATCGGCGGCCAGGCCGCGGACGAAAGCAAAAGGATCTATTCTGCCGTCTCCCGGATTGAAAAAACCGCCTCTGAATTCCCGCAAACACTCCCCTTCAACACCATCGAATGTCGGGCGGTATTGCACGTTGAAGCCGTGCGAGATCATCATTTCCGCCGAATCCTCCAGCTCCTCACGCTCGAGTTCGCTGACGGCCAGATGATAAGAACCGCATCGTCGATGACCGCAATCGATACTCTTCTCGTTTACCGCTTCTTCGATCAAATCGTGATTTTCCATGGTCGAGCGCATGATCTCGCCGGCCGAATTCCTGCCCATCCCCACAACCAGCCGGGAATATGGTTCGGCTAACCCCGCCAGGATGAATCCCGCGTTGCGGCCCGTGGCCCCGTAACCGACATATTCTCTTTCAAGTACCGCCACTTTCGCGCATCCCATCTTTTTCAGAAAATAGGCCGTGGCCACGCCGGTGATCCCCCCGCCGATAACCGCGATATCATACTTATTTTCGTTAAGGCCTTTTCTGCGGACACCGCCGTTCCCCGCCGGACCCCTTTGCTGCCAGTAAGAAATAGTCATGACCTCAATATATTCTTTTAAAGTAAAATTGCAATTCCAACCGAATTAACTTGACTAAGAGGGCTTAAAATCATAAAAAGACGGGGGTTTTTATATGATAAGGAGGCGGAAAAAAGAGGGGTCCGACCCGGTCCTATCGTGCGAAGGCTCGATCCATGGGTAATCCATATAAGCGAATACTCTACAAGTTCGTATTCATGGGAGGTGCGCTCAAAAAGACAAGACCGATCTGATGATTGTAATCTTTGTTCGAAAGAAGGAGGAAATATGAAACTCAAATCCGCAATTTTGATGGCCATAGCGCTGCTTTTGGCCTTCTCCCTGGCCAATGCCCAGAAGGAAGCGGGTATTAGCGGAAAGTTGTACGCTCACTGGTATACCGATATGTCGGATGACATCGGGAATGTGGGTTTCGATAGCTACAGTGCTTTCGGAATCTCAAGATCGTATATCACCGGATGGGCCAAACTGACGGACAAGACATCGGGCAAAATTACCTACGATCTAAACATCAACAACAACAACGTCCGCCTGAAGTATGCCTATCTGAAATGGAAGTTTTACTCTGGTCAGCAATTCGATCTTGCGGCAAAATTCGGCTTGCATGAAACCCCA
>CAZDAH010000019.1:10477-10701 GCA_964503405.1 uncultured Ignavibacteria bacterium
AACCCCATGGAATATGGAGATGGAGAAGATCTGGATGCGCCGCTATATAGCCAGGGTCCCCGCCGACCATTTCGATATGGAAACCACCTCTGACGTGGGAGTTTCGGTAATAAGCAAGCTCGGCGAAGCCGGTAAGTGGGGCTGGGCTTCGCTGTCACTCTTTAACGGAACAGACTACACCGATCCATTCGATAATAACCCCAATAAGGACATTAACTTAACCG
>CAZDAH010000019.1:10711-22892 GCA_964503405.1 uncultured Ignavibacteria bacterium
TCACGCCCCTGAACGCTAATCCTGATTTTGCCGCCTCCACTGTGGGATTCCAATACTATACCGGCACGCTGAACGCCTACGATGATTCCAGTCAAACAGAGGACGATTTCAAGAAATCCATCATCTCGGCCATGGCCAATGTTCAGTACAGAAAGCTGTTCGCACTTGGCCTCGAATACGACAGCTACGGTTTCCAACAGGATACCTCCGGTGTGATGGTGGATAATAAGGCGAATGCCATTTCGTTGTTCGGCACGCTCTGGTTCGAGGAACTTATCAAAGATAATGAGATGATGAAGACCTTGAACTTTTTCTTCCGTTACATAATGTACGATCCTGACGGTGAGGACCTTGCAGGCGAAATGAAGTCCACCGACATGATTATAGGGGTGGAATGCATACCGGTAGATGGATTCAGATCATCGCTCAACTACCAATCCAATGTCGATAAGGATCTTGGCCCAGGTGTCGACGACGTTACAAATTCTTATCTCTACCTAAACGCGGAATTCTCGTTCTAAACTCTCACGGCAACGCGCGAGCCGGCTCCCCGATCGGGCAGCCGGCTCTTTATTTTGACCATTATTCGGTCGATATTATTAAGAACGTCTCTCAATCGCACGATATATATATAGTTGAGACACTTATAGAGCTTGGAGAAGCGGTGCGATCATGTTCGAAAATGGAATTTTAAACCTGGCGGCCGGAATATCGATTTTTTGGGCGATTCTGGTCAACGCCAAGATTCGCGATCTTAGAGGGACATCCCCGTATGCCCCGGAGATAGTCATAGCGGCGTATTCCCTGGCGCTCGGATTGGCGGTAATCCTGAGATCTTATCTGACCAATCACGGCAATCTTGTCGAAAATTGCGCTTTGATCCTGGTCTTATTGCCTTATGCCTGCGTATTGGCGGGTAATAATGAATACCCGGGAAAGATTCGAAGACCAGCGTCGCGATGGCTCGTAGCGGCCCTTGTCTTGATCTTCGCGTACGTGTTTCTCGGCGAGGCCGACCCGAATGCCGGATATGGAGGCTTCCTGTCGGACGCCCTGATCACGCTGTTTTTCGGATTCGGGTTTCTCATGGTAACCGGCTTTCAACGGATCCTGCTGTTGCTTTCGATAATAATCTGGAGCTCGATTAATCTGTCGGTCTCCATCGCCTTTTCGTCGGCCCTGAGCCTTAGCCTGGCAATAGCGGCCTTCATCAGAATCGCATTCATCGGCCGATCCACGGTTTTCGATACTTTCGATTTCAGCGCCGAGGATTTCATCAACTCCAACGTCCATCCGTTTATCATCCTGGATCTTTCCGGAAGAATCGTCTACGCGAATACAGAGTTTATCGAATTCTCGGGATTCTCAGCATCGGAGCTGGTCAACGCGGAAGCCATAGATTTTTTCGAGATTCCCAATAACTGGATGCTGAAAATCGATCCCCGGGCCGAAAGCAAGAAGGTGCGATGCTTTCTGATTGGCAAAAACGGGCAAAGGATTCCCATTCTCTTATGGCTTAATGAAATACGCAAGAACAACAAAAACCTGGTGAACCTCGTCTGCTTCATATACGACGAATCCGAACATCAACGAATGCGCGATAAGATCAACGAGGAAGCCCGCAGGTTTGCCGGCCTGCATGAAACAAGCAAGGCGCTGTCGTCGTCGCTGGAAATGCGCGACGTCCTGGAGGCCATCGCCGAGGCCGCAGAAACTCTGACCGATTCGGATACCTGCACGGTCTTTGCTCTCGATCATTCGAGGCAGATGATTAAGGCGCTCTATTCAACCGAAGAAGTCTACAGCGACGAAGTGATGGGTTTCGAATTCCCCGTGGGACAGGGACTGACAGGAAGAGCCGTGGGTGAGGGGAGACCGTTGCTGCAAAACTTCGACGACGAGAACGATCTGGCCGTGCTGATCCCGGGCACGTCCGACGAGGAGGAATCGATACTCTCGGCGCCGCTGCTGGCCAAAAACGTAGTCATCGGCGCATTGACCCTGTATAAAGCGGGCGGCAAGAAATTCGACAAGGAAAACCTCGAAACGCTGACAGTATTCGCCTCGCAAGCCGCCTCGGCCCTGGAGACCAGCCGTCTGTATATGAAACTGAAAGAATCAGAAAAAGTGTATAGAGCGTCAGTCGACCTGGCCGGCGACGGCATCATGTTTGTCAACAGCGAGACCGGCAGGATAACCGACGCCAACGAGACCATCCGCAACATGCTCGATTACTCGCGGGCCGAAATCGTCTCGAGATATATATGGGAATTGCATCCGCAGCCCCAAATGCAGACCGCCAGGCAGTTCTGGCAATCGGTTCGCGCCAACGGACGCGACGCTTTGTCGGAGATAGAATACGAGACGAATAACAAAAAGATCATACCCGCTTCAGTTAATGCCTCCACAATCTCCACCGGAGACTTAAGCTTCATACAATGGGTGGTCCGCGATATGAGCGAATACAAAAAGACGATCGACAATATGGCTTTCTTCCATGATATATTCTTCGATCTTGGCGAACCGGCCTTGATAACAGATCATGCCGGGATGGTCTGTTTCGTCAATCACGCCATGAAACCTTTTGTCTCCGCCGATTCGGAGGCCTTTGACTATTCGAGCCTGAACAAAATCGGCCTGAGGTCATTGGGACTGCCTGCGCTGGAGGAACTTTGGGAGCAGGCGAAGGGGAAAAACGGCCTGGCCCGCACGATCGTACTTAACTCCGATCGAAACAATCGTGTAACCAGGACCGCGCACATATTCCCGAGGTATGATAAAGCCAACAACCCCACTCATTACGTCTGGCTGTTTTACCCCGCCGGGAACGAGGGCATCGCGCCGTTAAAGGAGCTGGCCGAACGAGTCTGATCGGAGGAGCGAACGCCGGTCGCTCGCGGCCGCGCTGCCGGAAACATTCTATACCAGCTAAACTGCAGAATTTTGCCGGAGGTCGGAATCGAACCGACACGGAGTTTTAGCTCCACCGGATTTTGAGTCCGGCGCGTCTACCAGTTTCACCACTCCGGCGAACGGTCGTGATAATTATAGACAGGCGCTGATTCAAGTCAAGATATTATTGGCGCACATCCGGCCGTAGAGTATGCTCAAGATCAGGAGAGCCGAGAGAATCGATCCGTGATAACTGTCGATCCCGTCAATTCTCTTGTTCCGGCGTGCGCCGAATGCTTTTCGCCAATAGGATGTCGATATTCGGATGCAGATCAATCCGTGGGACAGGATGCTTGTCGCTCCTGCCGGAGACAACCTTCGTCGTAATCCGCTTTTTCCCGTCATCGTTTTCGATTTCGCTTTCTTCGTGCAAAATCATCAGTAACTCTCCGTATTGTTGTTTCCCGGGGGGGAATGTGAAGCGGTGTAAAATATAGCCTAATCTCAAACGAACGCAACAGATTTTTGAGAAAGTCAAAAAAAATCTATATCACTTTGATACTCCATATAAACGTCTATAAAAATGTCGGTTTTATTTGAAATCCTCAAGATAAAAAACAGATTTTGTTATTGCAGCGAATCTCTTACCGCGTTAACCGCCTCCTGCATATTCGCCAGCTTGGCCTTGGTTTCCTCGACAGTGCGCGTTTTTAATCCGCAATCCGGATCGATCCAGACGGCCTCTTTGGGGAGATACTTTAATGCCCGCTCGATCCGCGACTTGATCAGGCCGACGTCCTCGATGACGTGGGAATGCACGTCCACAACGCCGAACGTGATGTCCTTGGTGAACGGATACCGGGCGAAATACTCGAGCATGTCGAGATCGGAATTGGACATCTCCAGATCGAAATTATGCACGGGCAATTCGAGCATGGCCGGGTAGATCTTCTCGAACGCCCCGTAGCAGATATGGGTAATGAAGTAAGCGTTGAGTCCTCCCGTGACTATTTCCAGCGACTGGCGCGCGATCTGCAGCTCCTCCGGCCGCACGCTCACCGCCGGCTCGTCGATCTGAACGATCCTGCATCCAGCCTCGATCAAATTCGCCGCTTCCTGATGAATAATTTCCGCCAGGGCGAAACTGGCCCGGGCCCGATCGGGATAATATTCGTTGAACGACCAGTCCATGATGGTATAGGGGCCGGTGAGCATTCCCTTGACCGGTTTCTTGGTCATCCGCTGCGAACGTTTCCACCAGTCGACTGTCATGGGGCCGGGGTACTCGAGTTTCCCCTTGATAATCGGTTTGTGATAATAACGGTTTCCATAGGAGCGCACCAGCCCGCCCGGATCGAAGCCCGGAATTATATCGGCGAAATACGCGACCATATCTCCGCGATACATCTCGCCGTCCACCAGGACGTCCATGCCGATCGATTCCTGAAAACCTATCCATTCCCTGGTGGCCTGATCCTCCAACTTTCGCAGTTCGTTATCGCCTATTTTCTCCTGCTTGCGTTCGCTTCTCGCTTTCAGAAGATAGGGCGGCTTGGCGAAACTTCCCACCGACGTCGTCGGCAGCAGCGGAAGATCTATTCCCAGTTTTTCAAGGATCTTGTGGCTCATCATCCCTCGCCGTTCAGCAGCGCCGCCACCCGCGACGTCAACTCCAGTTTCTTGATTGCGTAGTCCCTGGGCAGATATTCCAGTCCGCTGGAAGTCGTGATGTGACATTCTTCCCCTTCCAGCTTCTCCAATATCCCGCTTAGTTTCCCGGCCAGGTCATCCGGATTCTCAAGCTTTGTATTGCGGCCGTCGAGTATTCCCAGGGAGAGGGTCTTTTCGAATCCATAGTTCTTCAGTCTATCCGTCAGGCCGGGGGAGTAGCTGAAATCGAGTCCGAACATGTCCGCGTCGATCTCCGCCAATCGATCCAGGATAGCCGCGCAGTCGCCGAAATAGAAGGTCAGTAGGAGTTTTGCCTGGCCCTTGTTTCGGGCGATTCTTCCTATGGCGTCTTTCAGGAGCTCGAAATCTCTCGGTTCGCGCACGAATGCGGGCTCCTCGATTTGAACGTAATCTATTCCCTTTGACGCCAGTCGTCCGGCCTCGACCGCGAGGATATCGGCAAGACGCCGGCAAAAAGAGCCGAAATCCATCGATGTTCTGTTCTGGGACATCCTCGCCAGGCTGTAAGGCCCTAACATGACGGCCTTCACGGGGCATCCGGCCTGGCTGACAGCGAAAGCGGCTTCCTCGGCCAGCCCGCCCGAACCTTCGGCGATATTGTCGCCGGCTATGGGCTGTCTGAAATAATAATTGGTGTCGAAAAACCTCAAAAGCCCGTTTATCTCGAATCCGCTCAGATGCGCGGCCATGTGCGATGCGTGATCGTACCAGCGAATCATGCCGTCGGTGACCAAGCCGCAGCCCGACGATTTCTGAATCGAGATTAGTTCCCGGATCAACTCCGCCCGGATATCCTCGAATTCGTCCTGATTTATCTGCTTCTTCTCGAGCTTGGCGTAGGCCCGTCGAAGCTTCTGCTCCTCCTGTTTGTCGCCTATCCGGGGAAGATTCGAATGCGTCGCCGCGATAATTTTCATGGGCGCTATACTATGGTAATTTGAAAAAAAACGCAAGCCAATAATTAGCCTTGTAGATCTTCGATTGATGGAATACGATGGCTATTTGTGACGATCGGCCGGTATCGCTCAACCCAAACGAATGGGGATCGGTATGAAGCAGACTATGAACGCGACTATGCTCAATATCCCGATCAGCCCGCGTCCTCTACCCAGAGGGATCTCGTCCATGACAGTGGGAGGATGTGTCGGCCGCAGGAATAGCCCGATGATCATCCATAGCAGCCATCCCGGCCAATATAAGGACAGAATGAGCAGGCCGAAGATCACCAGCCGCGAGACGACCTTTTGCCAGTTTCCGATGAGGGCGTAGACTATTCGGCCGCCGTCCAGCTGTCCGAGCGGAAGCAAATTGAACATGGTAACAAGAATTCCCACCCATCCGGCGAACGCGGTGGACGAAATGAAAAGCGCGCCTTCGTCGGGAATGGGCCCTTTGACCAGGTAAGAGATGAACTTGAAGAGCATCGATTCGCCGAACAGCATGAATCCCGACTCGGAGGGTATCGGTTTTACGGCGGAGGCGTTTATGCCTATGACCAGCACCACTATGGCCACGGCCAGCCCGGCCAGGGGTCCGGCCGCCCCCACGTCGAGCAGCTGCCGCCGGTTGAGAAAAACGGAACGGGAAATTATCAGCGCCCCCAGGGTCCCGAAGGGGGAGAATATAGGCGGAGCGGGAATAAAGTATGGCAGGGATACGTTGACGCCGTGGATTTTCCCGGCGATATAGTGGCCGAATTCGTGAAAAAGCAATATGGCCAGAAGCGAGATCGAGAAGGGAGCCCCGCCGCTTATAATCTCCGCCGGATAGCGGAAAATCTTCCAGGGGCTGCTTCCCCACGGTCCGCCGTTCCAGAAGGCTCCGGCCAGCAACGTGCTGGCGAGCGTCAAAAGAAACAGCCCCAGGTTTATCCAGGGGAATTTCCCCCTGTCGGATTTCCCCTCCTTCTCCAGACGTATGACCACCGACTCCCCGTGAGATACTATGGATGCTCTACCCTCGAACGAGGCCAGGCGGTCATAGATTTCCCGCTCGGTCGTATGCTCGCCCGGCAGGAGAGATCCCCTTACCACTGTTTCTCTTCTGGACGTGAAAACCGCGGCCACCGACACGAGATCTCGCAACGATTCCGCTATTTCAGCCGCAGTGTACTGACCATCTTCCCGCAACGATTCCATCCGTGTTTGATTTTCGAACACCGGGCCCGCGGGTATTAGGCGGGGAAAGTCCCGTCGAGCGCCCCGGGATTCGCCCTACCGATCTGCTCCCGCGCGGACACCTCCGGCCCGGCGCGATTCAATATAACCGTCTCTGAGTATATGTCGATAAATAAAAATAGTTTGACAACATGAGGCCCCGACTTATTTTCATGCTATAACTTGATTAAGCAAGTGCGATATGAAGGAGATCAAACTGGCGAATCGAAGGGGAAAACGAAAATTGCCGATGTCGGGAAAGAACGCCCGGGGATCAACCGAGACATATTTCATGCCGAAGGTCTTATGAGGATGAACTGGAATAAAGAGAGAAAGTCGGGAGATGAGTCGTTGTCGCAGCCCGGTCTTGGAGAGATCGCGAAGATGGCAGGCGACGATCTTTCCGATATCAACCGGAATCTTCGCAGGAAGATATTCGATCTCTATACGATTTTCGAGATCTCCAGGCATCTTAACTCCATGCTCGATATCGATTCCCTGCTCGACGCCATCCTTTTTACCTGCATAGGACAAATGGGAATCTCGGGCGCGGCAATCGCCGTTCAGGATGCCGATGAAGAGGACTTCTCCAAAATCCAGGTCAAAGGCATAAGCCTGTCCGATTCGGTTTCCTGGACATTTTCCAGGAAAGGCGACCTGGCCAGGCTGATGCAGAAAGAAGCCGGGCCCATGCTGATTCGGGCCCTGGAAGTGAAAATCCCTCCGCAATCCGATGACAGAAAAAGGCTGAGCGCGCTGGAAACCGAATTGACCGTGCCCCTGATTGTCAAAAACAATTTGCTGGGAATACTCTTTCTCCCGAGTAAAATAAGCGGCGAGCCGTTCCACGACGACGATCTGGAATTCGTCTCCATCCTGGTAAACCAGCTCAGCGTGGCGGTGGACAATGCCAATCTCTACGAAAGCGAAAGAAAGGCCTTGCTGGAGCTTCGCTCCACCCAGGAACGTTTGCTGGAATCGGAAAGGCTGGCCGCCGTGGGCAGGCTGTCGGCCTCTATCGCCCACGAGGTCAACAACCCCCTGGGAATCATCAAAAACTACCTTGCCATAATCTCGCGGCTGGTGCCGGAAAACGTCGATATTGGCACAAACCTCGACATCGTCAGGGAAGAAGTCGACAGGATAGCGTATATCGTGAAGCAGCTGCTCGATTTCTACCGTCCCTCGCTGGACCAACCGGTGAAATTCGAATTATGCGATATAGTATCCACTTCGCTTGATCTTATGAAGAATGAATTCAGATCTTTCGGAATAGAAATCAGTCGAAAGGAGTGCCGCGATAACTGTCCGGTAATCGGTATGCCCGATAAAATAAAGCAGGTCATATTGAATCTTCTGTTGAATTCGCGCGACGCCATGCCCAGCGGCGGCAGGATCGAGATTTCGGTGAAAAAATCCGACGGTTTCGTGGAGATATCTTTTGCCGACAACGGCACCGGTATCGACGAGGCTTTTCTTCCCAATATTTTCGAACCCTTCTTCACAACCAAAAAAAATTCAGGAACCGGTCTCGGCCTGGCCGTCTGCTATGGGATTATCAGGTCGCACGGCGGCACGATTACCGCGTCGAATAACGACCGTGGCGGGGCCACGTTCACAGTCAAATTACCCCTGGAGATCCGCAATGGCTGAAGGACGAATTCTCGTTATCGACGACGAACCCCGCATGGTGGATAGTCTCAAGACTCTCCTCTCCATGGAGGGTTACGACGTCACGGGAGAGAAAAATCCCGAGACGGCCCTTTACAAAATCGACAAAGATGATTTCGATCTTCTGATCGCGGACATAAAGATGCCGGGTTTCGACGGCATCGAGCTCATGCGCCGGGCCCGTAAATGCGATCCGTTTATCTGCGTCGTATTACTGACCGGCTACGCGTCTTTGGAAACGGCCAGAAACGCCATCGTGGAAGGGGCGTTCGGATACCTCACCAAGCCGCTGGAAATAGACGAGCTGAAGCTGGTTGTCGCCCGGGGGATCGAAAAGAGAAAAGCCGAGATCGAGCGAACCCGGCTTCTGGAAGCGCTCAAAGTAGCCAACGAGACCTTGCAGATGAAACTGGCCCAACTCGACGCCTTGGCCAGCGCCGGTAATCTGCTGGCCACAACAGTCGATCTGAAAGAGGCGCTGACCTCGATTCTCTCCCTGGCCATCGATGTCATTGGTGCGAAATTGGGCTCGGTCATGATTCTCGAACGAGATATCGACGAGCTCTATATCGCCGCGTCCTGCGGTCTCGACGAGAATGTGATTCATAATACACGCATGAAATTGGGTTCATCGATTTCGGGCTACGTGGCCCAATCGCGACGCGCTCTCATTGTCGAGGATATCGAGATGGACAGCCGGTTCTCGAGAATCAACCGCGAAAAATACGAATCGAAATCCCTCATTTCCGCCCCCCTGATTTATAAAGACAAACTCTTCGGAGTGATCAATCTTAATAACAAGCTCAACGGAAGACCGTTCACCGAGGACGACCTTTCCCTGTTGAGCGCCCTGGCCATTCCGGCCGCCGTGGCCATCGACAGAGCCAACCTGATCGCCGACAAAACCGACACAATCAACGAGCTCACCGTGCTGCATTCGCTGGCCGAAAAAGTCTCCATGCTCGACGACCCGGGGGAGATCGGCAGGGTCACTTTTCAGGGGCTGAAAGGGCTTTTCGATATTGATTCGATCCTGTGGTACGATTACCTCGAAAACAGCGGCGAACTGCAATTGGAATTCTATCACGGTGCAATCGCCGAAAAGGTCATACCGCCGGAGATCATCAATATCAAAATTCATAAAGAAACCGTCTCCGTGGGAAAAACCGCCGATACCATTATGCTGCAGAAGAAACTGAACACCGAGATCGGCGAATTTCACGAAAAATCCGCGAATAAAATGAATATCATATCCCTTCCCATATTCCTCAGAAGATCTCTAACCGGTATCGCCGTGCTGATTCTGCCCCGGGATTCCGCCTTCAAAGAGTCGTCCAGGGAGCTGGCCGAACTGGCCCTGACCCAGACCGCGGCGATCTACCAGCGTCAAAAAGCCGTTCTCAACGCCACCCAATTGCTGACCATGGGAAAACTGCTGGGGGAAATCGGCCACGATCTGAAAAAACCGCTGACCAATCTCAAGGGGGCAATACAGATATATCAAAACAAAATTAAGGGCAAATATGCCGTCGAGTTTTTCCCCGACGCCGAAATAGAAATTAACCGCCTTTCGGAACTGGTGAAGGAAATGGTCGAATTCTCCAAACCCAATAAATATCAGAAAAGAAAGCTCCAGATCAACGAACTGCTTGATAAGAGCCTGACGCTTATAAGCTATAATATAAAAGACAAGAAAATCAAAATTGTAAAGAACTATTTACAAGAAAATCCAACGGTCATGGCCAACGAACACGAAATGCTGCAATTATTTATAAATATTCTGCAAAACGCTGTTGATAGTATGAACATTGGAGGTACATTAACTTTAGATGTGCAAAAACTTGCCGAAGATGATCAAAGATGGTTGCGCGTGACCATTCAAGATGACGGGATCGGTATCCCGGAAGAGGAATTGGCCCGGATTTTCTCCCGATATTATACCACGAAAGAGGGAGGAACCGGTCTGGGGCTGGCCATCGCCGAGAGAATCATCCTGGTTCATAACGGCCGGATCTCGGTTAAGAGCAAAGTCGGCGAGGGCACGATTTTCATGATAGACTTGAGAATTTGAGCATGAGCGGAAAAGCCGTAAGCATACTTGTAATCGACGATGACCCCAAGGTCCCCTGGATTCTCACGGAGGGATTGGGTAACGGTTACGACGTGGATTCGGCGCGCGACGGCAAGGAAGGGATCAACAAGATATCCAGAGCCCCGGCCGACAGCCGTCCGGAGCTGATTCTGCTCGATATTCAAATGCCCGGAATGAACGGTATCGAGGCCCTGGAGAAGATAAAGAGTATCGACGGCACTATCGACGTTATCATGCTTTCGGGACACGGCGATACCAAAAATATTGTCGAGTCGGTCAAACGAGGCGCCGCCGAATTCATAAATAAGCCGTTCGATGTCAAAGAAGTGGAAATTCATATACGCTCCGTGCTCGAAAAGCGCAAGCTCAAAGAAGAACTGGTCGAGCTGCGAGAGAAGCTCAAGAAAAGCTCTCAGGAATCTCTAATAGGCGACTCCGCGGGCATGACCGAGGTAAAAAATCTGATCGAGGAAGTTGCCGATTCCGAACTGACCGTCCTGATCAGAGGTGATTCGGGAACCGGCAAAGAAATAGTGGCTCGCATGATACATTCCAGGTCCAGCCGGGGCCGCGCCCCGTTCATCAAGGTCAACTGCGCGGCAATCCCCCGCGATTTACTCGAGGCCGAGTTGTTCGGATATGAAAAAGGCGCGTTCACAGGCGCCCACAAGACCAAACCCGGACGTTTCGAGGTCGCCGATAAGGGGACCATGTTCCTCGACGAAATCGGGGATATGCCCATGGAGCTCCAGTCGAAACTCTTGCAGGTGCTGGAGCAGCAGGAGTTCGTCCGGGTGGGTGGGATCGAAAACAGGCACGTTGACGTAAGGATTGTCTGCGCCACCAACCGGGATCTCGAAGCGGCGATCGACCAGGGCAATATGCGCGACGACCTGTTTTATCGGCTGAATGAAATCACTGTGAACTTGCCGCCGCTCAGAGAGCGCCGCGAGGATATTCCTCTGCTCGTAAATCACTTTATGGAAAAATATTCGGTCCTTTACAATCGTCCCAGAAAAGAGCTCAAATCCGAGACTTTGCGACAGCTGCAGAATTTCGACTGGCCCGGCAACGTCCGGCAGCTCGAAAACCTGATGAAGCAGATCGTGGTCAGATCCGACGAAAACGTGATTTACGACACTCTGAAAGGCCCCATTCCCGGCAGCGTCAGGAAAGGGCAGGTAATCGATATTATCGACGATGATTTTTCAATGAAGTCGAAAGTCCAGCAGGCGGTAAGCGAAGTCGAAAAATTGCTTATCACCAAGGTCCTGCTCAAAACCAACTGGAATAGACGCAAAGCGGCCAAACTGCTGGATATCAGCTATAGGTCGCTGCTTTATAAGATCAAGGAATACAAGATTATAGATTGAATGCACCAAATGTGAAAACTTTTGCAAAATGCGAATGCGGGGTCTGTTTTCAGGCCCCGATTTCCTTCTAAACGGACATTAACACCCGCGGTTTAGATATTGCTGTTTATATAGTTAAGAGACAATATCGGACTGACTCGAGTGTTCCCCGACGAGTTATTTCGCGGCACTCTATTTGCTAATTTTGTCTGCGAATACGAATAGAATTAAACTGGAGTTAAAGCGCAAGATTGTCCTCATGTCGGTTCTATCTCAGGCAGACGTCAGAAAGTTGGAAAACGTGTACAAGGATCCGATGATCTTCA
>CAZDAH010000019.1:22902-27544 GCA_964503405.1 uncultured Ignavibacteria bacterium
AAGTCCAGGGCAATCGAGGAAATCAAGCGCGCCCGACGATACCCGACTTTCATTTCGATGATCCAATTCGATATTTCCCATATCAACTCCAACGAGGAGATCGAAAATTTCCGGGACCTCGAGCAGTTCCACAGCAACCTGGTCAACCTGGTCGGACGATCTATCCGGGACACTGATCTAATTTCCGACCTGGGAATCGGCAAAATCGCGGTTTTGCTCGTGGAAACGCCGCAGGAAGGCGCTTACACTCTGCTCAGCAGGCTCAAAAAGACAATCAAATACTTCCTCTGCAATAACACCAAATCTCCGGTGAACTGGCGGGTGCCCTCCAAAGAGCATTTCTATCCCGGCGGTCGGGGAAATAATCACGACCTGCTCGAGGCCGTTGAGTCATTGAACTCCTGACAGGCCCCGCCTGTCTGCGTTCTCAACGCTTTACCATAGTTTCCGAATATTCATCCATTCTCGTCCTCGTTACCGAAATCCCCGGCTTTTGGGCGGCTAAAGTCCGTATTTGCGCCTCAAACGCCGTATTGACACGCTAATCGTTTTCAGTTAAGATTGTCCCTATGAGCGTGGATTTCAGAAAACGGCTTGACAAAGGCGTCATAGTCTGCGACGGCGCCATCGGGACTTACCTCAATCAAAAGGGCGTCTCTTACTCCCGCTGTCTCGACGAACTATGCCTCTCGGAGAGGGATCTCGTCGGAGAAATCCACCGGGAATATATCGAAGCCGGCGCGGAGATAATCGAAACTAATACTTTCGGCGCGAACAGGTACAGGCTGGCGGGTCAGGGCCTCGAGAGCCTGGTCCGGGATATCAACCTGGCCGGGGTCAAAATCGCTCGCGAAGCCCGCGAGGTTACTGGCAACGATATTCTGATCGCCGGATCCATCGGTCCTTTGGGAAAACCGATTGTCCCGCTGGGGAAGATTACTCTGGATGAAGCTAAAAAAGCGTTTATCGAGCAGTCTGAGGCCCTGCTGGAGGGAGGCGTAGATCTTTTCATTATCGAGACCATTTCAAACCTGGAGGAAATGGTTATCGCCGTGGAGGCGGTCAAGGCGGTCTCGAATCTCCCTATAATTGCCCAATTAACCTTCACCACTGAGGGAACCACCTATTTCGGTACTACCCCCGCCGAAATGGCCGCCAGGCTCTTGCCCCTGGAGGTCGACGTTATCGGAACCAATTGCTCCGTCGGTCCCCAGAAGGCTCTGGAGGTGGTGGAGCAGATTGCCGAACTTGGAGTGCCTTACATCTCCTCGCAGCCCAACGCCGGCCTTCCGAGGTACTACGGCGGACGGTTCGTTTACCTTTCATCCCCGGACTATTTCGCCGAATACGCCGGGCTGTTCGTCAAGGCGGGGGCGAGGATCGTAGGGGGATGTTGCGGGACCACTCCCGAGCATATTGCCGCAGTCGCCGGGGCCATAGGCCCGGCCTCCGGCGGAGTAAGAAAACCGTCGAGGAAGCCGAGACTCGAAGCGGCGAGAACCGAATCGGTCGCGGCGGCCGGAGGCAAATCAACCAGGTTATCGGAGAAGCTTAAAAGCTCCTTTGCCATTTCGGTGGAAATCGATCCTCCCAAGGGCACAAATCCGGCCAAGATGATCGACGCCGCCGCCCGGCTGAAGGAGGCCGGGGCCGACGCCGTCAATATCGCCGATTCGCCTATGGCCAGAGTGCGGATGAGCTGCCTGTCGCTGGCTTACCTGATCAAATCATCGGTGGACATCGACATCATCCTGCATTTCACAACTCGCGACAGAAACCTCATGGGTTTGCAGTCCGACCTGATTGGCGCCAACGCCATCGGCATTCAGAACATCCTGGCCTTGACCGGCGATCCGCCGTCGATAGGGGATTATCCCCAGGCCACAGCCGTTTACGATGTCGATTCCATCGGATTGATCAAGATCATCTCCCGACTGAATTCCGGTTTCGATTTTGCCGGCAACTCTATCGGCAAACCGACAAATCTTTCCATCGGCGTGGCCGCCAATCCGACTAATCCCGACTTCGAGAACGAAATCTCCCGGCTCCGGGAGAAACTCGACGCCGGCGGACAGTACGTCATGACCCAGCCTCTCTATGAGCTTGCGCCGTTGGAGAGGCTGCTGGAAAGCCTCAATCGATCCGATATTCCGATCCTGCTCGGAATTCTTCCCCTGGTAAGCTACAAACACGCCCAATTTATGCACCACGAAGTTCCCGGCATCGAGGTGCCGACGAGAATAAGGCAAATCATGGAAAAAGCGGGGGAGAACTCCGCGGCTGTGGGAGCCGAACTCGCTTGGGAATTCCTCGAGAAAGCCCGTTCGCTGGTATCGGGCGTCTACCTGATGCCCTCTTTCGGACGCTTCGAAACCAGCATCGATATAGTGAACAAGCTAAAAAGCGAATAGCTGCGGCATCTCCAATATCATCGCGAATCCTGTCATAACTTGTTAATTGTGAAATATTTAACTTGATTTCAAGGGGTTGACACGATAACGGTCAGTGGTTATATAGATCTTATTGAAAATGTCGAAACGGGCGCAAAGGGGAGATGCGGAAGGGGAAAGGAGTCAGAGGGTTGAAATCGGAATTGAGCGGCAAAGAAAGAATTGATAGAATCCTGAGCGGTCTTGAGATTGATCGTCCGGCGGTCTCGGCCTGGCGTCACTTCTACGAAAGGGAGAATACCGGCCCCGATCTCGTGAAATCCATGATGGAATTCCAGGCGAGATTCGAATGGGACTTCATTAAGATAAATTCCAGGGCCTCCTATCATGTCGAGGATTGGGGAGTCGAATTCGAATTCTCCTCCGATCCGCTAATCAAGCCGGTGGGGAAGAGATTTCCGGTAGAGACAAAATCAGATTGGATGAAGATCAAACCGTTAGACTGGCGCAAAGGATCCCTGGGCGAGGTACTGAAGGCGGGGGAGGAGATCGTAAGGCAGGCGGGACCCGATATATACTGCCTGCCGACCGTTTTCGCGCCGCTCTCTATCGCCGCCGACCTGGTAGTAAGCGATGGCCGTTTCAAGAATCTGTTGGAAGACGGCCCCGACGAGCTGCAGGCGGCGTTAAACGCCATATCAGAGACGTTCGAGGGGTACGTGGCCGAGTTCCTCGATATCGGCATGGCTGGAATCTTCCTGGCCACGACCGAGTGGGCCACAAGAGATCGCCTGACCGAGGAACAGTATCTCGAATTCGGACGACCCTACGATCTGAGAATCCTGAAGGCCGCGTCGAGCGGAGTTGTCAACGTCATGCACGTCTGCAAATCGAATAATATGCTGCCGTTGTTCCGCGATTACCCCGTGCCGATTCTAAGCTGGAATCCGTTCGGGGAAGGGAATCTGACAATTTCGCAGGCCGCTCAGATCAGCGACAAGCTTTTCATGACCGGAGTCGATCAAAACGGAACTCTTCGCCAAGGTCCGGCCCGGGCAATATCCGAACAAATAATGAATTCTCTGGCCGAGGTTCTTCCCGGACGCTTGATCGCCGCTCCGGGATGCGCCGTCAAGGTCGATACGCCCGAAAGCAATCTACGGGCATTAGCCGATACAGTTAAAGGATGGAAGCCATGACCGATGAATTTTTAGATGATATTTCGCAGCAGCGGATAATCGAGACGGCCGAGGATTTTATCAATACCGCTTCCAGCGTCAATTCCGCCCTGGAGGCCGTGGTCAACCTCCTTCAAGCCAGCGTCTCCTATTACGATTGGGTGGGAATATATATTCTCGGCGGCGACGACGTTCTCAGGCTGGGGCCGTACAGGGGAGAACCGCCGCCGCATAAGGAAATAAGAATAGGTCAAGGTATCTGCGGGGCCGCGGCGAGGGAGAAGAGGACGGTCGTTGTAGGCGACGTCAACGCCGATCCGCGCTATCTGGCCTGTTCGCTGCAGACAAAATCGGAGCTGGTCGTGCCCATCATGAAGGACGGCGCGGTAAAGGCCGAAATCGATATCGATTCGGACAAGAAAGACGCTTTCACCGATACCGATATCAAGATGGTGGAATGCATAGCGGCCGGCTTAAGCGAGCTGTTCTGATTTCCGCAGGGAATTGCGGTTTTGCGGTACTGGGAAGTCCCGTGCCAATCGGTTATGAAACAATCCTTCCTCGTTAGCGGCTCTAACTTTCCGGCGCCGGAGGCATGTTGCCCGGCGGGGTCGGACCCGCCTGCAGAAAGAATCCTCAATTTCCCAGGATATGCTTCAGAATGAAAAAGACGTTTTCCTTGCGCTCCCGGAGCCTGCGGTAATAATAGGGAAACCAATGGGCGCCGAATGGGACATACACGAGCATGCCGTAACCTTCTGATACAAGCCTTTTCTGCCCCTCGCGGTTTATGCCATATAACATCTGGAATTCGAATTTATCACGTCCGATATTTTTCTCGTTGCTATATCTCTTCGTCGCCTCGATCATAGCGTTGTCATGCGTGGCGATGGAGTGGAAGATGCCTGAACCGAGGAGGATCATCATCAATCTGACATAATTGCTGTTGACGTCGTCTTTCTTCTGAAAGGCGACCGAGGCCGGCTCCTTATAGGCCCCCTTGCACAGTCGCACGCGTATTCCGCGGCGATTCAGTTCGGCTATGTCGTTTTCCGATCGATAAAGCATGGCTTG
>CAZDAH010000019.1:27554-33536 GCA_964503405.1 uncultured Ignavibacteria bacterium
CACCGTTCCGACATTCTCATATAACTCGGCCCAGCGATAGACCAGGTTAAGCGTGCGCTCGGTGTAATCCGAACCCTCCATATCTATGCGCACGAAATTGTCGCCTTCTCCGGCCGCTCGTATGATCCGGCCCACGTTTTCGAAACAGAAGTCGTCGGAAATATCCAGTCCCATCTGCGTGAGCTTCAATGAGACGTTGGCTTCGATCCTGGATTCGGCGATCGTTTCGAGAACATCTATATATTTGTCGGCCAGTTCCCGGGACATCTGTTCCGATGATACATTCTCGCCGAGTATATCAAGCGTCGTTTTTATTCCAAGATTGTTTAATCTGCGAACCGCCTCTACCGCTTCTTCTTTAGTCTCGCCGGCTATGAATCTCCCGGCGAGAAAAGTCAGAATTCCCAAGCACACCTCCGGTTGTCGGCGCAATCTATTATGAAAGCCCGTAACCGGCAAGTGAAATAATCGGTGAAGTCGACCGCCTGATTTTGAGTATTATTCTTCTTTTTTCTTGCTGCGTTCTATGTCTATCATGTTCAATCCCGAGCCGTAGGGAGTCCGCACCGGCTCCACAATGGCCATCAGCTTGCCGGTCGTCTCGCGGATTTGCACGGCGGAACGTTCTATTGTTTTGAGTTTGGTCACCACGTCTTTGGGCAGCTCGGATTCGTTCATGAGCATAAGCTGGGTGTTGCCGAGGATTGCGGTTAAAGGGTTGTTTATCTCGTGATTTACCGCGACCGCCGTTTCGCTTATGGCCGCCGCCCGCTCCGATTTCACCAGATTGGCGAAATCGGCTTTGAGTTTTTCGAACGATTTTATGATATAATCGGTGTCGGCCACCGCTGTCTCTTCGATGACAGATTTGATCGCCGTCCTGGTTTGCCTGGAGGGAGTTCTCTTCCCGGCGAATGCTATGCCCATGATATATCCAGGAAGATCGGCTGTCCAGTAAGCCGATTCGATTCCCGAATCGGGCCAAAGAAGGTCGATCATGGAGCTATCCAACGCGTCGTCTTTCTTGATCTTCTCCGGGTCGGGCGGCTCGCTCAACTCCACACTGCGCCTCCTGATTTTGTCTTCAATCGAGTTAATCGCCGTAAAATCGCCCGGATCGCCGATCGAGTAAAGAGCGATTCCGGTCACGCCGCTGGAAGCGAGTTTGCGAAGCAATCGCCGGCCGGTAATCTCTCCCGCGTTCCTGCTGCCGGGGGAGAGAATCGATTGAATCCTGACCGCCAGTTGCGAGGCCGCGAAATAAAGGCTTTCCTCCATGGGAAACAATGCTGATTGATCGAAATCGGCCAGCGCGGCGACAAGCCCCACCGGCTCGCCAAGATGCTTGATCAGCGCTATATAAAGCAGCCGATCGTCCTCGGTGGTTACGCTCAAGTAATCGGGGAATCTTTTGCCCTCGTTGAAGTTACCGAGTTGGTACTCGTCGATGGCCTGACGAATTCTGACTATTGAACTCCCCTTTCCCGATTCGAACGTCTCGGGATCGAGGCCGTCGATTCGAATATCGACCCTGATCGCTAAGGGGCTGGCAAATGCCGACAGGGCCTTCCCGCACGATTCCGCCAGTTCGCCAGGCCGCGCGCGAGCGATCCCCTTGATAAGCGACATGGCCAAGAGCACACCGGGCTCGGTAGTATTCAAACCTGCTCCAATCTCCACAATATATATTACTTGACAGAACCGGAAACGGTCAATATGATTTGAGTTTCCCGATCCGCGGCCGGTTCTCTTCTTGATTTATCGGCCGTCGGAAATAGGGATGTTAGTTGGGAGAAACGCGTGATTAGAGATAAATGCGGCGTTTTCGGCATTTACGGCAACAAAAATGCCGCTTCTTTGACCTATCTCGGCCTTTACGCTTTGCAACATCGCGGCCAGGAATCGGTGGGTATTGTTACGGCCGAAAATTCGACTTTCCACTCGAAGTCGGGCATGGGCCTGGTCAACGAGGTATTTTCCACCGCGGGCGATCTCAAGGGCCTTAAGGGACGTTCCGCGATTGGCCATAACCGCTATTCCACCACCGGGTCGTCCACCGTCGAGAATATCCAACCTCTTGTAATTAAATATGATAGGGGATACCTGGCATTGGCGCATAACGGCAATCTGACCAACTACTCCAGCGTCAAAAAAGAGCTTGAAAAAGGCGGATCGATCTTCAGATCGACTTCCGATACCGAGGTAATCCTCCATTTGCTGGCCCGCTCGAAGAAGAAAAGAATCGAGCTTGCTCTCGCCGAGGCTCTGATTAAGGTGATAGGAGCATATAGCCTGGTGCTGCTAACCCCCAAACAACTGGTAGCGGCCAGGGACCCGGCCGGTGTTCGCCCGCTGGCTCTTGGCAGGCGCAAATCAGCCTGGGTCGTGGCCAGCGAAACTTGCGCCTTCGACATGATCGGGGCCCACTATGTGCGCGATGTCAAGCCGGGCGAGATAATCGTAATAAACGGTAACGGATTGCGAAGCTATCAGCTTCTTAAAAAGAGCAAACACGCTTTCTGTATTTTCGAATTTATCTATTTCTCGCGGCCGGATTCTCTCATCTATGGCATGAACGTGGACAAGGTACGCAGGCGGTTGGGACGGTTGCTGGCGGAAGAGCATCCTGTCGACGCCGATATAGTAATCTCCGTCCCGGATAGCTCAAATACCGCAGCCCTTGGCTATTCCGAGGCCTCGGGAATACGATACGATATCGGTTTTATCAGGAATCATTATGTAGGCCGCACTTTTATCCGACCGGAACAGAAAATCAGGGATCTCGACGTCAGGAAAAAATTCAACGTTGTTCGCGGCGTGGTGAATAAAAAGAGGGTCGTGGTTGTCGATGATTCCCTCGTTCGCGGAACGACGTCCGCCAAGCTGGCGTCTATGCTGCGCGAGGCGGGGGCGAAGGAAGTGCACCTGCGGCTATCCTCGCCGCCCATAAAGAGCCCCTGTTTCTACGGCATTGATATGCCTACTAAAAAAGAGCTTTTGGCCTCCAGGAAATCGGTCGAGGCGATACGCCGCTTGCTTGGCGTCGATTCGATCGGCTATCTCTCCATCGACGGCATGGTTGGCCTGCCGGCGCTTCCGCGCGACGAGTTCTGCACGGCCTGTTTCTCCGGCAAATATCCCATCAATATCTTCCGCAACATCAAGCGTTGACCTAAAGCTTCCCTTCTCTTATCCGATTTTAATAGATGGGACTATGACCACCGCCACTATAAATACAAACGCAAGAATACTCGTTTTGGACGACGAGTCGAGCATGGGTGAATTCATGAAAATAATGCTCGGCAAGGAGGGATACCTGGTTACTTCCGAGGTGTCCGGTCGTAGAGCGCTCAGCTTGCTGAACGAGTCCAAAGACAGGGCTCAAGACAGGTATTCCCTGGTTATCACCGATCTGATGATGCCGGAGATGTCCGGCCTGGAATTCTTGTCCGAGGCGCGCAAAATAGACCCCGATCTCGACATAATCGTCATGACTGCCTTCGGTTCGATCGATACCGCCGTGGAAGCGCTAAAAAAAGGGGCCCACGATTATATAACAAAACCGTTCAAAATAGAGGAAATTAAGATCTCCATAAAGAAAGCATTGGAGCATAAGAAAATCAAAAAAGAGAATAAGGTCCTCAAAGAATCGCTGGTCTCGTCATTCGATTCCTTCGTGGGCGAATCCGAACCGATAAGAGTAGTCAAACGGCTGGCCCAGAACGCTGCGGAAACGGATATTACCGTGCTCCTGACCGGCGCATCGGGAACCGGCAAAGAAGTGTTGTCCAGGGTGATTCATTCTCAAAGCAGGAGGGCTTCCGGTCCTTTCCTCTCCATAAACTGTGCTGCATTGCCCGAAAACCTCCTCGAATCGGAGCTATTTGGTCATGTCAGAGGTTCGTTCACCGGAGCCGTGAAGGATAAGCCCGGGCTGTTCGCGGCGGCGGCCGGCGGAACTTTCTTATTGGACGAGATAGGGGAGACCAGCCTTTCCATTCAAGCCAAGCTTCTTCGGGTCTTGGAGGAAAAGGAAATGACCCCCGTCGGGGCCACCAGGCCAGTTTCCATCGATGTCCGCCTTATCGCCGCCACCAACGCCAGCCTGCAGGAGATGGTCGATCACAACGCTTTCCGGGCCGACCTTTTCTATCGGCTTAACGTTTTCTGCCTGGAAATCCCGCCGCTTCGAGAACGTCCCGGCGATATCGAGCTGCTGGCCGCCTATTTCCTCAGGAAACATTGCGCCAAGCTCGACCTCGAGTTGAAGGGTCTCGACCGCGAAGTCATGACCCTCTTCCACGAATATTCCTGGCCCGGTAATGTCAGGCAGCTGGAAAATATCCTGGAGCGGGCCGCCATGCTGTCGAAGGGAAATACGATCGCTGTGGATGATCTGCCGGAGGGTATTCAACGCTCCGAAAATAAACCGTCGGCAGGTAAGATGACTGACCTGGGAGCCGATCCCAGTTTGGAAACCATGGAAAAGGCATATATATTCTATACTCTTCATCAGACCGGCTGGAACAAGAGCAAGGCCGCCAGGATACTGGGGATAGATTTATCCACTCTTTACCGCAAGCTGGACAGGTACTCCATACCTAAAAAGCCTTGATCGAAATCGATCATAATGTTATATATGCCCTCATGAAAAACGATGATCTTCGCGCGGCGATAGCCGGTATACAAAAAACGGTCCCCGTCCTGGGAGGCGGGAAAAAACGATACATAAATTTCGATAACGCCGCGTCCACGCCCGCTTTGAAATCGGTAATTATCTCCCTGAATAAGTTCATGGATTATTACTCGTCGGTGCACAGGGGCACCGGCTACAAATCGGTAGTGTCCACCAGGGCCTACGACGGCGCCCATACCGACGCTCTCGAATTCGTCGGAGCGGACAAGAATTACTTCACGGCGATATTTTTGAAGAACGCCACCGATGCCATCAATAAGCTGGCGCGACGGCTCGATTTTAAGCGCGAAGATATCGTCCTTTCCAGCTTGATGGAGCATCACTCCAATGATCTGCCCTGGAGAGCTCATGCAAAAACCTGGCATATAGAAATCCAGGATTCGGGGCATCTCGATATCGACGATCTTAGGGCTAAGCTTCGGGAATACAGAGGCAAAGTCAAATTGGTGGCTGTGACGGCCGCGTCAAACGTTTCCGGCCTGATCCCGCCTGTTCGCGAGATCGCCGCTCTGGCCCATTCGGCCGGGGCGAAAATCATGGTCGACGCCGCTCAGCTTGTGGCCCACAGGAAATTCGAAATGGGCCCTCCCGGCGAGCCCGAGTCTATAGATTACCTGGTGTTCTCCGCCCACAAGATGTACGCGCCGTTCGGAATCGGCGTACTCATCGGTCCGAAAAAGACTTTCAAAGCGGGGGATCCCGACAGCGTAGGAGGAGGGACAGTCAACTTCGTAACCGCCGATGACGTTCAATGGGCTCACCTTCCTGATAAGGAGGAAGCGGGCAGCCCCAATGTCCCCGGCGCGGTGGCCTTATCCTCGGCCATCGATTTTTTCAAGACGACCGGATTCAAGAAGATCGCCGCCCACGAAAAAGAGCTGACCATTTACGCCTTAAAAAAACTCTCCTCCATCGATAAAATCAGGTTATACGGTCCGGATAAGTGGATCGACGGCGAGGACAGGGTGGGAGTGATCTCGTTTAATATCGACGGTCTTTATCACGCCGTTGCCGCCGCCGTGCTGAGCTACGAAGGAGCCATAGCGGTGCGCAACGGATGCTTCTGCGCACATCCCTATATTCAACGGCTGCTCAGGATCACCGACCAGGAAGCCGCCAGGTATCGCGACGATATTAACAAGGGTATCCGTCTGAGGGTCCCCGGCATGGTCAGGATCTCCTTCGGGATTTACAACACCAAGTCGGAAATCGACATATTCGCCAAAGTGATCGAGACCATCGTCAAAGGCGAATACCGCGGGCGATACGCGGTAGACGAGAGAACC
>CAZDAH010000020.1:0-2844 GCA_964503405.1 uncultured Ignavibacteria bacterium
AGGGGAACGCTGCTTACGGGGCGAGTGAGCCTCTTATCGAGCCGATAGCGTCGGCGTGCCGGTCGTCCCTGGACGAAGGCCCGTATCCGCAGAGCGATATTACGATTGAGTGGGCGCCGCCCCAGAGCATCGTACGCAAAGCGCAGGGCAGCGACAATTGGCCGATTACGTGGGCGGACGATGGGAATCTCTATACCGCTGGTGACTTAATCTAATCGAAATCCGTCTATTCTGCTCAGTAGGCAATTGAAGTTAGAGGAGTTACTCATGCTCAAAATACAGAGTTCTTTTAGCCAGTTGGACGAAATTTACGCCGAAATGAGACAAAGGGCAAGGATTTTATTTGACGACGCTTTTCTCAAACTTGCTATCGAAAATCAACGGATGATCCAAAGCATCGCGGAATCTGCTGCTGATGCCCTAAAGAATTTCGTAAGTATCATAGGACCTGCTTCAGAGTTTTATAAGTTGGCTATGACAATTCAAGAGCAGAATCGCGAATTACCGCCTCGAATTCAACGTGCCCTTATAGTGTTCGCAGAGCACGGCTGGTACATGGATATATGGGGATTCTCGTTCCCTTTCATTTCAGAAGTGAGGGACGCTTTATTGAGCGGTGACATAGAATTGGCTGAAAATTCCTTGATTCGATACTATAATGATAGGATTGACATGATTGAGAAAACCATAATAGAGAAATTTAAACACAGGGCCAAAATAATAACGGCAGCGTTTGCTGCACATAGACGCGGGGATTACATTCTATCAATTCCAGTAGTTCTGGCACAAACAGATGGAATTTGTAAGGAAGTCGTAGGGCAACATCTGTTTATCAAAAAGGACCATAAACCAGCAACAGCAAGCTACGTGGACCAGTATACCATAGACAGTCTATTAACAGCTATATTACAGCCATTAGCACAGTCGCTTCCGATCGATTACAACGAGAAAACAAGAAATAAATCAGGCGATTTTAGCCAATTAAACAGGCATATGGTTCTTCATGGTGAATCGTTAGACTACGGCACAGAATCGAATAGTCTTAAATCAATTTCCCTGCTTAATTACGTCGTTCAGGCCTTGACAATGAAATCAGATGTTGATAATTGGATTTGAGCCAACTAATTGCTTATTATGCAAAAGGAAACCTTTTCCCGTTCGGTCAGGTCTTAATCCGCAAGGACGGGACCTGACCGCTCACTGTGCCGTCGGGTCACGTCCCGCGTGGCGGAACTTCAACCCGACGGAGTGGTGGGCGGCAGACCTCCCGGTCTGCCCCCAACTTGCCGGATTGGATCAGTAAGTCGAAACCCTTGCGGTTTCGACACAGGGGTACCAACACAATGTCGAAAGGACGAGCCTTTCGACCTACTACTAACGTCACCCCCCCAGCACTTCCAGCGCGGCGTATTTCACCATGATGCTCTTCATTCCCGCCCGCTCGAAGTTGATGTTGACGATGAGATCGTCGCCGCTGCCCTCGCGGCCCATGATGACCCCGCGGCCGAATTTCTCGTGCAGCACGACCGCGCCGTTTAAGAAAATGTCGTCGTAATCGAAATCGGGAATCTCCTCGCGCAACCTGAGCTGTCGGGATGTTTCCGACGCTTGACGCTTATTTCGGCTGCCGTAGCCTCCGTCCCGGTAGTTGAATCTCGTTATCTCCAGTATATCCTCGGGAATATCATGTAAAAAGGTCGATGGGCCGCCGGTGAAATCCCCCCACCTGCGCCGGAATCCGGCCATGGAGAGATAGAGCTTGTTCTTGGCGCGAGTCATCCCCACATAGCAGAGCCTTCGCTCCTCTTCCGGGTCGGACGTATTATCCAAAGCGCGATTGAGGGGGAAAAGGCCGTCCTCCATGCCGGCTATAAAGACGGTATCGAATTCCAGACCTTTGGCCGAGTGCAGGGTCATGAGGGTAACGGCGGGCGTTGATTCGTCCCAGCTGTCGATATCGGTGATCAGGGAAACCTCCTCGAGGAATCCGGCCAGGGTCGGAGCCTCCGCCCGTTCGACATATTCCTCTATACCGGCCACCAGCTCTCTGACATTGTCGGCGCGGACGTCGGCTTCCGGCGTGCCTTCGTCGGCCAGCATGTCGAGGTATTTTATCCGCTCGATCAGGCGCGCCGCCGTATCATGGGGGGCTATTTCATTAATCGACGCCGATAAGCCGTTCATGATTTCGATAAAATTGCTCAGCTCGGCGCCGGCTTTGCCCTTGATATCAATCTCGTTGCGATGCTCCCTGACTGCCGCCATGAGCGATATAGCGTGCCGCGCGGCGGCCGACTCGATCTTGCTTGACGCGCCCTTGCCAATCCCTCTCTTGGGCATATTTATGATTCTCGTAAAAGCCATATCGTCGTCCGGGTTGATCAGCAGCCGCATGTAGGCGAGGATGTCCTTGACCTCGGCCCGTTCGTAAAATTTCGTGCCGCCTACAATCGTGTAGGGAATCGCCTTATAACGAAGCGAATCCTCTATGACGCGCGACTGGGCGTTTGTGCGATAGAGAACGGCGAAATCGGCCGGGGATTTATGCAGCAGCGTCTGGTGGCGGATCGTCTCGGCGATGGCCTCGGCCTCGTCGGTGTCGTCGCCGCACATAAAAAGCGATATTGATTCCCCGCCCGATTTTTCCGTAAATAGCTTCTTGGGCTTGCGTCCGACTATCCTGGAAACCACGTCACCGGCAGCGTCTAAGATGACCTGTGTCGAACGGTAATTCTGTTCTAACTTTATGGTTTTACATTTGGGGTAATCATCCTCGAAATCGAGGATATTATTGATATCCGCGCCCCGCCATCCGTAGATCGATTGATCGTCGTCGCCGACAAC
>CAZDAH010000020.1:2854-7605 GCA_964503405.1 uncultured Ignavibacteria bacterium
ACGCAGATATTTCCGCCTTTCCTGGCCAGCAGATTGACCAGCCGGTATTGAACATGGTTGGTATCCTGGTATTCGTCCACGAGGATATATATGAAACGATCCTGGTAATAGGCGAGCAATTCGGGATATTTCTCGAACAGTTGCACCGTTTTCATCAACAGATCGTCGAAATCCATGGCTTGGCCGGCGGCGAGGCGGCGCTGGTATTCCGTATAGATCCGGGCGACATTTCGCTCTATGAAATCGGCGGCCGCTTCGGCGTAAGCGTCGGGGGTTATCATCTTGTCCTTGGCTCTGGAAATTCTGGAGCGGGCAAAGCCTGTCGACGGCTGAGCCTCGGGGTTCGCGTTGTCTTTATAGATCTTTTTTATCAACGCCTGCGATTCGGCATCGTCGTAGATGGTGAAACTTCTTATGTACCCCAAAGCCTCGGCGTGTTCGCGCAGTATGCGGGCGCAAAGGGAGTGAAAGGTCGAAATCCAGACCCAGCGTCCGACAGGGCCGAGCAAATCGATCACCCGGCTTTTCATCTCCCCGGCGGCTTTGTTGGTGAAGGTGACCGCCAGAATTCTGTCTGGCCGCGCCGCCCCGGTTTCAATGATATGGGCGATTCTGTGGGTGATACCCCGTGTCTTTCCCGATCCTGCTCCGGCCAGAACCAGAAGCGGGCCATCGACTTGACGAACCGCCTCCAGCTGACGTTCGTTCAGGCCGTCCAGATGCCTGAATTTATCCATGGCGCTTAATATAAGTAAACCAAATAGAATGACAATCGGGAAATGGAGAAAAGCAGGCATAAGATCAGATTGCAGCCGACGATCGGGCCGTGGCGATCAGGGATGGTTTAGCCTTCAAGGCAGACCGACGTTTTTCTGCGATAATGACCCAAAAGCCCCTTATTTATATTGCCTTTCCTTTGTGAAAATTTTATCTTTTTGCGTTTCAGACGGGTTGTTCTTTAAGAGGACGTCTCCGGAGTTTGAATTTCTGCTGACGTCCTCATAAAAATAGAAGGTCTGCGGAAGGAGAGGGTCATGGAAACCCCGATAATCGGAATAATTATAGGCGTAATAATAATTGTCGTGGCCGTGATATTGATCTTGCTGGCCAAACACTACCGCAAGGTCGGCCCTAACGAGGTTTTGATCATATCGGGCGGCAGGAAGCGGACGGTAAAAGATCCCGACGGTACGGAACGCAGAATAGGTTACAGAATGCATATCGGCGGCGGCACGCTGATCTTCCCCTTCCTGGAATCGGCCCAGGTGTTATCGCTCGAGGTCTACACCCTGGACCTGGAATGCAAGGAGGCGGTAACATCGAGGGGCGTGCAGGTTAACGCCATGGGGCAATGCCAGATCAAAATCGGCGGCGACGAGTATTCGATCAGGATGGCGGCCGAACAGTTCCTCGGAAAAGGGCCGCAGGGGATTCGCGATGTCGCCGGGAGTATTGTCGAGGGTTACCTGCGGGCGGCGCTGGGCACGATGACAATTGAGGAGCTTTTCCAGAAGCGCGAGGAGTTCTCCGACAGGGTCCGGGCGGCCGCCTCTGATGACCTGGAAAGAATGGGTTTGAAAGTGCTTTCGTTTTCGTTGAAAGACCTGAAGGATACGTCGGGGTATATCGAATCGCTGGCCAAGCCGCGAATCGCCCAGGCCAAAAGCGATGCGGCCATCGCCGAGGCCGAGGCCGAGCGGGACGCCACGGTCAGGGCGTCCAACGCCAGGAAGGAATCAGATATCGCCAAATTCAAGGCCGAATCCGAAATCGCCGAGGCCAACCGCGATTATGAATTGAAAAGAGCGGAGTACCAGGCCCTGGTAAATCAAAAGAAAGCGAATGCCGACCTGGCATACGAACTGGAACGTCAGAAAATGAACCAGATGCTTAAACGGGAAGAATACCAGGTGCGCATAGTCGAAAAAGAGCAGGCCATCAAGCTCGAAGAGAAAGAGATTCTGCGCAAGGAGAAGGAACTGGAATCGACAGTGAAGAAGCAGGCCGACGCGCGAAAGTATCAGACCAGGTCGGACGCCGAGGCCGAGGCTTTCCGGGCCGAGACCGAATCCAGAATCAAGGCCGAGGCGATCAGGCTCGAAGGGGAGGCCGAGGCCGAGATCATGAAGAAGAAGGCGCAATCGTACGCCGATTACAACCAGGCGGCCGTTACCCAAATGCTGGTAACCATCATGCCGGAACTGGCCCGGGCGGTATCGGAGCCGTTATCGAAGATCGATAAGATCGTCATGGTGGACGGCGGCGAAGGCGGGGGCGTGTCGAGGCTGACCCGGCAGGTGGCCGACGTTTTGGCGCAGCTGCCGACAGTTATAGAATCTCTTTCGGGTATCGATATTAAGAAGCTGGTGGAGAAAATTCCCGGGTCGGATGATAAAAAGGGCAAATCGGGCGATAAGAAATAAACCTTACCATTAGTTATGATAATAATGGAAGTCAAGAAAGCGAGGTGATAATGGCATATAAAGTATTCATCAGCCATAGCACCCGCGACCAGAGACTGGTTATGTCTCTGGCAAATCTATTATCAAAATATGAGATAAAGGTCGAAGTGGCTCAGTGGTATTTATCGCCTGGCCAGCCGTTGACGAACAAGGTATTTAATCTCATTGCCGGATCGGATTGCGTGGTTATTCTTCTGACAGCAATGGGCGTGAGATCAAAGTGGGTTCAACATGAAATCGGTTTTGCATTACAGAGTAAGAAGACTATTATACCGCTTGTGGAAAAAGGTCTAAGGCCCGGCGAATTAGGCGCGTTACAAGGGCGTGAATACATAGAATTCGATCCCGTTCGGCCGCAAAATGCCCTCCTTAAAACCGCTACGTTCGTAAAGTCTTTGAAACTCAAAAAGCAGGATAGGGAAAAGGCTCTTCTGGTCGCAGGTGGTATAATCGCGTTTTTACTCCTGTTGTCGGGGGGGGAAGAATGAAATCAATATCCTATATTCCCGATAAGGACGAATTGATAGCCGAATTCAGACCAAGGAAGACGAGACCTTCTGCGCAAATCGGGCATTTCTCGTTTTGGTGGGATGATAAGGGCAATATATGCGCTATTAGAATCAGCACCTATCTGGAAGAACAGAATGCCTTCCACAAGGAGCTGTATCAGGCGAAATTAGGCGGTGTCTGGAAAGGTATATCCCTAACGGATCAGGACATTAAGGAAGCTAGAAAAGAGCTTCTCGTAAAAATCGAGGAGAGCTGGTAATGCCTTACGTGACCGATACTCATTCGCTCGTTTGGCATCTCACTTCCGATCCGAGACTTTCGGCGACGGCCAAAAAGCTTTTTAAAAAAGTGGATAACTCTCAGGATGTTATTTACATTCCGTGTATTATATTTTTCGAGCTGTCATACTTAATCGAAAAGAAAAAAATAATGGCGTCGTTCGACGTTTTTGTCGACTTATTGTCAACCTCGAAAAATTACAAAGTGGAACCGATGTGCCTTCCTATAATTGAAAAAGCGAGACGAATTTCACGAATATCGGTCAAAGACCCGTGGGATAGGCTTATCGCGGCGACGTCGATACACCTGAATTTGCCTTTAATTACTCGAGATAGATCTATAGGGAAGTTGGGAATAAAAACTATCGAATCATAATATGGTTTTTGGTCATGCTCTCCGATAGAATCCAGAAAGTCGGTCTCTCCCCGACACTTAAAATCTCAGCTAAGGCCACCGCCATGAGGGCTGAGGGTATCGACGTTATCAACCTCTCGGTGGGCGAACCGGATTTCCCCACGCCGTCCAATATCGGCGCCGCCGCCAAGAAGGCGATCGACGACGATTTCACCAAGTACACGCACAACGACGGTATCCTGCCGCTGCGAAAGGCGATCGCCAAGAAACTACTCGACGATAACGGCTTGAAATACGAGCCCGACGAGATTATCGTCTCGGCCGGAGCCAAAAACTGCATTTACAATCTTTGCATGGCCATCCTCAACGACGACGACGAGATCATCATTCCCGCGCCATACTGGGTCAGCTACCCGGAGATGGTCAGGCTGGCCGGAGGACGGCCGGTAATCGTCCAGACCAAAGAAGAGAATGGTTTCAGGCTCATGCCCGATCAGCTCTCCGCGGCGATTTCGCCGTCGACCAAGGCCCTCATCCTGAACAATCCCGGCAACCCCACCGGCGCGGGTTATACCAAGGACAATCTTCAGCGCATAGCGGATATCGCCCTGGAGGAGGGAATTCTCGTAATAAGCGATGAGATTTATGAAAAACTGGTGTTTGACGGATTCGAGTTTGTCTCTTTCGCTTCGCTGGGGAAGGAAATCAAAGAAAGAACGATAATAATCAACGGCGTATCGAAAACCTACTCCATGACCGGCTGGCGGCTGGGTTACGCCGCCGGGCCGAGAGAGTATATCAACGCCATGTCCATAGTGCAGTCGCATAATACTTCGAATCCCACGTCGATCTCCCAGATGGCCGCCCTGGAGGCGATCACCGGCCCGCAACATGAGAGCGTCAAAATGCGCACCGAGTTTCAGATCCGGCGCAGCTATATGCTCGACAGGCTGCGGGGATTGCCCGGTGTATCATGCCAGGAGCCGAAAGGGGCGTTTTATCTTTTTCCGAATATATCGGCCTATTTCAACAAGGAATTCGAGGGGATGCAGATCCGCAATTCCTACGGCATGTCGTATTATCTGCTCAAGCACGCTCATGTCGCCGGGGTGCCGGGGGAAGCGATCCACCCGTGGCTCGCCAAGG
>CAZDAH010000020.1:7615-8559 GCA_964503405.1 uncultured Ignavibacteria bacterium
CGGGGGAAGCGTTCGGAACAGAGGGGCATATCAGGCTCTCGTATTCGACTTCGATGAAGAAGATAGAGGCGGCGATGGATCGGATCGCCGCCGCCCTGGCCAAACTGGAGCCTACACGCAAAGAAAAGGCTATTTCGCTGAATAATACAGTCACGAAAAGAAAGGGGTCAGTCGAGACCGAGACCTATGTCGGGCCGGAACTGCGCGACGCCCTGGTGGCCGAGGCGCGGGCCTACCTCTCGCCCGAAGGTTATTTCGAGTGGAACGCCAACATCCTCGGCACAATCATCCAGTTGCGCACCAATCTTCCCCACCTGCACGATTTCTGGATCGAGAACTGGTATCCGGCCCAGCTCGAGACTGACCTCGAACCGCATGGGGTAATTTACGCGGTCGGCTGGATTCCCGGCCGGGAACCGCGAGCCTACTACAGCAGCGAATCGAGAACGGCGATATTTTTCAAGTCGGCATACTACGGGCAACTGAGATCTCTGGCGTTGGGCATGGCCGACGATATCTCCACGAGAATTTCGGACTATTATTCGGTACGGGGGCTGACGGTCGATTTCGACGGCGACGGGTTGATCATGATCGCTCCCAAGGGAGTAGGCAAGAGCGCATATTTCGCCAACCTGTTGAGGCATCCGAAATGCAGGATCGTGGCCGACGATGTCGTGTTCGTAAGATTGGGAACTGATGCTATCGCCGATACCGCCGAACGCAAATTCTATATGCGCACCGATTTCGTGGAGAAGTATCCCGACCTGGCCGCCCTGTTCGATAAATCGAAATGCGAAAACGTGGTCGCCGATAGGAGCGAATGTGTCAACGGCCCCTGCCAGCGTGAGGACAGTTGCCGCCTTGACCGCGGCTCGCCGTTCTGCTACGAGGCCTCGTCGGTCTCCCGGGCCATGCTCGCCCCCTACTGGATCGGTGGAGGAAAC
>CAZDAH010000020.1:8569-10339 GCA_964503405.1 uncultured Ignavibacteria bacterium
GAGGAAACAAGCACGCCAAACGAACGTCGCTGAAATGGATAGTCCTGTTCAGGAACGACCCCGTCAGCCCCGCAGTCTCGCAGCCGTCGCCGGAGGAAGCAGTCCGTTTCTGCGAGGAGGGACTTTCGCAATCGGGCGCGCTAAGATCGGAGCCGTTCTTCAATCCGCACATACTGGTAAAAGGCTCCGACCGGACAGAATCGAGACGTCAATTCTACAGAAGATTGTTCGAGAAGGTAAAGCCGGTTATGATCAACGCCGGGGCGGCGTCGAAAGACGAGATCCAGCGGCGCATCAACGAGTTGATTGGCATTTGACTCCGGGCATCGATTTCTGTAAGTTGTAATATGGTGAAATATCTGAATCGGGGGTTACATTGTCGTCAATTTTGATTTTCATACTCGGGGCATTGTTCGGAGCCGCTGTCGTATATGTCATCAGCAGGCAGTGGAAGAACAGAATGGAAACGTCGTTTAAGGCGCTTTCATTGGACGTTCTAAGCCAGTCGACGGATCAGTTATTGAAGATGTCGAAAGAGCGCCTCGACGCGAAAACGTCTGAAAGCTCGGCCGACCTAGAAGCCAAGAAGAGGCTTATTGACCAATCGCTTAGCAGCTTAGCCGACAACATGCAGAAGGAACTAAAAAGAGTTCAAGACATTATGGACAATATTAATAAAGATGTTCCTCAAAAGTATGGCGAGGTCAGTTCGGCGATAAAAACCGTTGCCGGACAAATAGAGGAACAGCGCAAGACAACCGAGTCGCTCAATCGGGCCCTATCGTCGACTCAGGTCCGCGGCCAGTGGGGCGAACGCATGGCCGAGGATATTCTGCGAATTGTCGGTCTTCAGGAGAATATCAACTATCTCAAACAGAAATCTGTCGAAGGGAGCCGGTCAAGGCCCGATTTCACCTTTCTGTTGCCCCAGAACCTGAAAGTCAATATGGACGTCAAGTTTCCTTATGAGAGATACAAAGCCTATATCGACGCGGAAAACGATTCCGAAAGAGAAAAGGCCAAAAAGCTGTTTCTGGGATCGGTCAAGGAGAGGATTAAGGAGGTTACCGGCCGCGATTATATCAATCCGGAGGACAATACGGTCGATTACGTTCTGATTTTCATCCCCAGCGAGAGCATCTACGCCTTCATCCAGGAATGGGACCCGTCGATACTGGACGACGCCCTGCGGCAGAAGGTAGTGCTCTGCTCGCCGCTCACTCTATACGCGATGCTGGCTCTAATCAGGCAGGCCACAGAGAATTTCAAGCTTCAGGAATCCTCGAGAAAAATCCAGGCGTTATTGGGCGGGTTCAACAGGCAATGGTATGAATTTATCAAATCGATGAACGTCGTGGGCACGAGAATCGACAGCGCAAAAACCGCTTTTGACGAAATGGTTGGGACCAGGCGAAGAATGTTGGACAAGCAGGTTAAAGGAATAGACGACCTGAACAAAGCCGATAAAATAGAGCCGCTGATTCTGGAGGAGGGAGAGGATGTGCGAGAGATAGAGGGGGAGAGGGAGAATGAGCTCTTGATGTGATAGTTGTGACCCAAGGCCCGTTGTGAGGAATCTATTAATACTATCCCGACCCCGATAGATTCGAGTCTGTTCCCGCCTACGCCCTCACCGTCTTATAGATCGCCCCGACGATCAGACCCAGAATAATCGTCTCGATCAGGCCGAATATTATCCACATCCAGGCCAGCCAGCCCGATATGGGTGTTGTTGCCCATGTCCCGCCGCCCATAATTACGCTAACCATC
>CAZDAH010000020.1:10349-31148 GCA_964503405.1 uncultured Ignavibacteria bacterium
GATCCAGACGAACATGAGCACAAAGACGATTTGCCCCAGGATCATGGCCCACCCCCTCGACATCATTTCGTCCTGGGTGCGGAAAACGGTTCCCGCCAGCGGCTCATAAGCTTTGCCCAGAATGACCTGGTGAATAAAAATATCCATAGCGAACAGGGCCACGAAGCACACGATGGCCGCGATAAAGAATTGCTTCCAGTTCATACGTCCCTCCTTCTCTTAATAGAGCGCTGCCGGGAGTCTAAGAGTAAAACTGAACAGCGCGCAAGGATTTTTTTGCCTGGGAATCAAATTAAAGCCTTAATCTTTTGGGGTATATCCCCGTCTCTCTCAGGCAACTTTACCAATCGGTAATTGGCTTATTGCAGTTTCCATGGCGGCATGATATTCTATTGGTGAATAATATAAGCAGGTTTTGAGTGGAGAGTGGAGCATGGCCATCAGAAATCGATTTTGTCAGCCAGAGTCAGCCAAATATCTCGCGCCCTTGGCTATCTTATCTTTAATAACGGCCTGCAATTTCCCGGACGCAAATCGACAGCCGTACCTCATCTTGTACGCCTTCGAGACCGAGGGACAGCTTCTGGCAGGCCGCATGATCGACATTGACACTCTTAGAATTCTCGGAAGGCCGGTTCTCTCGGGAATGCTGATCGGCAAGGAGATAATTCTTGCCGAATCGGGAATCGGCATGACCAACGCCGCCATGACGACGCAGATATTGATCGATCGCTTTCAGCCCAGGGCGATCATATTCACCGGCATAGCCGGGGCTGTAGACAGCGCGGTTCAAATCGGCGATATCGTCGTATGTGACCGCTGGATCACCCACGACTACGTCTACCATGGCGCCGACGGTCCCTTGCCCCGGGGGATCGGAGCCTTCTCGCCGTCAGCCGATTCAATCGCCAGGACAGACTTTTTCCTCACGGATAGCGCTATGCTTCAAACTGCCCGGACCATCAATCTCGACGATCTCGCCCTGAGAGAAATCAGCCATCGAAAGCCGTCGGTGTTGATCGGCGGGGCCGGAGTCAGCGGCAATGCCTTCATCGACAATGTGGAAAAGCGAATCTGGCTGGCTGAGACATTCGATGCCCTTGTTACCGATATGGAGACCGCGGCAGTGGCCCAGGTTTGCCACGTTAACGCTGTGCCGTTTATCGGCTTCCGATCAGCGTCGGACTTGGCCGGCGGCTCAGGTTCATCATCTGCCAGAGAAGAGCTCGACCTGTTCTTCAAGGTGGCGGCCGAGAACTCGTCCAAAGTCATGGTCGAGTTTCTGGAATCAATCGATCGTCCTCGTTAATTGTTTTCAGCCAAGCCTTCTTGCCGACAACTTCTCGATGTACATTACAATTGACAAATCCATATTTGCCATTATATTGGAACCATGGATTGCAGCCGATTGTTGAGATTAATAAAAATCGAGGTCAAAATGAATTCAAAGTTAATGCTTGCCCTTATTATGATTCTGGCGTTCAGCGCCGCGCTGTTTGCCCAGGAGATCAGCCGGGAAGATTTTCGCAAAGCCGAATGGGAGATGAAATCCCGTTTCTGGCAATATCAGCAGGAGAAAAAGGATCAGAGCCTGCTTCTGGACCAGTCGGATTATGACGTGAAATACTGGGAGCTGGATATCAACGTCACCAATATCAACGGCCAGATAATCTCCGGCAAGGTCACCATGACATCAGAGTCTGTAATCGACGATTTGACCATTATCGAGTATGACCTGCACTACAGCATGACGGTCGATTCTCTGTTCATGTCTGGCGTTCCGGCGTCGTATACCCATCAGGGAAGCATTCTTGAAATCGAGCTTGATCGCGCCTACAGCACGGGCGAGCAGTTTACCACAGAAGTCTACTATCATGGTCATCCCGCCGGAGGAGGATTCGGCTCTTTCAGCTGGCAGACTCACAGCGGCCAGCCGATAATCTCGACCCTTTCGGAGCCGGAAGGGGCCCGCGAGTGGTGGCCGTGCAAAGATATGCCCCACGACAAGGCTGACTCGGCCGACGTTTTGATTACCGTGCCCGTCAATCTCGTGGCCACCTCGAACGGTTCGCTTGTCAGCAATAACGACAACGGCGACGGGACGCGCACTTTCCACTGGCATTCTTCTTATCCCATCACGACTTATCTTATCTCCCTGGCCATTACCAACTATCAGACGATCTCCGACTGGTATGTCAGCACCGACGGGGATTCGATGCCGGTCGTTCACTACGTTTATCCGGAGCACTATAATGACGCCGTGGAGGACCTGAGCATTACCCCTGAGGCCATAGGCATCTTCGCGGATCTGTTCGGGGAGTACCCGTTCATAAACGAAAAATACGGCCATTCGATTTTCCCATGGGGCGGGGCCATGGAGCATCAGTGCAACACCAGCTACGGGGCGGCGCTCATTAACGGCAATCACTGGTATGATTGGATTCTGGCACATGAGCTGGCGCACATGTGGTTTGGCGACATGATCTCCTGCGATACCTGGCCCGATATCTGGATGAATGAGGGTTTTGCCTCGTTTCTCGAGGCCCTATGGACGGAGGCATTGCAGGGTCATAACGCCTATTTGGATTATATGCGAGGAAACAACGATGTCAGCGATCCCAGCGGGCCCATTTATGATCCCTCGCCTTTGTTCGACGGCAACACTGTTTACGACAAGGGCTCCTGGGTGCTGCACATGCTGCGCGGGGTAATGGGCGATGAGGCTTTTTTCGAGGGAATGTACGGCTACGCCAATCATCCGAATCATCAATACGGGACGATTCAGACGCGGGAATTTCAGCATATCATGGAAGAATACCACGGCGCGCCGCTGGACTGGTATTTCGACGAATGGGTCTGGGGAATGAATCGTCCTCATTATGTTTATTCCTGGATGAGCGAAGAGACCGATAACGGTCGTTACGAGATATTCCTGCACATCAGGCAGACGCAACCCTCCCCGGCCCCGAGCGTTTTCACCATGCCCATCAAAATTTATCCGCGTGTAGGGGGAGTGGATACGGTGATTACAGTGTGGAACGACTCTCGTGATGATGATGTGCGCTTCATAGTCAGCGGCCAGCCGACCATGCTCAGGTTCGATATCGACCAGTGGATCCTGAGAAGCGCCATTTCTGAAAGCTACGGGTTTAACATAGTCGTCACCGATTTGCCCGACGGCGACACCGGCCAGGAGTATTCGGCCCTGATCGAGGCCCGCGGCGGCGACGAGCCTTATTCGTACGAGGTATCGTCGGGCAGTCTTCCCTCCGGATTAACTTTGAACGGAGAAACCGGCGAGATAACAGGCACTCCTGATACCGATGGCGCTTTCGAGTTCACCATCGAGGCCACCGACGCGTCCAACGATACCGACGATCAGGATTATATGGTTTATATAGGGGAGATCACTGATATTCCCGGCGACGATACCCCGGAACCGTCGGATTTCACTTTGCTGGGCAATTACCCCAATCCGTTCAACAATTCCACTGTGATAAAATTCAGGCTTGGCGAACAGGCTGACGTTAATATCGAGATATTCAATATACTGGGTCAGAGAATCGAAAAGATCGAGTCGGGAGCCATGGGCCCCGGCGAGCGCGAACTAGTCTGGAACGGCAACGATGTGCCGTCGGGAGTCTATTTCTACAGGCTATCCGCGGGCGACAGAAGCGCGGTCGAGAAGATGACGCTTATCAAGTAAATCCTTGATATCGACGTGAACTACAGGGGTCGAACCATCAAGGTTCGGCCCCTTCGCTTTTATTCTGTTGACCATTGATCATCAAGCGCCTATATAAATGTAATTCAGAGGAGGATTTTCTTGCTGCCTAATTTAATCTCGTTGATTCGAGTGGCTTTGGTTTTCGTGGCGCTATGGCTTTTTACGCAAGGATTCAACCATCGGCTGACGGCAACAATACTCACTATAATTGTGATATACATGGATTCGCTCGACGGCTATGTGGCCCGAAAGCTGGGCATCGCCTCCGATTTCGGCGCCCTGCTCGATATCGCCGGTGATAGAATCGTCGAGGCCGCCTACTGGATATTTTTCGCCTGGCAGGGGCTTTTCAGCTTTTGGATACCGGTCATCGTAGTCACCCGCGGTTTTCTGACCGATCTCATTCGAAGCGCCGCCTTCTCCGAGGGGAAAACGCCGTTCGGCGAAAAAACCCATCTTCGTTCCGCCTTCGCCCGGTTCATCTGCGCCAGCCGCTTCTCGCGCGCGGTCTACGGGGTCGCCAAGGTCATGGCCTTCGTCTGGCTAGGCATCTATCTGACTATTCTATCGGGAGTAGAAAATCTTGGCTGGAAACTACCCGGAGGCTCTATCAGAATCCTGTATCTGGTTGGAATAGCCCTGGTCTATATTACCGTCGTGATGTGCATCGTCAGAGGAATTCCAATAATCTGGGAATCGAGAAACCTGCTTCTGGCCAGAAAGTACCCGTGGAAAATACCCGACTGATCATATTCGATATTGACGGCACATTGCTTCCGGGAACATCCTGCGAACGGCTGTTCTTCCAGTACCTGATTGATAAGAGGATTCTGACATTCATCAATTTGTTTCATTTCGTTATGAGGGGTATTTTCCTCTTTCGCAAAGGGCGTTCATTCGCCCTGAAAGCCAACAAGGGATACCTGCGCGGGCATTCGTATGAGCGCATGACGAAAATTGGCAGGGAATTTTTCAATGCCGAGGTGAAAGGCCGTATCTCCAAAAAAGGGATCGAGCGGCTGGAGGAACATCGCGGCAGGGGTGAAACGATAATCCTGTTATCCGGCATGCCGGAATTCCTTCTGAAAAATTTTGCGGATTTTCTTCAAATCGAGCGTTACAGAGGAAGCGTGCTGCAGTTCAGTTCGGACAAAATCTCCGGCAAGACAATAGGGATATTCCCGCTTTCCCGCGGCAAGGCCGAGATTATCGAATCATTGATTAGGGAAATCAATATCGGTTGGGGCGATATCACCGCCTACGGCGATCACTACGGCGATCGTTTTCTTCTGCAGAGGGTTGGACATGCGGTCGCCGTCAATCCCGATGAGTTCCTGCGTCAATTCGCCAAGGAGAGAAACTGGCCGGTCGAGATCTGGGATTAGCTTTTTTCGCTTTCGAATGAAATTTCAAGAAGCTATTTTTCTTTCATGCGAGTTCTTCTCTTAAATCCCCCTTACCAAGCGCCGAAGGAAGCCGGGTTGGGGATATCTTTCCCGCTCGGCCTGGCTTATCTTGGAACGGCCTTGAAGAAAACAGGTATCGACGTTGCCGCTCTCGACTCCGCTTCCGAAACGCCGGCTGCCGAAATCGGCAACGGATTGATCCGGTTTGGCCTTTCCGATGATGAGCTACGGGCAAAGATTGAGTCGGTGAAACCGGATATAGTCGGCATCAGCTGCTTCTTCTCGTCGCGGTTTCCCGCGGTTCTTAATGCCGCGAAGATTATTAAGGATATCGATAAGAATATCGTAACAATTACCGGCGGCATACACCCGTCGCTGATGCCCGAAAAGGTCTGCTCGCATCCGGAGATCGAATTCGCCGCTGTGGGCGAGGGGGAGCGTATCATTGTCGAATTCATGGAGGCGCTCAATGGCAAGCGAGCCATGGAGAACGTCGAGGGACTGGCGTTTAAATACAACGGCAGAATTAAGGTCAATACGAGGAGAGGATATATCGAGGATCTCGACTCACTCGGTTTTCCGGCCTGGGAGCTGTTCGATATGGAGCGGTATCTGGCTCAGGGCGGCGGCCGCTGGGGCCTCGGCAGGGGACGATACGCCCCGGTGGTGACCTCGCGAAGCTGCCCTTACCGCTGCACCTTCTGCAGTATCCACTCGGTCATGGGACCGAAATACAGGGCGCATTCTCCCGAGTATGTGGTGAAGATGATTGAGGCTCTGGTCGATGATTTTAAGGCCGAAGAAATATCGTTCGAGGACGATAACCTCACTTATGACAAAGAGCGATTTATTGATATATGCAGGGGGATAGTAGAAAGCGGGCTCAAGATCCGCTGGAACACCCCCAACGGCGTGCACGTGGGGTCGCTGGACCGGGAGTCCATCGAATGGGCGCGACTGGCCGGCTGCGATTCGTTTAACCTGGCCATAGAATCGGGAGACGAGCATATCCGCAACAAGGTGATAAAAAAAGGACTGCAGAAGGAAAAGATTTATGAGGTGACCAAAGCCTGCCGCGAGTTCGATATCAAATCCAACGCCTATTTCGTGATCGGCATGCCCGGCGAAACTGAATCGTCGATCGAGAATACAAGAAAGTACATACGAGATCTGAAATTCAACAATGTCTCGATATTTATCGCCACCCCGATGCCGGGAACGAAGCTCTACGACGAGGTTCTGGAAAAGGGATATATAAGAAAAGAGACGTTCGACACCGATTTCATCAATTTTCAGGCGGCCATATTCACCCAGCCGTCGATAGAGACTCCCGATTTCGACCGCGAAAAGATCGAGCTCTGGCGGCATCGTCTGTTTACAGCCTATTTCAAATCGACGCTTAAAGACCGCTTTTTCGGGTGGATGTTCTCCAACCCGAGGGCCTGGGTATCGATGATGGTGAAGGCTGCGTTATTTACGATGTTGGGCGAACGGGCGAGTTTTAATATTGTTAAAAGACTGCGAAGCATCTTTAAATAATAACGACGAATAGGCCGGGAGCTTGCGCACCCGACATTGTTGATCATTTTACCATCGTCATCCGCTTATCGAAGCTCCGGTCGCCCGATTTCATTCTGAGCATGTAGACACCCGATGATACGGCCTGCTTCTCCTGGTCGCGGCCGTCCCAGACGACGCGATGGTACCCGGCGGGCAATGTCTCATCGGTCAATACCCGTACAAGCCTGCCTAAAACGTCGTAGACCGCAATATTGACCTCGGCCTCTTCGGGCAAACCGAATTTTACCGCGGTAGCCGAGTTGAAGGGGTTGGGATAATTACCCGAAAGCTCGAAATCGTTGGGGACTCCGCTTAAATCTTCATTCTCGATTCCGGTGGTCGGCTCGCCGTAGATCTCGGCTATCCAGTAGTACCAGTAAACCTCCCTGTCCTCGAAATTATCGAAAACGTGCATGACCCAGGGGCCGTAAGCGTCGTAGCCGATATAGTCGTCCAGGTGGCCGGGGCCGTCCACGATCCTCTCGGTATCGTACCATACCCAATACCAATTCACCGGCGGACCTTCCCCCTGCCAGTCGTTTATCCTTACCCGGATATTTTGAGGGGAATAAACGTCGATCATAACCTGTTCGGCCCACGGCATGTGGTTTTCAGTGCCTATACCGATGTAGAAATTGATATCCTCGATAGCCACATGAACCGGCACAAATATGGTGTCCGTCACCCCCGTGGAATCGTAATCCGGGATGATTCTATCGACGTCCGACCTGTATTCGTACCTCTCGCCATAGGCATTGGAGGCGATAAACATAATTAGTGAAAACAGAGCTATATATCTCATGGTATAACCTCCGGATCTATGAATTTGGTTATTTCGATGAGGTTGTAGGTTTTAAGTTCGTCTTCCTCTGTGACGCTTAATCCAAAAATATTCGAGGAGCTGATAAGGTAGTTTCTCACCCGCATCATGTTTTCTTTATCGATATATTCAAGCATATAATTTTCGCCGTCATCACGCATCTTAAACGCGTTATCCTTGGTTTTCCGGTAGGTTGACGACAATTTCTCGACTGCCTCCTGAAATTGAGAGACATTATATCTGAAAGAGCCAGGTACAACTCTATAGAATGAAATAAACCTTCCATACCAGCCTGATATTGTGTAAACCGTATCTCCTCCCGCATACCGGACATAGAATTCGTGCCTGTTAATTGTCCCTTTCGCAATTAAATAATCGTAGTCTATAAGATTATCCAAAATTGTCTTGTCGTAAAAGTTCGGTAAAATAAATAGGTTTAACAGACTGTCGACTTCCGTCTTTTCTAAATTAGATACGCTGGTAGAGTCCGCAAGCCATGGATGTATAAAATAATCGCCAGGGAAGATTGGCGATCTTTTCCTGATAAAATAGGGCATCTTTCCGTCAGATACCGCTGAAGGCGAAAGACTAAGATAACCTGTATGCATAAGCGTTAGTAGAAATCTATTTGGAAGAATTTTAAAATCGGAGCCCGCGGCAGCAATAGCTAATAGAGACAACAAAGCTATAATGATACCGCTAATTTTAAATCTCCATTTTTCCCAAAATACCATTTTTCGCTCCTTACATATTTTATTTAAGGGCATGGGTAGCAAAACCAATCGGGATAAGTTGGTATTATATATGGAGGCATAATCCCCCATGGCGGTATGGGTATAGCATATTCCTCCCAGTCATAATACGTCGGCTCAAAAACCGGGGGGGTATCCTGGGTGTAATCGGGTCTTACAGGTTGATCTGGATATTCAGCCGGTTGGAGATAATATTCCCACCATACCGCATAATCTTGCGGCATTACCGCTATACCAAATGCGGCGTCGCACAAAAGACCGGTCGTTCTTGTCACTGCATGATAACCAAATTGCCATTTGGCGATAACGCCATTACACGAGGTAAGTGTATTTGTTAATAAACATGGCAAGCTCAAATTCCCGGAATAAATCCAAAATAGCCAGTATTCATTTAAGCCATATTGGGCTCCATTGTATACTACTGTCGAATTAGCATCAATCCCGATGCATTTGTAGAGATGAGTCATCAAATTCGCGTAATCAACGCACTGCCCTATTTGTTGTCGAACAACATTTAAAGGATCGAAAAAGATATCATGATTTTGATCATACGTCCATCCTTCCCCGTATACTCCCCCCACGCCCAATTCGGCGATTACGGCAGGAACGTTTTCTCCCTGGGCGTAATCGCACATTTCATCGAGTCCCAGCACGTTTACATCCTCCAGTAAAGGTGTATTGTAGGTAAGGAATATTCGATGGGTGCTCGTGTTCAGAAAGCGGAAATTGTCTGGATTCGGATCGGACGTCTTATTGACCCACCAGTTATAAACGAGGGGGTCTATTATTCCCACGTAATCGGGAAATGCGCCGTCCCTGGGGGTTATATTTTCTACCATACTGACGCTCGTTCCGTAGAAATGCCCTTCATAGACGTTGGTAATATAATTCCCCTGATTCTGTCCCCCGGAAGCCAGAATCCTGTATTCGAAATCGTGGTAAGGAGTCCTATTGCATATAAGCTTGACGTCCATAAGCAGAGAACTGTTTTTGGTGTAGGCCACGGGTTCGTTCAAGGAATTCCTAATCCAGACCGGATCGATGATTGGATCCGTAGTCGGATCTCCCGGTTGGATGGGCGTAACGTCTTTGCACAGATCATGATCTGATTCGAAACTTATTTCCACGACCAATAATTGGAAATTAGCGATAGGTAAGACATCAACGGGCACATCAGGCTGATTCTGACCCGGACAATCCAGGTGAACCGGCTCGGCGCTTATCTCGGCCTCGCTATATGAGGGTAGAACCTCGTCGGGATCCCCTATTATTAGCGCGAATATCCCGGCTGGAAGCAAACCTTTATAAATCGCAGTATTCCATTGGACTTGTTCAAGGGGTAAGTCTACAACTAGCGTATCCTGGCTTATATCCGAACGAAGTACCACCCCGATGGCCGGAGCAGGTTCATCCCCTTCGAATTCTGCGACAACCCTTATACCGACCGATTCCATGGCATCGAAGATGTCATTTGTCTGGATCTGGGAATAGTCCTTATTGAGAAATTCAATATCAGTAAAGTCCATAATAAAATAGTCCGACCCGCCGCCGAAATCGAAATTCTGGCTGAATATGAGAATCCCTCTGTGGAAAACCCGGAATTGGCCCTTGCCCCATAATGGATGGTGAACGTTAAAGAAACCACATGAATGGGTGAATAAACGGGGGCATCCGTAGCAAACCTGATCGTCAGGGCAGTCCGGAGGACTGCCGCAGATAACCGCGCACATTCCGCTCTTGCCGGAGCCGTGTAGTAAACCGCCAATCTCCGTCCAGCACCCCTCCCTTTCAATTGAATATTCTATTGGAGCGTCGCAACCGTCCTCAGAAGTCGAGAACTGCTCGATATATAAATCAATCCAGCCGCCACTCGGCACGCGTGGTTCCATACCCATAAGAGTTACGGTTGCCCAATCAGAGCTTCCTCCGCCGCAGCAGGGAGGTGGACATTCTGGTCCGTCATCCCATGCTTGAATAATATCAACATTAAATAATTATACAGCAATAATGGCAAACCCGCAAAAACTCAAGATGGTTTTCATAGCTCACCTGCCTTAAGATCATATTTGTATATTGCAAAAATAATATGTGAATCGAATTTCTGGATGTCAAGGAGTTTTTTGCTTTCTTGCTAGAATTTATTTTTCATTCCGTCTCGGTCCCCCTCCCGAACAGTCCGAAATAGAGCGTGGCCAGGACGCCAAACCCGAACGCCGTCCAGAGATTCAGGGCGGGGCTGATCTTCCACAAAAAGCCGCCCAGAACCGCGGCCAGGGAAACGATCGTGTCGCGTATCAAATAATACGATCCGACCGTGCGGGCGGTGGCGCCGGGAACGGCCAGATCGACAATCAGCGCCTTGCGGGTAGGCTCGCCGAATTCCTTGAGTCCGCGGATAACAAAAGCTATGGCCAGCATGGTTGTTGATCTGGCGAAAAAGAGGATAGCCGGGAAGAGAGCGAAAAAAGCAAAAGTGATTACCACAAACGGCTTGCGCTCGGCCTTATCGGAAAAATAGGCGACCGGGATATATAACAGCATGGCCGTCCCCATCTCCAGCGCGGTCAGCCAGCCGAACTCGAGGGCGTCCCGGCCGACAACGTCCATGACCCAGATTACGGCGAAAGCGTACGGTATCTGCTCGCAGAAGCGCACCAGGATATCGGAAATCAGCAGCCGTTTTAAGCCCGGGTTGAACCGTTTGATCAGCTTGAATAGATGCAGCGGCTCGTATTTTTTCGTCTCGTTCGGAGCCATTCTCTGCTGCATCGTGATCGAGAAAATCGCCAGCACGAAGGCCAGGGCGAAGGCGACCCGGACTCCCGTGATCAGCCCGAACGCCGCTATCAACGCCCCGCCGATCACCGGGCCGCCGCCCATGGGGATGCGCCGGATGATCGAATGCATGGAGACCCCCATGGCCCTCTTGGAACGGGGCAAAAGATCCCCGACCATGCTCATGGTGGCCGGCAAAGACAGCGACGACCAGGCCATGAAAAACACGGCGGCAATCATCACTGCCGGCCAGGACGGTATCAGGATGACGATCAAATACCCGATCATGGCGATGATGTTGAACACCAGCAGCGCCCGCTTGGCGCCAAGCCGATCCGAGAGGATCCCGCCGGGAAAGGACCACAGCGCACCTAACAGGTTCTCCAGCGCGCCGTAAATCCCGATCAGTATCGCCCCGGCGCCCAGCTCCTCGATATACTTGGGTATATAGCGCGACCCGATCCGCTCCCCCAGGCCCACCAGCACGACCATGGCCAGGAGCAGGGCGATATCGCGCTTAAGGCCGAGGAAGGCCAGGAGGGATCTTGGCGAGCTTTGTCGAGCCGAGGGTTTGGGGGAGTTTTCCATTCAGGGATTTTAGGAGGAAAAGACTAATCATGGCAAGCAGATGATCCAATTATCCTACGTTAGGAACGCATTTTGCGCATATCTGCAATTTGGAATCACCATATCCATAAGCGAAATTTAATTGCAATATCTGGCTAGTTATTAATCTGACAATTCTAATCTTACTTTCAATTAATTGGACAGATATCATTCAGTTCTACGTAAACATCGCTTATTTCTTTTTTCAGCCCTGCTACCCTTAACTTAAAAGTATTGCAATTATCAACTTCAGCCAAATGGCGCATACGCGCGTTTTCTGTTGAACTTTCTCTGTAATATTTTGACTGAAAGAGAGTATGCTCGAGCAGAGTAATTAGGGACACAGGCAATAATGCTCCAATCAAGAATGCGGCGGCCGGATACGCTAAGATCCATCCCAAAACTGCAAATATTGCAAGAATCTTTAGGAGGAAATTCAAGGGCCATAAGAGGAACACTTGAGACCAAGGTGTATTCCATTCCTCGCCTATTAACCGCCAGCGGATTTGTATTCCCCAAATTAACAACACAACGGCTATAATACAGCCAATAGTAATGAAGATGCCAAATATCATCGAACTAATGCGTTCTTTCTTCTTGGCAATTTTGAGAATATTTGACTCTAATTTTCTAAGCTCTTTTTCTGTTTTCATGCGGGCTTTTTCAGCGGCAGCGAAATCTTTCATTAGCGTGACAACTTTCGGAATTCTCTTTCCAATATCTAATAGATGGGCGGTTATATTGGTTGATTTAATGGAATCAGAGTAGTTGTTTGATCGTATCAATCCTAAATTAATATCATGATATTTTTGAAACAACTGCAATTCCTCACAAAACCCATTTTTTTGTATAATTTGAATTTCGGGCAATACACCTTTGAAAACTGTCTCAAGATTATCTGATAGTTGACGGGCCTCATTATTAGCCATCCGTGCCAAATCATTAAGCGTCTCCAATACTTGTACTCTGAATGGATTAAGATCCTCATCTGTCGTATATGTCAAAAAATAATCCGGGTGCTCCTTGCATATAATTGCCATAAGTTTTGATCCATACTCAAAGTCGTTTATAAGATAACAATATACTGATAATAAATATAGACTTTGGGCATCAAGACATTTATGCTCTGATCTCAAGGCAGCGGCTTGATTCGCAAGTTGGAACGCCATTTTGAAATTCGAATCTGCATAATGCGATCTGGCTAAATTCTCCAAAGCAGTTACCCTGCCTTCCGCGCCAAGTTCCGAAGGGACGAAGGCTGCCGCATCTTCAAAGGCCTTTATGGCCTTAACAGGCTCTTCCAATCGAACCAAGGCAAACCCCAATGATGTTAGCGCCCAATAGTCCGAGGGTTTATGTTCTAGGGCCTCTTCAAAACAACCCTTTGCTTGAGTTATGAAACCCCGCGATAAGGCTAAGTTTCCATCCACAACAAGTTCATGGGCTTTTGTCCCTAAAGGAGCCCTAAGGACTTTAAGAATTCGACCTAATTTATCATCTATATTTGCCAAAACCCATTCGATTTCAGCAAGATTTGCGCCTAGAGACTCTGCAAGATTACCAATTGCATCGAGAATCCTCGATGTTTTGCCGCTAAGTTCATTCATGAGATTCAAGTGCTGAACTTTGGCTTCATTCACAGCCATTTCAAATCTCGAGGAAAGGTTTCCCAGATTATTTAGTATTTCTGATTGGTGGGATAATGCGCGCTCTTGAAGACTGACTATTTTTTCATGACGTTCAGGGAAGTTATAAAAATTCCTTAGTTGATCGGTAACGGGCAGATTATTTGAACCGAGTGCAAAGCGATTATAAAAACTCACTATCGTCCCTTTCTACCCTAAAAAAAACTCCATTATGACCAAAATAAATATATATAACCCTGCGGGTCAAGTCATTTTTCCGGGACTCTAATAAGCCTCTACTGACGACCCCTGTTTACTGTAGGGAAAGGTTTTTTTCAGTGCATCGAAATCAGCCGTTATTATGGCCGGCATACATCCTCATATACCAACTGCTCTTGCAGTCGGACGAGGACGCCCGCCTGCTGCAAAAACACGATCGCGGTAACCAAGCAGGAGCTTGGTTACCAGCAAAAACGCTCCGTTGTGCATTTTTCAGAAACATACCGCCCATACCCTTAGTTTTTCCAGAATTGAAAGCCGGATGGGGCAATAAACGAGGGAAAAACCGAAAGAAAACTGTTTTCCGGGAGTCGTCAGTCCCGCCTTCGGCGGGATTTCCTGACCACTTAGGGTTGCCCGTAAAGAAGGGGTTCCTTACGGCGCACTAATGGCTTTTGTTGATGGAGAAAGAGGTAATGTGGATTGACAAACTCGACATTAGGTTTATATTGAGCGATTATGCTTAAACTCGAATTGGACTTCTTTTACGATAATTTGGCGATTTACGGAGGATAAATGCCTGCCAAGCAGTCAACCGAAGCGCCCGACTTGAAGGAAATCGGCCTCTCCGAAGAGGTCCTGATGGGGCTTTATTACAACCTGCTCAAGACCAGGACCGTCGACGAGAGGCTGCGCAAGCTGTTCCGCCAGGGACGCTACGCCGGGACCTATTTCTCGGCGGTCGGACAGGAGGCCACCACGGTCGGCCCCACCTACGGTCTTCGTAATGAGGACATCATAGCGCCGTCGCACCGCGAGATCGGCGCGGCCATCACCAAGGGGATCACCATTGAGGAGATCATCGCCCAGGTTTACGCCCGTTCCAATTCCTGCGACAAAGGGAAATCGCACCCCTGTCACTACGGCAAGAAGGCTCTGGGGGTCATTCACCCGTCATCCACGGTAGCCAGCCAGACCATCATCGGCACAGGGTGCGCCCTGGGATTCAAAATGCAAAAAAAGGGCAATGTAGTGCTGGCCTTTTTCGGCGAGGGGGGCACATCGCGGGGCGGCTGGCATGAAGCTCTGAATTTCGCCGGAATCCACCGCCTGCCGATAGTTTATATTTGCCAGAACAACTTCTGGGCGGAATCTGTCCCGTCGACACTGCAGGCTAATATTGAGAGATTCTCGGATCGCTCCAAGGCCTATGGTTTCCCGGGCGTCACCATCGACGGAAATGACGTCGTCCTGGTGCATAAGACCGCATCGGAAGCGATAACACGCGCCCGGGCGGGCGAAGGGCCAACCCTGATCGAATGCCTGACCTATCGCTGGTACGGGCATTCCGAGATCGATCCGGCCGATTACCGCAGTAACGAGGAACTGGAGAGCTGGAGGAAAAGAGATCCCCTGGTTATAGCGGAGAAACTGCTTCTGGAACTAGATATCATGACCGATCAGAAAAAAGAAGCCATTGTCGAGGAGATCAACCAGGAACTCGACGCCGCCATCAAAGTCTGCGAGGATATGAAATACTGCGAGCCGGAAGAGGCGTACAACGACGTTTACTCCGACGCTTTCCCTGTGAGACGGGACGAATATTAAGATGAACCAACTTGATTCGACAAGAGGCAAAAGACCGTCGGAATCAGAGGTTTTCATGACCGAGCTGGTGATCCCCAACGACGCCAACATCCTGGGCAACGTGCTTGGAGGCCGGGTCATGCACTGGATCGACCTGGCCGCGGCCACGGCGGCCCATCGTCATTGCGGCGCCCTCTGCGTGACCGCCGCGATAGAGGGACTGTCCTTCCTGAATCCTATCAAACTCGGATACCTCGCGCATCTGAAAGCCAGGGTCGTCTGCGTCGGGAAAACATCACTGGTGGTCAAAGTCGTCGTCCATTCCGAGAATATGGATACGGGGGATATAAAGAAAACGTCCGAAGCCTACCTCACTTTCGTCAGCATCGATAAAGGCGGCAAACCGAGAGCGGTTCCGGCGTTGATAATCGAAACCGACGAGGAAAAAGAGGAATGCGAGAGGGCCGGAGACATTAGAGAGAAGAGATTAAGATTGAGAAAACAGGAGAAACAATGAAGAAAACGTCATTCATCGAGGCCATTACCGAGGCCCTGGCCGAGGAGATGGAGCGCGACGAAAACGTATTTCTTATTGGCGAGGATATCGGTCTCTATGGCGGCGTATCCAAAGCCACGAAAGGGTTGATGGACCGTTTCGGCAAGGAGAGGGTGATCGATTCGCCGATCTCGGAGGTCTTCATCGCCGGCGGCTCGGTGGGCGCCTCGCTGGTGGGGTTGAGGCCGGTGCCGGAGATACAATTCGCCGATTTCATAACGCCGTCGATGGACCAGATCATCCAGCAGGCGGCCAAGATACGCTATCGCACCGGCGGTGACTGGACCTGCCCCATGACCGTGCGCGTCTGCTGCGGCGGCGACGTCGGCGGAGGGTTGTATCACTCCCAGATCAACGAGCAATTCTTCTTCTCGCAGCCTGGACTGCTGGTCGTTTTCCCGTCGACACCCTATGATGCCAAAGGGCTGCTCAAATCGGCCATTCGCGGCGACGATCCGGTTATTTATTTCGAGCACAAGAGACTCTACCGTTGGATTAAAGAAGAGCTTCCCGAAGAGGAATTCACCGTACCTATAGGCAGGGGAATTGTCCGCAAGGAGGGCAAGGACCTGACAATAGTCTGTTACGGCCTCATGTATCATCGCTCCATGCAGGCGGCGGAATCGCTGCAAAAGGATGGCATCGACGCGGAAGTGATCGATATGAGATCGCTGCGCCCGTGGGATCGGGAGTTGATTCTGGAATCGGTGAAGAAGACCTCGCGCGCCCTGCTGGTGCAGGAGAGCTCAAAAACAGGAGGAGTCATGGCCGAGGTATCGGCGACAATTACCGAGGAAATTTTCGATTCGCTCGACGCTCCCGTCACCAGGGTTTGCGGATTGGACGTTCCCGCGATTCCCTTCGCGCCTCCCATGGAGCATTTCTTCCTGCCTAACGCCGAGAAGATAGCCCGGGCCGCCAAAAAGATCATGGAATATTAACGGAGGCAGTATGGAATTTAAGATAGTTGTGCCCCCGCTGGGGGAATCGGTGGTCGAGGGAACGATTGTCAAATGGCTCAAAAATGAGGGTGATCAGGTTAAGGTCGACGATCCGCTCGTGGAGATAATGACCGACAAGATCAACGTCGAGATACCGTCGCCACACAGCGGCGCCATGAAGAAACATCTGGCGGCTCCCGATACGATAGTCGGCATAGGCGCGGAGATCGCCGTCCTCGAAATCCAGGAGGGCGCCGGAGCCAGCGTGTCAAAAGCGTTTCAGACAATGCCGGATAACGGCAAAGAGCATATCCCGCCGGAGCAGGAGACCCCTGAGACCGACGAGGAATTCGTGGCGGTAATTGAACATCACAAGAAGATGGGGATTCATGCCGACACCGATTCCATCGAGGCCGGCATCAAGGCGGTCAAATCGTCGCCGCTGGTCCGACGGCTGGCCCGAGAACACTTCATCGATCTGCGCATGGTCAGCGGTTCAGGGAGAAGCGGGCGCGTCACCAAGGAAGACGTAATAAAATATATTGAGTCGCGTCACACAGTGGACAAAAAAAAGCCCGATTTCGCCTGGCCTGACGCCGAGCCCGAGGAGATCGTCCCGGTTACGGGAGTGCGCAAGGTTATTTCCGAGCATATGACCAGATCGGCCTTCACTATACCCCATGTAACCACGTTTGACGAGGCCGATATGACCAGACTCGTCGCCTGGCGCAAAAAATATGTCGATAAGATCGAGGAAAAGCACGGCGCGAGAATTACCTTCATGCCTTTCTTCGTCAAGGCGATTATCTACGCGGCCAAAGATTTCCCCTGGGTCAACTCCACTTTCGAAGGGGATAATCTGCATGTGAAAAAATATTTCAATATCGGCATGGCGGTCGGCCGCGAAAATTCCCTGATAGTGCCTGTGGTCAAACATTGCGAGCAAAAATCGCTCCTTCAGGTAGCCAAAGAGATGAAAGATCTCGGAGAAAGGGCCAACTCCGATAAACTGAAAATGGACGAGATTACCGGCGGTACGTTCACCATTACCAACGCAGGCATGTTCGGGGCGACAGCCTCCACCCCCATCATCGCCCACCCCCAGGTAGCCATCCTTGGAGTGCACAAGATAACCGAGAAGCCGGTTGTCCGCGACGGCGAAATCGTGATCCGGCCGATGCTTAATTTCGGGCTGTCGTTCGATCATCGGGTAGTCGACGGTTCTTACGCCGTGCAGTTTCTGCGTCGGATGATAGAACATCTCGAGGATCCCGACGGCTGGCTGATCGGAGTGATCTGATGGCCGATAAGTATCAGGTTGTGGTCATTGGCGCCGGTCCCGGCGGTTATGTCGCCGCCATTCGCGCCGCGCAGCTGGGTCTCAAAACCGCGATCGTGGAAAAAGAATATATCGGCGGCGTCTGCTTAAACTGGGGATGTATCCCGTCGAAAGCTCTCCTTTACGTCGCTGAACTTAAGAGAACAATCGAACATTCCAAGAGAATCGGCATCAAAGCCGACAACGTCGCCATCGATCTCGATCTGCTGCGCAAGCATAAAGACGACACGATAAAGCGGCTGACAGGAGGGGTAAAATTGCTCCTCGAGAAAGCCGGCGTAAAAATATATTCGGGCGAGGCGGCTTTTGTCTCCACGGAGAGAATTGAGATAGTCAAAGGCGTGCACAAGACCTATGTCGATTCCAAAAACTTCATCATCGCCACCGGCGCCTCGACAATCAACCTGCCGGGGCTGCGTTTCGACGGCAGAACCATAGTCGGCGCCAGAAAGGCGATCGATATCTCATCCGTGCCCAAACGGCTGGCCGTAATAGGCGCCGGGCCTATCGGCGTGGAGATGGCTACAGTATATAATACGCTCGGCTCCAAAGTCACCGTAATAGAGCTGTTGGATTCGGTTCTGCCGTCGCTCGACAAAGAGATCTCCTCGGCCGCCGACCGCGCCTTCAGAAAACAGGGGATGGAAATTTATACATCGTCGAAATACGTTTCTGCGGAAAAAACAGGCGATACCATCGAAATGAAAGTGCAGACTCCCGACGGCGAGACAACGATGACATTCGATATGGTCCTGGTATCGGTGGGGATGAGGCCGAATTCCAGAGGTTTGAATTTAGAGAAGGTCGGAGTGAAAACCGACGACCGAGGTTTCATCACGATAGATAATCGCCGCAGAACCAGCATCGCCAACATCTTCGCCATCGGCGACGTCACCGGCGGATTGTTGTTGGCGCATAAAGCGTCGCACGAGGGAATCGTCGCCGCCGAGGCCATCGCCGGATCGTCCATGGGAGTGGATTGGAAAGCCGTCCCCTACGCCGTCTTCACCGATCCTGAAATCGCCGGGATAGGTTTTTCCGAAGAGGAGGCGAAAAAACAGAACCGCGAGATTAAAATCGGCAAATTCCCCTACCGCGCCGTAGGCAAAGGGATCGCCACTCTGGCCACCGACGGTTTCGCCAAGGTTATCTCCGACGCCAAAACCGACGAGGTGCTGGGTATTCATATCTTCGGGCCCCATTCCGGGGATATCATTTTTGCCGGCACGGCCTTGATGGAGTTCGACGGGACATCGGAGGACTTGGGGCATATCATGGCCATTCACCCGACCTTGTCGGAAGCGTTGATGGAAGCCGGCCTGAACGCGCACAAGCGGTCGATACATATTGTCAATTGACCATCAAGCATTCAACGGGCTTATACGTTACGACCCGGTTATCTCAGCATTGTCATATTGGAAGATCTGACCTGATCGGCAACCTCCAAGCGTGAATAATAGATTCCGGATGAAACCATGAGACCGTCAGAATCAGTTCCGTCCCAAAGAATCGAATATTCACCGGCAGCGATGTCTTTGTCTATCAGCGTATTTACTTTCCTGCCCATGATATCAAACACTGAAAGCAGGACGTGGGATTTTTCTGAGATGCTGAATTTTATTAGAGTGGTGGCGTTGAAGGGGCTTGGGTAATTACCGGCAAACGAGATCTGGCCGGTCGACGAACCGCCGTCCAGTTTTGGACCCGGGCTTGCGGGCTGGCCCCAAAGTCTGTAATGGAGACGAACTTCGTTCGGTGGGCGGGGATACCAGCCAATAAATCTACCAGGGTAGATTAGCGGATCTTCTTCGAAAACCTTATAGACATATGTGAATAATTGGCATTTTGTAAGCTTCTGTGAACCAGGTACTAGGTGGCACCATCCAGCGTTGTAGTTTGGGCTTGCCCCTGCCCAACCCAGCGTACCGGCTCCCAAACCCCATACAAAAGGTATTTCGACGAAACTCTCCGGATAAGGGACGAAGACTACTACCGAGCACCTTTGTACGATATACTCATCGTTAAGGGGCATTCCGTAGAACCGGCAAGTATATGGAGCGGAAGTATTTCGGAGTATTCCTCCTTCGGCATAATGGTCGAAAAAGGCCCAATCTGGATCAGCTAATCTGCTGACAGCAGTTGATACATTTAGTAGACCGTGCCCGTAATGGTCGTCCCAAGTCCATACGTCGCCATCCGTTACTTCCGGATTATCGTATGCGGAGAATTCGAGTATATTCTCGTAATCTTCGCCAAGAAAAGAATTATTTAAGCTCATAAGCAGGGCCACTGCTCCTGAAACATGAGGGGCTGCGTCGGAAGTACCTCCTCCACCAGTTGGATTATATTCTCCATCCAGGGTAAGTATGGGAATGTGATAGCCGGGAGCGAGCAAATCAATACCGTAACCCCATCGTGATCCTAGGCCGCAATTTTGCGCCTCGCAGATCCTCCCATCGTCTCCGTATGAGCCGACGCTTATCGCCCAATTATGGTATGAAGCATCAGCAGGATAATTGAATCTGAGTTCCTCTTCATTGCCATTACTTTTCGCCCCAACTATGACCGTTCCGAATAAATAAGCATGGTGAATGGCAATCTCAACTACCAATGAATAGGGTTTTACAACGCTGCAGTTTAATATCCTGCAATGATATCCATTATAATCTGAGCCGAAATGGATTGCGTTTGCTAGATAGGAATCCTCAAGAAGAGGGGTCACTTTTAAACCATATAGGCTTACTCCAATGTTGGTGCCTCCCCAACCGCCTGCAATCCCGGCAATTTGATCATCATTATTGGTTAGGCCTGCAGCCACTCCTGCCACACCGGTTCCAAGCCCGGTATTGTCTGTGGGCTGCGCGCCTTCTTCCCTCGTAAAATCAT
>CAZDAH010000021.1:0-383 GCA_964503405.1 uncultured Ignavibacteria bacterium
GATAAGGGCGCGTTCTCCATTTTTCGCAAAAGATCCAGACCCGCCGCTGAAATGCGGATGGAAAACTCGTCGTCGTTGGGGCACCTTTCGCATATAGCGCCTCCCCTGGCCAGCGAGATCATTGGCGATTTGCCCAGATCGGTCTTCCCACAGGAGACGCATTTATCCAATTGCGGGGCGTACCCTTCGAATCCCAACAATTTGACCAGGCCGCTCCAAAAGACCAGGCCTGAACTCGCAGATTCGCACGAAACGAGCGCGGCCAGCAAGTCGCCGGTCAACGCGTACGTTTTCGGCCGAGGATGTTCCGGGTGCGACGTTTTATCCAGCACTTCGCACCAGGCCGAGCCGAATCCGAACTTGCGGGGATCGACAGTCAGCCG
>CAZDAH010000021.1:393-3319 GCA_964503405.1 uncultured Ignavibacteria bacterium
CGTCGAGCACCGCCGCGCCGCCCAGAGTTCCCAATTCCGAGGTTTCCTTCTTGTATAAATCCCCTTCTATTCGATTGAACAACTCGACCGCCCCCGACATCTTCGATTTCGGTTTTCCCACGCCTTTGGCCACCGCTTTGACTTTGCCCAGCTCCTTGCTGAATAAAGTAACCACCCGGGACGATTCCGCCATCCGGGTGGCGCGTATGACATAAGCCTCGATCTTGAATCGGCTCATCGACTCATTTTTTGTCGGAAAGATGCTTGACCAGGTCCCCCCGCGACGAGTCAGGCGGGACGAACTGGATCACCTTCTGGTCGGAGCGGGCGTAGCCGTATTTCTCCACAGCGTATTTCTTGATATACTCGGGATCATTTTTCATCTTGTCGATTTCCCAGAGCAGGTCGTGACGTTCGACTTTCAAAGCGACAATTTCCTTCTCAAGCTTTTCGATCTTGCGATCAAGAATCCACATCCTGACAAATCCGTATTCGCTCCAGAAAAAAGAGAGGATGAGAGTAACCAATCCTAAAACGACCGCGAACATTATCAACCGGGATCGCAATTTCGATTGCTTTACCCGGCTTTTGAATCTGCTCGATACTTTAGGATACGCCAAAATAATTCCTATCTGCTGAACGCGCCCAGCCCCGGGAAGCGGGCGGTCCTGCCAAGCTCTTCTTCTATTCTCAAAAGCTGATTGTACTTGGCGATTCTTTCGGAGCGGCAGGCCGATCCGGTCTTGATCTGCCCGCATCCGGTAGCCACGACAACATCAGCAATTGTGGTATCCTCAGTTTCGCCGGAACGATGCGAAACAACGGCTGTCCAGCCCGCCTTGCGGGCCATCTCGATCGCCCTCAATGACTCCGTCAACGTCCCGATCTGGTTTAATTTGATTAAGATGGAATTTGCCGAGGCTTCTTCGATGCCCCGTGCCAGACGCGAGGTGTTGGTAACGAATAGATCGTCCCCGACAAGCTGGATCCTGCCGCCGAGTTTCTCGGTCAGTATTTGCCAGCCGTCCCAATCCTCCTCGGCCAGGCCGTCCTCGATGGAAATGATGGGATAATTATCTACCCATTCGGCATATTGATCGGCCATCTCCGAGGCTGTCAGCACGCGGCCTTCCGATTTGAGATTATATCGGCCGTCCTCATAGAACTCCGATGATGCCGGGTCCAGGGCGATGAAAACGTCCTCGCCGGCGGTATATCCCGATTTCTCGATGGCCTCCATTATGACCTGCAACGCCTCCTCGTTCGATTTCAGATCCGGCGCGAACCCGCCCTCATCGCCGACCGCGGTATTGTACCCTCTGGCAGCCAGCACTTTTTTAAGATGATGAAAAACCTCGATACCGCAACGCAGCGCTTCGCTGAAAGTCGGTCGCCCGGCGGGCATGACCATGAATTCCTGCAAATCGACATTGTTGTCGGCGTGCTTGCCGCCGTTGAGGATATTCATCATCGGCACCGGCAGGATATTGGCGTTGGCCCCGCCGATATAGCGGTATAACGGTAGTCCGCAATAACTGGCCGCCGCTTTGCAGACCGCTAACGATACGCCCAGAACTGCATTGGCCCCGAGATTCCCCTTATCTTCGGTGCCGTCCAGTTCGATCAGGAAATCGTCGACTGCCGCCTGGTCCAATGCGTCGAGCTCCGACCCGACAACGGCCGGCGCGATCTTCTCGCTGACATTCTTAACCGCCTGGGTGACTCCCTTACCCATATAGCGCGATTTATCTCCGTCGCGAAGCTCCACGGCCTCGAACTCGCCGGTGGACGCTCCCGACGGTATCGACGCCCGTCCCATATCCCCCGATTCGAGGAGGCAATCGACCTCCACCGTGGGGTTGCCGCGCGAGTCTATGATTTCTCTTGCTTTTAAATCGGCTATTGTGACCACTAAACCCTCCCCTTGTCCGGACATCATTCTTATACGCATTGGAATCTTAATACACGATAGTGGTATGGGCAATCTTTTTTTGGATTTAGGAAAAAGTTGCCCTACCCAACGGGTGGGTGCAAAGAAAGAGGAAAGAAGAAGCCTCACCTGATAGGTGGGGCACCGTTGCGGCGTGATGACCCGGTCGTAGTGGGGCAACCCATGATCGACCTTCTAATGCAGACAAACCGCGATTTGCCCCTACGGCAGCCTTAGCCTTTTCCTTACCCCCCACTCGATACATAATCCGGCCAATACGAATACCAGAAACAGCGGCATGCCGAACGGTTTGATTACGGAATGCTTCTCTCTCTCGAACGGGGTCAGCTTCAGATCGTTGATAAATTCGCTGAAATTATCAACGGTGTAGGCCCTGCCGCCTGTTGCCTCGGAGATCCGACTGGTCAAATTGTAATCGGGCGCGCTCGAGGCCAGCTCCAGGCTGAACTTCTCGATGACGAATTCGCCGTCGGTCGTTCCAACCGTATCGCCGTACGATTGCGCGAACGCCTTGAACTTGTATTCCCCCGGCGCCAGGGAAGTCAACTCCCCTTTATAGATACCGACCGCCGATTGCGCCAGGACGATATCCTTGATCGCCTTATCGTCCCCCTTGGGGTAAACCGAAACCGTCACCAGCGCGCCCCCTTTCGGCTGATTGGACTCATCATAAAGGTAGCCGGTTAACCGTATCGGCTCGCCGAGACGATAAACATCGCGTTCGGTGACAATATCGAAATTCTTTGCATCGCTTTTGGCCGTGGCCCACCTGACCAGGTTTTTCCAAAACGTGGGTATCGCAATGGCGTTCTCATGCCTGGCCCCGAAATAACTTCGCCAGACTGGATACCCAGTCATGATCGCCGTTCTGCCCTTCGCAACATCACCGACGGTCAATACCGGGATAGCGTCCTGCCCGGCGAAATTGGCCCTCGTTTCCAGAAGCACGGCGCCGGCCGCATCATCCCCTCGGAG
>CAZDAH010000021.1:3329-13691 GCA_964503405.1 uncultured Ignavibacteria bacterium
CCGGCGCCGGCCGGTTTAATGCCGGAAATAATTCCGGCAAGCGGCGGCAACGCGTACCATAGCCGTGAACTTATCTCAGGATCGTCGTTAAGCAGTATGGCCGCGTGCTGCTTCCTTGTCGGCGACGGTTCGAAAAGAAATTCTCCCTGATTTACCAGAGGCCTTTCTGTTTCAATCGGAAGCAGATCCCCAAACGATTCATAATCGGCCATAAAATCCGATCCGGCGACGTAGACGAGCGATCCCCCCTCCTCCACGTACATTACCAGATTGGGGCGGGCAATCCTGACGTCGCCCGGCGCGCAGTTGACCATGATCACGATATCGTATTCGGCCAGCGCGGCAAACGTGTTGGGCGGTCCCGGCGCAGAGAATCTTCCCACCTCAAGCTGATAGACAGCGGCAATTTGGAACTCGTCGAAACCGGAAAGCGATTGCTTGATGAACTTGTACTCCCAGTCGAGAACGTCGGAGCAGAGCAATACTTTGATTCTGTTTTTCAAAACGTTCACTGAAACGACGCGCTTATTATCCACCGACTCCGATTCACCCTCGGCTTTGAGTATCTCGACTTCGTATCTGATCAGACCCGGTTCAGGGGCTTTAACATCGAACTCGACCGTCGTGAATCGTCCTTCGCGCGGCACGTCGAATTGTCTCTCGGCGATCATCCTGCCGTCGAGCTTCAAGAAAGCTTTTGATTTTTCCGCTTTGACTCCCTCCGCCTTCACTCTCGTTTCGATCTTGAAATCATCGCCGCTGTAGGCCGACGCCGGGGCGGCAATGTCGTCCAATGAGATGTTAACACCTTCGACCGCCGCCCCCACCGTCAGCGTATGCACGGGGACACCAAGGGAAAGGGCCGTTTCCACAGGTGCAGCGCCGAGATTTTGACGGCCGTCGGTGACCAGCAATACGGCGCCGTAATCGTCGAAATCTTTTCTCCCCTTGAGAGCTTCCAGCGCCGACGAAATAGCCGTGGCGTTCCCCGAGGTGTCCGCTTTATCGGGAAATTTGTCGATTTCCATCAGGTTCTCATCGAAAGAGAAAATATCGTAATCCGATCGTGTCGCTGATATTACGCTGTCACCGAAGGCGCGGGCGAGGCCGAGGCGAGTCCGGTCTCCCGTTTTCAAATCCATGCTGCCTGATGTGTCGAAAAGTACGGCGAGCTTCGGAATTACCGTATTCCAGGAATAAAGGTTCAAAACCGGCTCGATCAGGAACACTCCGATGAGGAATATCATCGTCCCCCGCAAGACCGCCAAGAGCATTCTGATCGTTTTGCTCACAGGGGGGAAACTCGTGCGGTAGGATGCCGCTCCGACCGCTATCCCGATCAGGGAGGCAAGCAAGTACCAGTACCAGTATTTCGACAAAACAGCGATGTCCATAACCTATCCGGCGCTCGAAAAAAAACCACTCATAATCTCGGAGTGGCCTGACATTCACAATACCTTTCAGATATCTTATTTGTCTCTTACCGCGGCCAGAACAGCCAGGTCTTTCAAAACGCCTTTCATCGGCAGGCTGTCGAGGCTGTCCAATATATCCACGGCTTTTTCAACGTATTGCCTGGCTTTATGTTCCGCGTAGTCGATCCCTCCGTTCTCGCGCACGAAACTCAGGATCTCATCGAAATCCGATTGCTTGACGTCTCCTCCGAGGATCTCCTTGAACCGCCCGTGAGAGTTTCCATTATCGTTTTGGAGCGCTTTTATCAACGGCAAGGTGATCCAACCTTCGCGGATATCGGAACCGAGCGATTTGCCTGTTTTCCTGGTTTCGCCCACCAGGTCCAGGAGATCGTCTGTGATTTGGAAAGCCAGCCCGATATTCTCGCCGTAGCTTCTCAGCCCCTCGCAGATATCCCCGTTTCGGCCCGAGCAGATGGCCCCGGCCTCGGCGGAGCAGGCGAACAGCGACGCTGTCTTGTCTGCGATTATATTCAGATAAGTATCCTCGGCGATATCAAAATCGCCTGTGTAAAACGCCTGATTCAGCTCGCCAACCGATACCCTTTCCGTGGCCCCGGCGAAAGACGCCATCAAGCGCGGCGAGTCCGCTTCCACCAGCAAACCGAACGCCTTGGCGAAAAAATAATCCCCCATCAATACCGAGACCAGGTTATTCCATTTATGATTGATCGTTTCTATGCCCCTGCGGGTACGAGATTGATCGATAACGTCGTCGTGCAACAGCGTGGCTGTATGGATGAGTTCCACCGCCAGGGCGGCGTACCTGGCCGACTGGTTGTGATCATCAGATGTCAGAAAGAGCAGGGCCGGACGTAACCGCTTGCCCGGCGCGCCGTAAAGATGCTCGGTGATTTCGCGAATGATTGTCGAATCGGTCTCCAGGATCGCCCTGAATTCCCTTTCGAAATCATCAAGCTGTTCGGATACCGGGGCTAATACTTGAGAAAATTCCATCCGACAACCCGCCATCTCGTTAATTCCACATTACATGCCACAGCCCGCATAATATCCTCTGGCAAAATATATGTCAACCAGAAACGAGACGAGGCCAGCGACGGTGCTCTCAACCCGCCAATACCGCGCCGCCGTTGACATTGAGCACTTCTCCAACAATAAAACTGGCCCAGTCGGAAGCCATGAACACGATGGGAGCGGCTAGCTCCTCGGCGGTCGCTGCCCGGCCTATCGGGATATAGGATAAGTACTTCGGGCCGTCAGGGCCGATCAAAGCGTCGTGACTCATGTCGGTGTCAACCCAGCCGGGGGCCACACAATTGACACGGATGCCGTCGGACGCCAGTTCATTGCAAAGCGATTTGGTCAGCGAAATCAGCGCCCCTTTCGATGCGGCATAATGGGAATGCCAGGCCTCGCCCCGCTGGCCGGCGGTCGAAGAAACAAAGATTATGCTGCCCGATTTCTGCTTTTTCATATAAGGAACAACTGCGCTGGTCATATAAATGCACCCTTTGATATTGACATCGACCGTGCGGTCTAGAATATCGTCAGTCATGTTTTCGATGGCCGCCTCGGTCCAGATACCGGCGTTATTGACCAGGCAGTCGATTTTGTCATAATGATTGATAGTCGAATCCACAAGAGCGAAGCAATCGGATCGCTTGCCCACGTCGGCCTCAACTACTAAGCATTCTTGTCCCAGATTCTCCACCTCAGCTTTGACCTTCTCCGCTTCTCCTTTATTTGAATGGTAGTTAATGGCCACATCGGCGCCGGTTTTGGCAAACAGGACCGCGGTAGCCGCGCCGATCCCCCTCGACCCGCCCGTAATCAACGCCACCTTATTATCGAATCTGATCATCGCTTCCTCGTGTTTTCAAGATAGTTCTATTAATCGACTTTACCGGCTGAAATTGAATTCGAATTAGATAATTATCGCATTATCAGGCGATCCACCGATTCCCTGACCAGCTCGGCCACTTCCTCGAATTCCTCTTTCGTATAGCTCTGAATTTCGTTGAGTCTCTGCACCAGCTCCGGGTTATTGACAATCCAGCGGGACAGGCAGATTCCCTGTTGAAAGGCGAGAATGGGAACGAACTGATTCAGAAGCGGACCAATCGGTTTACCCTCCAAGATCTCGTCCATTATGGCCCGCGCCTTTTCTACGCTGTCAAGGTAGATTTCCCAGGAGTTGTCGGGGAGGACTCTCATCATTGCCGTCTGTTTAGAGGTTTCTCATTCTTCCTGATTCTCGATTTCGTCTATGACGATCTCTCCTTTGCCCACCTCTTCCCCGCTGCGCCTCCCGACCGTGTTGCGGCGGGGAACTCCAATCAGCCCCCTTACGAGAAAGGATAGCAGCCTGATGAGAAGCAGACCCGAGAGAATGTAGAGTATTATTCTAAGCAACGCGATTCCCCTTTGTTCGTCGGTTCCCTCTTCGAGGTGGGTCGGGCTCTGAAATCTCCTGATATTCTCCCTGCTCCCTACTCATAAGGAGCCCTGCGGGCTCCCGACCTACGGCTATGATTACGAGGATGGATGCCTCAGCTGAACATTGTCATTCCGCTTTCGACCAGCGGCAAGTATGAAAATTACTCCGACGACCCCGGCAATAAGCAGTCCAATATCTTGTTTGATACCGAAGCGAAGAGCGGCTGTGAATCCGATTATTGACCAGACAAAGGGAATGATCCAAATGTGCCAGCGCACCGGCCGTATGGCTGTCAGCAAGACGCCGAAAGTAAATATGGTCAGCGGGCAGGGAGTCAAGGGGAAAAGGGGGATTCTGGGGTAAGAATGTCCGAAAAAAAGTCCCAAAACCGGATAGACGATTATCGCAAACGTCATAAATACGTAGCCGACGATGCTTATCCAACGGCCATCGAACCGGAATTGCAGATTCGATTTCAACGCCCCGACTGTATTTGACGCTGACGGCAATCAAGGCCATCACCGCAACAATATACCCAATCAACTGAGCGGGCCAGATGGCATCGTTATATACCTGGAATACGCCAAGAAACTGCTCTGTGTTAAAAGGGATATTCATCTCTTACTGATGGTAATAACGGGCGCCGGCAATGTCAACGTCCAAAACAACCTTAATAAGCTGATCTGTATTATAAAACCGGCGCTCGGGTGCGGCTCATAAATTGGCAACATGCTTCGCCCTCTTTTTATTATCAGGAGATAGTCAGGAGCTGAAAGTTCCTGACGATCTCTGCATCATTTTCTCTTCATTTGTAAGGAGTCCGTTGGGCACATGATTCACGGTAGAGTTGCCGCCATTCTTAAATCCCTTGGTTCTTTTTCTTAGGATTATAAAGAACATTATTTTCGCTTTGCCCTTCGTTTCCAATAATGCAACTTGGAATGCCTATCATTTCTCATGACCAACAAATTTCCAGGTCGATTATCAAGTTTATTCTCGTTTTTATGATGGACAACAAAATTGTCCCATATTTTAGAGCCCAGCTTCTTTTCCGCAACATACCGGTGAGTAAAACGCCACCGTCCCCACCAGTCTTTATATTGTTCGTAGCCGTTGCAAATACGTTTCTTTTTTAGATGTGGCGATTTCGCAAATTTCCAATAAAGGTATGCAATCAAAAATATTATTATCCATTTCATCCCCCTCACTCCCACTCAATCGTCGCCGGGGGCTTGGAGGATACGTCATAGACTACGCGGTTAATCCCCTTGATCTCGTTGATAATGCGGTTCGAGACATGAGCCAGGAAATCCTCGGGCAATCGCGCCCAGTCGGCGGTCATGGCATCCTTCGATGTCACTGCCCGGAGGGCCACGACGTTCTCATACGTGCGCTCGTCTCCCATCACCCCCACCGAGCGCACCGGCAGCAGCACCGCCAGGGCCTGCCAGGTCTCATCATAAAGCTTCCACTTGCGCAGCTCCGAGATGAAAATATGATCGGCGTCACGAAGGACTCTGAGCCTCTCCGGTGTTACCGCGCCCAGTATCCTCACAGCCAGCCCCGGACCCGGAAACGGATGACGGCTGATGAATTCTTTCGGCAAACCAAGCTGACGCCCCACGGCGCGGACTTCATCTTTGAAAAGCTCCTTCAACGGTTCGATCAGTTTCAATCGCATCCGTTTGGGCAGACCGCCCACGTTATGATGGGTTTTGATGGTCGCCGAGGGCCCCTTGAATGAGACCGATTCGATCAAGTCCGGATATAGCGTCCCTTGGGCCAGGAAATCGACTTTTCCGATCTTCCTCGCCTCCGCTCTGAAGACCTCGATGAACGCCCGGCCGATCTTTTTGCGTTTCATTTCAGGATCAGCCACCCCCTTAAGCCTTCTCAAAAATAAATCCGACGCGTCGACCGTGCTGATATTAATCCCGAATTTCCTGAAGGCTTCTTTCACCTGGGCGGCCTCGTTGAGCCGAAGGACTCCGTTATCGATGAATATCGAAACGGCCCGTCTGCCTATGGCCTCGTTCAGGAGCACGGCTACTACCGATGAATCCACGCCGCCCGACAGCGCGCAAATCGCTTTGCCGCGGCCGACAATATTCCTGATTTCCGATATCGAGCTCTTAATAAACGACTGCGGTGACCAGTTTGCTTTGCAGCCGCAGATACCGAAAAGGAAATTCCGCAGAATGGCGCCGCCTTCCTGCGTATGGGCGACTTCGGGATGAAATTGCACCCCGTAGAATTTTCTGCCTGTATCGGCGATGGCGGCGTATTTCACGCTTGGAGTGGAGGCGATCATCTTGAAACCCGGAGGCAACGTCCGCACATGATCGCCGTGGCTCATCCAGACCTGGCTGCGTTTCGGCATCCCCCTGAAAAGTCCCGTCCTCGTATTCGTCGTAATTACCGCTCTACCGTATTCTCGCCTTCGCGACCGGCCTATTCTGCCGCCGCCGTTTAACGCCATCAGTTGGAGACCATAGCAAATACCCAGGACGGGGATGTCCTGCTTCAAAAGAGCGATATCAAGCCGGGGAGCGTCGTCTCTATAAACCGATGACGGTCCGCCGGAGAGAATGATTCCGGCCACGCCTGAAAAATCATACTTCGAGATATCGTGATAACAGCTGATTATCTCCGAATAGACCTGGTGTTCCCTGACCCGCCTGGCGATAAGCTGAGTGTATTGCGAACCGTAATCGACAATCAAAATCCTCTCAGAAACGCTCAAATATCCCCCTGCTCGATTATTGTATTGTGACGCCAGTTTTCATCGTCCCGTTTCGGGTAATCGGCATTATAATGCAGTCCCCGCGATTCCTTCCTCAGCCTGGCGCTGTATATTAAAAGCTGAGACGCTATCGCGATATTCCTGAGTTCGATTACATCCGCCCTAACCGGATTCTTGCGATAGAAATCGATTATGTCGTGGCTCATGACCTGGCAACGCACCGCCGCCTTTCTCAGGCGATTGTCGGAACGGACGATGCCGACATAATCCCACATCAGCCTTGTCAACGTTTGCCTGTCATGCGAGATGATCACCCACTCGTCGGTATCAAAAACGCCGGATTCGTCCCAGGGCGGAACGTCGGGGGGATACACTATCTTTTCATATATCCTGCCCAGATCCTCGGCGGCATATTTGGCGAACGCCACCGCTTCCAGAAGCGAATTGGAGGCCAGCCTGTTGGCGCCGTGCATGCCGGTCATAGCTACTTCTCCGCAGGCATAGAGATGCTCGATGTCGGTGCGGCCGAACTCGTCGGTGACCACGCCGCCGCAGAAATAGTGGGCCGAGGGGACAACCGGAATCGGCTCTCTCGAGATATCGATTCCTATGCTCTCGCATTTATTGAAAATAGTCGGAAACCTGCGTTCTAAAAATGCCTTGCCGAGATGAGTGACGTCGAGATAAACGCACTCGTCGCCGGTACGTTTTAATTCCGAGTCGATGGCTCTGGCGACAATGTCGCGCGGAGCCAGCTCCCCCTTCTCATGGTACCGTTTCATGAACTGCTCGCCCGACTTAAGCACCAGCCGGCCACCCTCTCCCCTGACCGCCTCGGAAATGAGAAATGACGGTTCCTCGTTCGAAAACAGGGCGGTGGGATGAAACTGCACGAATTCCAGGTTGCCGATCCGCGCCCCGGCCAGATAGGCCATGGCCACACCGTCGGCAGTGGCGATGTCCGGATTAGTGGTATGATAGTAGATTCGCCCTCCTCCTCCCGTGGCTAACATCGTTATCCTGGCCCGGAAAGTCTCGACCTTCTTTTCGGCGACATTAAGAACGTAAGCCCCGTAGCAGACGGGCTGTTCTCCGTTGGCAATCTCATTGCCCAGGTGATGCTGGGTGATCAGGTCGATCGCGTAAAAATGCTCGAACAACTCGATGTTGTCGTTCTGACGGGTGGCCGCGATGAGCGCCTGTTCGATGGCCCGGCCTGTGAAATCGGCGGCGTGGACGACCCTCTTTCGTGAATGCCCGCCCTCGCTGCCGAGATCGAATTCATTCTCGCCCGCAGGCCGCGAGAATTCCACACCTATATTATCGAGCTCCTTTATGCATTGCGGGCCCGTGGTGACCACTTTTTCCACAATAGCGGTGTCGCACAAACCCGCGCCCGCTTTAATCGTATCCTCTATATGATCGTGGAAACTGTCGGATTTGGACATGACCGACGCTATCCCCCCCTGGGCCAGGTTTGTGGCGGCGTCCCAGCGTTCTTTCTTCGTCACTACCGCTACTTTGCCGAAACGGGAGGCAAGGCAAGCGAAATATAGCCCGCCTATTCCCGATCCGATCACAAGTATATCGTAATCTCTGCTCATCTTTCAATCATCTCGAATAGCTCGTCCTCGTTCTCCACCTCGATCTCAATCTCAAGGTAATACAAGGGGTAATGATTATTCCAGATTTTTTCGAGCTTAACGGCGTCTTTCAGTGTCGTGATCAAAAAATCGGCGCTCGTCGCCTCAAAGCGCTTCGTGATGCGTTGAACGTCGGCCATGCAGTAATTATGGTGATCGCGAAATTCGATAAACTCTGTCGGCCGGTACCCGGCTTTTTCCAGACTCGATTTGAACGAAGCGGGATTGCCCAGCCCGCAAAAAGCCAGGCATTCTGAGCCGCTGAGCTCCCCCATTTCCCCTTTTATCGGTTTAATCCCAGTCGATTTCTTCCGGGCGATGAATACCGGTATATTCAAAGGCAATTTCATCCTGATTCCGGGGAGTTCTCCGGCCGGATCGATAATCATGATAATATCAGCACGTTGAAGCGCTGATAACGGCTCTCTCATTCTTCCCGAGGGCAGGAGCATTCCTCCGCCCAACGGGTCACTCCCGTCGAGACAAACGATATCTATATCTCGCTTGAGTTTTCGGTGCTGAAAACCGTCATCGATTATAATCGGATCATGCCCGGCTCTGGCGGCATCGGTGGCGGCCGACGTTTTATCCGAACTAATATAAACTTTCAATCCCGGCACCGACCTGGCCATAACCATCGGCTCGTCGCCGCAATCTTCCCAGGCAATTCGGCTATCTCCGGTAATTATGATGTCATCGTTGCCTTCCCGCTTATACCCCCGAGCCGCGACCGCTGCGTTCATTCCCCTGGAGATTAACTTACCTGTGAGAAAAATAGTGACCGAGGTTTTCCCCGAACCGCCGACTGTCAGGCCGCCAACAGCGATGATTTTCGCCGGGATAGAAATTGGGTTTCCGAATCTCCAGTATAAAGTCCATATCCATATCGCCAGGCGGTAGATAATGGTAAACGGATATAATAAAATCGCCGTCATTGAATTCCACCCAGCAGGTATTGAGCGGTTTTCTTAGACGCCCCTGTCATGGATAGAACCGCCTCCCTGCACTTTCTTCCCCTGATCCGCAGATCGTCGCGATTAATTTCCGCGTCTTTTAGCATGTCTATTATATCCTCTTTGCATTTGACCTCGGCCGCCCCGCCCGACTCGATCAACACCGATACTGCCTCGCGGGCGTTTTCCATGAAAGGCCCGAATATCACCGGTTTACCCAGTGAGGCCGGTTCCAACGGGTCGTGGCCGCCAATCGGCACAAGCGATCCTCCCACGAACGTCAGGTCAGCGGCCTGGTAGAAATCGCGCAGCTCGCCCATAGTATCGACAACCAGAACATTATCTATATCGATATAATCCCCCGGCGATTCTGAGCGCAGTTTAAAAGATATCCCCCTGCTGGCGAGAACGGCGCAAATATCGTCAATCTCCTTCATGTGCCTCGGGACAATCACGAATCCCGTATCCCGGCCCGTCCTCCTGCACTCCTCTATGACATCGGCCAGGACGACATCCTCGCCTTTTCTAACCGAACCGGCGACAAACACAAGTCTGTTCTTTTTCGTGATAGAGAGCCTCGAGCAGTCGGCGAACCCGTTGTCGAGTATCTGATCGTATTTTAGATTCCCCACCTCTATCACATCTTTAGCGCCGAGACTTTTGAACCTGGCGGCGTCGTCCGATGATTGCGCCATTATGATGGAAAAATTCTCCAGCAGCCGGCCGAAAAACGGCCTTAACAGCCTGTATTTTCCGAACGATTTTTTTCGCATCCTGGCGTTCACAAGATACAAGTCTATCCCTCGCCGTCTCGATAAATCGAGCATTAGAGGCCATATCTCGGTCTCGACAATGATCAGCTTTTCCGGCCTCAACCTGTTTAAGGCCCGCTCTATCGACGATTTTAATTCCAGGGGCTGCAGCATTATTATGGCTCTCTCCCCGAAAAGCTCCGCGGCCCGCCTCCTCCCGGTTATGGTCGAGGTTGATACGGCCATCTCGATTCTATCATCGATTCTGAGGATTTCGGGCATAATCGATTGGATTATTTTCAGTTCTCCCACCGAGGCCGCGTGAAACCAGAAAAGCCTCCCGGCTGATCCTCTCTGCTTTATATACCCGAGTCTTTCCCTGATCCCGTGTTTGCCCA
>CAZDAH010000021.1:13701-16734 GCA_964503405.1 uncultured Ignavibacteria bacterium
CAAGACAGCTTTTACCAGTAAAAAAGGGGAGCCGATGACTAAGGCAATTCCAATCAATATTCGATACGCGAGGAGCAAATCAGCTTATCCCGTTTATGGCGACTTCTGTTTCCTGCGCGAATCGCGCTATTTCATCCCTGCCGGCATTTTCAGGCACCATTATGTGACGCCCCATCGCGACCTCCACGGTCGAGAACGGCTTGGGCACGATCAATCGATCCCATGATTTTATCCTCCATGCCTTCGAGGATCTGACAGTGATGGGGACAAGAGGAAATCCGCTGAGGGACGCCAGCACAACCGCGCCCGGCTTGACCTTCTCGGCCGGTCCTTTGGGTCCGTCGACGGTTAAAGCCAGGTCTCCCATCTTGTCGCTTTTCAGCATTTCCAGCAAAGCGGGAGCCCCGTCGCGGCTGGCCGAGCCTCGAAATACGTGGTATCCCAGCCGCTGGACTATCCGTGCAATCCATTCTCCGTCGAACGACTTGGAGACCATTATTCCCGCGTTATTGAATCTATGCGTGTACGTCAAGCCCAATATTCGAGAGTGCCAGAACACGAAAAGCACTTTGCCCGAGATTGCCCTCGCCGCCTCGAGATATTCCCCGCCTGACCAGCGCACTCGCCACGTCATTCCGTAGATGAGGATTATCAAGGGTCCCAGGAACGACGCCAAAAAGAAGATAATCCTTTGACGGAACGAGAAACTGTCGTTCATAAATGGAATCTATTTCAAAAGCAGGTGAATGTCAATCACGCGCGGGATTCGATTAATTCGACAACAGTCCGGGCGGCCATCTTCGAGGCCCCCTCAGAACCGAGCTTCCCCCTTACCGAACCTAACTGATTGAGCATCGTATTCTTATAATCGGCGTCAGTGAAAAAACGCTTGATCCCGGCGTAAACCAGGTCGCTCCGACATTTGCCCTGAATATACTCAGGTACGATCTTTCGCCCCGCCACTACATTGACAAGTCCGACATGAGGAATCGTGATCAGAGATCGGGCTATCAGGTAGGTCAGGGCCGATGTCTTATAAAGTACAAACAGAGGGCTTCCGAGAATGGCGCATTCCAGCGTGGCCGTTCCAGAGGCCACCAGGTTCAATTCGGCGTGTTTCATCAGATCGTACGTCAACCCTCGGGAATAGATGATATCGTCACCTCCGATTCTTTTGTAGATTGAATCGTCGATGCCGGGCGCGCATCCCACGACACCTTTCAGTTTCATCCCCTCGGATCTCGCCTTTTTCATAGTCTCGCTCATTGCCGGCAGAATCTTCTTTATCTCCTGCCCGCGAGAGCCGGGAAATAGCCCTAAGTATCTATCGTTCGAATCCAGGCCCAGTTTGCTGATTATTTCCCTTCGCTCTCTAATCGATTTCACAACCTCGAGCAGCGGATGTCCGAACCAGCGTACAGGAACATCGGCCTTGTCATATATCTCCTTCTCGAACTGAAAGAGAACCACCATCAACTCTACGAGCTCCCTGATCCGGGACACCCTCTTAGCCCCCCAGGCCCAGACCTGCGGACTCACATAATACATGATCGGTATCTTCATCGCCTTGAGCTTCGCCGCAAGTCTGAGATTGAATCCTGGGTAATCGATTAATATAGCCAGCGCAGGTTTGCGGGCGTGCACCCGTTCCAATATATTTTTCTCGACCTTTTTAATAAATGGAATATGCTGCAACACTTCCCAAAACCCGAGGAACGACAGTTGATTTATATGGTAGATAATATCGACGCCGGAGACATCCATCCGGTCGCCCCCCAGGCCGAAAAGATCGTAATCGGGGCGAAGAAGCCCGATTTCCGCGGCAAGCAAACTCCCGATATTATCCCCGGACGATTCCCCGGCGATTATGAGGATCGATTCGCTCAAAGCTTCTTCAGGTACTCACCGCAGCGATTCTCGATCTCCGTTGCCAGCCGGAGCACGTTCAAACCGTCGCGTCCGCTTACCACGGCCGGATGTTCCCCCCTGACGGTCTCCATAAAGGACGATATTTCGAATCGCAGATTATCTCCCCTCGGTATTTCGATGTCGCTTCGAACCACGGCCCGGCCGTCAGGCAGATTGAACCGACCGAAGACAGGCGCGTTCCTGTATGAATCATCGTCGCTTTTCGCCACCACGTACTGTTCCGCTTCCCGGGAGGCCATATCTATGGAAGTGTATCCCGACTTCTGAAATACCCGCAGCTTTCTCATCTCCTTTATCGATATCCGGCTGGCGGTGACATTGGCGACACATCCGTTTGAAAATGTCAGCCTGGCGTTGGCGATATCGATTGTATCCGTTATCACCGCCACACCCGCCGCCTCTGTTCTTTCGGGGTAAGAGCCAGTCAGGGCCAGTATCAGATCGAGATCGTGAATCATGAGGTCGAATATCACGGCAACGTCGTCGCCGCGCCCCTTGAAAGGCGCCAGCCTGTGCGTTTCAATAAACTTCGGATCGCGTATTCCGTTCTGAACTGCCAAAAAGGCGGGATTAAATCGCTCGGAGTGGCCTATCTGCAGGACAGTTTCCCGTGATTCGGAAAGGGCCACCAATTTCTCCGCGGTTTCGATATCGTGCGATATGGGTTTTTCCAGCAAGACCGCGATGCCGTGATCGAGGAACCGCGAGGCGACATCGTGATGCTCGCTTGTGGGTACCGCGATACTTACCGCGTCGACATTTTTAAGCATCGATTCGATGTTTTCAAAGGAGGTGACCTTGTATTCCGAGGCTATCCCCTCGCTTTTTGATATTGCGATATCATAGCAGCCCGCGAATTCGACCGAACTGTCATCGGCCAGTTTGGACGCGTGGAACCGTCCCATATGGCCGCATCCCACCAGGCCCATGCGCAATTTTTTATCTATTTTATTACTCCGCGTTCGCTTTGCCTCAGAAACTCCAGGACCTTCAGGACCTCCGGAATTTTTTCGACTTCGGCATCAATTTTTTCCAGGGCCTGGCTCGTATTCAGCTTTTTCGACATCAGGTATCGAAATGTTTTTTTCAGTTCCGCGATAGTCT
>CAZDAH010000021.1:16744-17437 GCA_964503405.1 uncultured Ignavibacteria bacterium
ATAGTCTCTTTGGTAAAGCCGCGCCGCAGCAGGCCGGTGGAGTTCAAACCGAGACAGCGCAGCGGATACCCCGCCGCCAGAGAGAAAGGCAGAATATCCTGCGTGATTCTGAAACCTCCCCCTACCATCGCATGCTCGCCTATGTGAGAAAACTGATGGATTACCGTTGCGCCTCCGATTATGGCCCATGCCCCGATAACTACGTGACCGCCCATATGCACGGAGTTTGCCAGGATGACGTTATCCCCGATGATGCAATCGTGGGCGGCGTGGCTGTAAGCCATGAACAGGCAGTTTTTGCCGATTTCCGTCTTTCCGTGCGCGACCGTGCCCCTGTTCATCGTAACGAATTCGCGTATAATCGTATTATCGCCGACCACAAGTTGGGTTTTCTCGCCGGCGAATTTTAAATCCTGAGGAGGTCCGCAAATCGCCGCCCCGTGGTGAATCCTCACGTTCTTCCCAATCCTCGCTCCTGATTTAATTGATACGTGCGAATCGATCGCGCATCCGTCGCCGATTTCCACGTCGTCCTCGATTATCGAGAACGGGCCGATACTGACTTTGTCACCTATGCGCGCTTTTGGCGATATAATCGCTGTCGGATGTTGCTGCATTCTCCCTCACTTCACCCTGTCCACCACGACCGCCAGGAACGTCCCCTCGGCCACCACCATCCCGACCTCAAACGCC
>CAZDAH010000021.1:17447-28924 GCA_964503405.1 uncultured Ignavibacteria bacterium
TCGCCCGGCACCACCGGCTTGCGGAACTTGACGTCGTCGATCCCCATGAAAAAAGCCAGCTTGCTGTCGGGATCCTCGATGGCGTTGAGCAGCAGAAGTCCCCCGGTCTGGGCCATGGCTTCCACTATCATCACCCCCGGCATCACCGGCTGGCCGGGGAAATGGCCGAGGAAGTACGGCTCGTTGACCGTAACGTTCTTGATCGCCACAATTCTCGAAGTCCCCTCGATATCCAGCACTCTATCGATCATAAGGAAAGGATAGCGATGGGGCATTATTTTCAATATCGCGTTTATATCCAGCAGGTATTTACCCTCGGTCTTCCCCTTCTGATACTTGGTCGATAATAGCTGTTTTTGGTAAATGGATCGTATTTTCCTTGCCAACGCCACATTGGCCGCATGCCCTGATCGGGCGGCCAGGATATGCGCTTTCAACGGCACCCCTATCAGGAATAGATCGCCAAGCAGATCGAGTGCCTTATGCCGTACCGGTTCGTTGTAATATTTCAAAGGCGTATCATTAAGTATCCCTGTTTTCCCCGCGAATATTTTTCGTTTTTCCTTGAATTTTTCGCCCAGTTTTTTGGCCCTTTCCTCGGTCAGCTCTTCGTCGACAATAACTATGGCGCTGTCTATGCTCCCTCCCTTTATCAGGTCGGCGTCCAAAAGCTGCTCCACCTCGGTTAAGAAACAAAACGTGCGGGCGTCGGCGAAATCCTCCACGAACTCCTTCTCCAGATCGACAAGTGTGGTGTATTGGGTCCCCAAGGCAGGATTCTTATAATCCACCATAAAAGTGATGCGCAGCCTGTCCGAGGGCACGACCACGAGATCGACGCCGCGATCTCGTTCGGTATAGGTGATGTGCTGATCGATCACCAGGTACTCGCGCGGAGCGTCCTGCTCCGCCTTCCCCGCCTCGAGGATGGCGTCAACATACGGCCGCGCGGAACCGTCGCCGACCGGCGGCTCCGAATTGGAAAGCTCGACTTTCATGTTATCGATCTGCAGCCCGGCGATTGCAGCCAGGACGTGCTCCACCGTATGCACTCTTACGCCGTTCAATCCGAGAGTCGTTCCCCGCTTCAGATCGACCACGTGATCGACGTCGGCCGGGATTTCAGGGCAATCTTCCAAATCGGTCCGGACAAAGGTTATCCCGTGATTGATCGGCGCCGGTTTGAAAGTGATCGTCGTCTTGACCCCGGTGTGCAGGCCGACCCCCGAAAACGAGGCCGGCTTCTTAATCGTGCTTTGCATTTCTGTCATCGAATGGTCCCGTCTTGTCTGATTTTCGAATTACTCTGCCTCGAAAGGCTGACATAAACTTGTCTGTAATTCGCCGCCGAGGCTAAAACCCCTAATGGAAGTATGCGGGCGTTCGGCGTGATCGACCCGACCACGTCCCCTCGCAGGGCTTCCACCCAAAGAATTTTATTTCCGCCGGATGCTATTTCCGTGCCCGGCAGCATAACCGACGTGTCAATTCTGGTTTCCTTGACGGCGGTCATGCCGCCTGCCTGATCCTCGAACAAAACGTAATAGCCGTCGGCCGACAACTCCTCCCGCCAGGTCACCGCGAGATCGACTCCGTAGTAAACCGTATCGTTCCAGGCCGGCTCGACGATCTCAGTGGTGTCCGGAATAACCAGTATCCCCGACCAGGTCCCGTATTGCGACTGCACCGAGCAGCCGAGCGTGTCCCCCATCTCGAAGGCCAGAGCCTTACTATAATATCCGCGCGACGGAATGACAAGTGGGATGGTGTCCGATTCGACCAGAATCAAGGCATCGTCGGCCGCCAGGCCGTCGTGATAAATGAAGAATTCGGCGACCGACCCCACGAACGGCGGGCGATAGACGACCCGCCCGTAGATATCAAACGCGCCGAAATTGTTAGCTGCTTTGTCGCCGCAGGAGAAAACGCAAGCCGTTGCCAGTGAGAAGCAAGCTCCGACAATAAGGTATTTGCTCATGAGCCCATATAAAGGCGCAGGTAAACGCGAATGTCAAGTTCATACTGCAAGCGAGACATACGCGAGCCTGAAGGGACAGAGATCGAAACGCCGGGCATAGCATATACGCCGCTTCGAGGATTTTTTTTCAAACATAAGTCTTTATATGATAGATAGATAAGAGCAGGCCGGATTTTCTCCTTGACATGATTTCTTGCTAAGGTATATTCGGAGTAAGGGAGCGATCCCGTGCGAAGCGATTTGACAATGCCATAACAGAAAGGAAGCGTCAATGGAGAAGCGGTTCGATTGTTTCCTGAGAATAACGAAATCAATCAAATCGAAGGGGGTGATAAAAAGGGACGCAGCCGATGCTCCGAGTCAATAGCCGTGGAAGGTTCCATTAGCGCGGAGCCGGGACGCCCCTAAGAGAAATCAACTTGCTGCGGTAAAATATGTTAAGTCGAAGAATGTTTGTCAAGGAGGAAGTGATGAAGGCGTTAAAATGCCTGCTTATAGGTTAAAATGCCTGCTTATAGTCGGACTGACAGCTGGAATCATAGGCTTTTTGCCGGATACGGTTTATGCGCAGATCGGGTGCAAATACATGGCAAGCGTGAGTGGTTGGCAGCAATATAGCGGCGAATATACTGCTTGCGATCATTGGATGAAGGCAACAATGGAATTTGATGTTGCTGAAGCAGGAGAGCAAAGATTTTTGGCTTATGGTGCAAATACGCCGTACCAGAGGGAGTTTTGGGCGTATCAATTTAACAACGGGCACCATGCCGTTGTAGATTGGGTTTACTGTCCAACCCTTACGGAACATGAGTTGAGTATAGATCTTCCGGGAGGCGTTCAGCCATCAACACCTGGCTTCTTTAATCCTGTTCTAACCGCCAGATACTACGCTGAGAAGATTGAATAGCAAAACTTCTTAAATCAACCTGATTCCCCCGGATATATTCCGGGGGAACGGGAGGTTAAGCAATGAAGACCAGAACCGTTTATCTCATTATGTCATGTATCCCGCCGTTTATGGCAATGGACTATCATTCATTGTCTGCCGACGACAACCTGTGGTCCACTTCCGGGCCCTATGCCGCAAATGTTCTTTCAATTGCCATTCATCCTTCAAACAACGATATAATCTATATCGGTACAGTAGAAAATGGCATATACAAATCGACGGATGCCGGCGATCACTGGGTGCCATTAGACAACGATGATTTACCGACGAACATGAGAATGATCCGATTCCATCCCGAGGCCCCCGATACCATATATGCGGCCACCGTAAGCGGCTTCCATAAAAGCACAGATGCAGGCGTCAGCTGGATTCCGGTTGAATTGCCCAATGGTAATCAATCCGAAATAAGATCTTTTCTCGTCCATCCCATCCAGCCAAATATGATTATAATCGGCGATATCTGGGGACATCATTACAGGTCCACTGACGGCGGGGAAAATTGGATGGCCATGGACCTGCCGCTTGTCGCCGCTCAAAAGCACGTCTTAGATTCCATCGATGCTAATAAAATTTACCTGGTAAGTCAATCTGCGCCTGTAAGAATGTCTATTTTCCGGAGTAATGACCTGGGGCTTACCTGGGATAATATCCATAATGACCTTGATACTACCATATTCGGCTACGATCTCGTTGTAGATCCGATAAACAATGAGATATTATACTTTGCCGGAAGCGGCTATTGGAGCAACACAGGAAGATGCATGAGCAAATCAACTGATGGAGGGGAACACTGGTTCGATATTACCCCCGATAGCCTTAACTAAGCTCACATAGTCTCCGTTGCGGTTTCTCCGACTGAACATAATACAGTCGTGATTTGCACTTCGGCGGATGGCGTATTAAAGAGTACCGACGGCGGCTTCATATGGCAAGCAAGCAATAACGGCCTGTCCGTGCGAACGGCCGCCCGGATAGTAATTGATCCATCAACCGGCGTTTACTATCTCGGCACATATTTTGACGGCATTTATAAATCGTATGACGCGGGGGAGAGTTGGCAAAAGATAAGCCATAATATCACCAACGCTCGATGCCAGGATATTTCTTTCAACGCGCGAAGCCCCGATACCATATTTACAGCTACGGCCAGCGGCATCTTTCGATCGACTGATAGAGCGTTCAATTGGGAGTATCTCGATTTTCTCAATCCGGATTACGATCGGTATGGCATTTGCGTAAAAGTTGATCCGAATATGGCCAATATTGTATATGCCGGATTCTCGTCTCATGAATGGGGACCGGAAAATATCGGTATCGCCCGTTCCACAGATTTTGGAGATTCGTGGTTTTTCTTCTATGACGGGCTTCCATCATTCACATCATATAACAGGATAGACGTTGCCTATGATGACTCCGATCGCCATAGAATATTCCTGGCCTCCACTTCTGGGTTATTATATTCAGATGATTTCGGCGAATTCTGGTTGCGACAGGAATCACTGCCTCAAGAAAATATCAGATCTCTCTCTGTTTCTCCTGCCAATCCCGCACATATATATGCAGCCTCTCAGATTATCTACAAATCCGCAAACTTCGGCGACACCTGGGAAAACCTGCAGGGTCCGCCTGGAGACAATTATGTCAACGAAATCGCCTGCGATCCGCTAAGTGCAGATGTTTTATATTGCTGCCGATTTCGGCAGGGGATTTACAAATCTTTGGATGGCGGCAGCTCTTGGATTGATATAGGCAATAATCTTCCCCATATAGAAGGCTGGTTCGTCGTTTCCGGAATCGCCGTAAATCCGTTAAATTCCAACACCATATTCGCCAATGTATATGACTACGGAATATTCGTTTTGAGCAACGGTGGAGAATCATGGCAAGAATTTAACGAAGGACTCCGAACAAATTATTTCGAGGCCACGACCATCATAGATCCGCAGGACACGAACAGGGTATTTTTGGCGACTTCAGGTCAATCCGTCTGGTCCATCACCAGAACCCCGACATCCATTTATGACGAGATATCGCTGCCCGATGAACTTATCACTTTATCGAATTATCCCAATCCCTTTAATACCGCGACCAATATCAGCTTTTCCATTTATAAAGCCGAGGATATTACGCTCTCCATCTATAATCTGCTCGGTCAACATGTGGAAACCATTTTTGACGGCGCCCAGGAAGCGGGCCGCCATTCTATCACCTGGGACGCCACTGCCCACCCCTCGGGCGTCTATTTCGCCCGGCTGAAGACGACTGTCACTGAGAAAAATATTAAGGTGGTCTTGTTGAAGTAGGTCAAATCCCCCGGGATTTAACCAATAAATTCAGGTTCCGGCGTCTCTTTCCAAACGGATCCGTATGGACGAGACCCCGGCTGCAATTTTTCCCCTACCGCCAGTAATTCCGATCCAGATTTCGATACCCTATGGCCTCGGAGATATGGGCGGTTGAGATATCCTTGGCCCCCTCCAGATCGGCGATTGTTCGGGAGACTTTCAATATCCGATCGTAGGCCCGGGCCGACAAGCCCAGACGGGTGATGGCCGTCTTGAGCAGAGAAATCGAATCGTTGTCGATCCTGCAGATCTCCCTGATCGCCTTCTCGCCCAACTGGGCGTTGGAGTAGATCCCCGGCTGATCCTTGTATCGAGCCAGTTGTATCTCCCGCGCCGCGTTAACCCGCTTGCGTATCTCCTCCGACGGCTCGCCCCGATAATCGCTGGAAAGCTCGTTGAACTTCACCGCCGGCACCTCTATATGAATATCGATCCGATCCAAAAGCGGCCCGGAGATTTTCGAAACGTAGCGCTGGATGTTTCCCGGAGAGCAGCTGCAGTTATGACGCGGGTCGCCGAAATAGCCGCAGGGGCAGGGGTTCAACGCGGCGGTCAGCATGAACGACGCCGGATATGTCACCGAGCCCGAGGCCCTGGTGATGGTCACCCAGCCGTTCTCCAGAGGCTGCCGCAGTGTCTCCAACGTTGATTTATTGAACTCGGGAAGCTCGTCCAAAAACAGCACGCCGTTGTGCGAAAGAGAGACCTCGCCGGGGATAAGATTGCCGGTCCCACCGGTCAATCCAACCTCAGAAATCGTATGGTGCGGCGAGCGAAACGGCCGGGTCGCCACCAGAGCCTGGCCGGGCATGAGATGGCCGCCGACCGAATAGATCTTGGTTGTTTCCAGTGATTCTTCCAGAGTCAGGTCCGGCAATATGGTCGGGATTCGCCTAGCCAGCATAGTTTTCCCCGATCCCGGCGGCCCGATCATGATGATATTATGGCCCCCTGCGGCGGCCACCTCCAGCGCCCGTTTGGCCTGCTCCTGCCCCTTGACATCGGCGAAATCGACCTCGAATGTCCGGTGCGATTTGAAAAACTCGCGGGCGTCGACAACGTGCGGAATCACCGTGTCGCCCCGTTCGAGATACTCCACCGCCTCGGTCAGGTTTTTCAGAGGGATTATCTCCGTCCCGCCGGCCATGGCCGCTTCAGACGCGTTCTCCACCGGGACAATCATCGATTTGATCTTCTTTTTTTTCGCCCCCAGCGCCATCGACAGCGCCCCCGGAATCGCCCTAATCGAACCGTCGAGAGACAGCTCGCCTAAGATAACAAAATCGTTGTAATCCTGGCGGGCTATCTGCCCGGTCGCGGCCAGTATCCCGATAGCCATAGGCAGGTCGAACGCGGTCCCGGTCTTGCGCACGTCTGCCGGGGCCAGGTTCACCGTCACCCTCCGGCTGGGAAACATGAATCCGGAATTCTTGATAGCCGCCGTCACCCGATCCTTCGATTCCTTGACCGCCGCTTCGGGCAGTCCCACCGTGGCAAACGCCGGCAGCTGCGCGGAAACATCCACCTCGACGTTGACCAGGTAGGAGTCCACTCCGTAGACCGCCGATGATTTGACTGTCGCTAACACGGCCTCAATATAAAACGCGGTCAACATAAAATCAAATTTCCTCCGAAAATAACGCTGACAGGATCTGTCAGTCTGTTTTGAGGCAACACCGGCTGCCGTCATTATGAGCTGACGAGCTCGGCGAGTCGACTTAATGGCCCGGCCCCCCAATGACAAGGCAGCGAATTCACTTGATATTTCGGTCAGCGCTTCATATTCAAGAAAGTGAAAGTTCGATAGACCGCGTAACGATCAATCCGGAGGTTTGATAATATGGAATGGCTGCCGAACAATATGAGCGAGCTGACGAGCATAGCGACCAAATGGCTGATGACGCACGGAATTAAAATCCTGCTGATTATCGTGGGCATGTGGATCGCCGTCAAATTCGCCAAGGCGCTCGGAAAACGCATAATCAAGCTGGCGTCGGACGACGACATGTCCACGCTGAACGAAAAAGAGCGTCGCGTGACAACGCTGGTGCAGATTTTCAATATCGCCGCCAGGGTGATCATACTGGGAGTCGGCGGGATGACCATAATCAAGGAACTGGGAATCGATATCGGCCCGATACTGGCCGGCGCCGGCATCATCGGCCTGGCTATCGGTTTCGGATCGCAGGCGCTGGTCAAGGATCTGGTCAGCGGCTTTTTCCTGATTATGGAAAACCAGATCAGGGTCGGCGACGTGGTCAAAATCGGCTCTATCGGGGGCCTGGTCGAGAATATCACCCTGAGGACCGTCAAGCTGCGCGATCTGGAGGGGATCGTGCATACAATCCCCAACGGCGAAATCACCACGTTGAGCAACATGACCTACGGCTGGTCGCGGGCATTGCTCGACATTGGAGTCGCGTATAAGGAAAATGTCGACGATGTCATGAAAGTGCTGGCCGACCTGGGGCGGGCGATGCACAACGACCCCGCTTACAAAGACATCGTACTCGAGGAACCCACTATCCTCGGAGTCGATTCGCTGGGCGATTCGTCGGTCAATATCAGGATGATAATCAAGACAAAGCCTCTAAAGCAGTGGGACGTGGCCCGCGAGTTCCGCCGCCGCGTGAAAAACGAATTCGACCGCCTGGGAATCGAGATCCCCTTCCCGCATCGGACGGTGTATATCAGGCAGGATGAGGAGGGGACAAAAGGAAAAGCGGAGTAACAGCGATCGTTTGCATAAGGACGGAAAAGAAAAGACGTCTTGACGCCCTTTGTCCCTAATGTCTTCAGGATGTCGCTGCATCGGATAGCGGGACATTCGTTCTGGAAGTTCGAGGAATCTTTGGAATCTAAAGATATTGTTTAAATTCTGGCTTTTCCTTGATGCAATCAAGAATCTTTTCTACAATCGCCTTTGCATCGTCTTTTTCGACCATCAACGCTTGACGGGATTCCAAAAATCCTTTGAGTCTGCCCCCACGCATCAAAGAAATTATCATTTTGTCTAATCCTAGACTATGGCCGACCTCTTGATGGGTCCAATCTGAATCGTTAAATGAGGATGTTATGACTGCCACGAATATTTGGCAGGATAGAAGGTGTTTTAAAATTTCCAATCGCCAATCTTTGCTGACCTCGATGTGATTATGCGCCAGGAATGTACGGAAACCTCTATCCTTCAATATGGAATCCAATTCCCCTGCTAAAACTTTATCCCTGTGCGAATAACTAATGAATATCTCAAGACCTTCCCTGTTATCATTTGTAGAATCTATAGCCTGTTTGAGCTCAACTTCGGCTTGGGCTCTCATTTTAGGATTGATGGAATAGTGAGGTAAAATAATCGAGCCACCATAAATTATATCTGGCGTACTTTTGCGAGTCGATAAGAAATATTCACTCCTTTCTAAATCTTCAGTCCATTGCCGAATTTGATCTTCGCTGGTATTTATATTAGTTCTTAATTGAAATTCATTAATCTCCCAAGAAGGATTCTTCGAGTTTACAGTATTTACGAATTTTAATATTTCAAACCTTACTCTTAAACCTGCAGGGATGACGGTCGCTCTCAAATGCTCATATTCATGGGTAAAGAAGTCGAATTCTTGTTGTTCTGGTTTCTCTTTGAGACTCAATAATCCAAATTTTACAGCATTAAAAAACATATCATTTTGCCTATTCGCGAAATAGAAGTCCCTTAGATCACTCGAGATCTTAACGACAAAATTTGCGAGTCCTACATCACCAATTGATGAGCGCGTAAAAACGATATAGAATGGAATTTGGTTCATAGGATCACGTGAATCAGCCTCATGATTGTCAGCGCGTACTTGATATTTGATAGGTTCGTCATTCAATACGGTTATGAATTCCCCTAAATCATAACTATCTCTTAGCACTTGAATTGATCTCCTTTTTTTTCGTTATCGTTGGCCAGTTTCGGGGAAATTCGTCATAAATTTTCTTATCGTAGGAACCTCACTCCTCCACCACCAGTTCCCAAGTCAGCTCCGCCGTCTTCCCGAGCATGGCCGAGACGGAGCAGTACTTCTCCTGGGATAACTCTATGGCCTTCTTGACCTTGGATTCGTCTATGTTTTTGCCATTAAGTATATATTTTACATGCAGTTTAGTCCAGACTTTCGGGTAATCCTCGGCCGCCTCGCCCTCCACAACCACTTCGAACTAGTCATATTATACCCGCATATTCTTTAGAATCGAAACGACGTCGATGGCGGTGCATCCACCCAGCGCCACCAGCGTCAGGTCCCCCGGCCTGACGGCGGTATTCTCTCCGCCGATCTCCGCCGGGCCATCCAAGGCTATGGTATGCCCTGAGGGCGCCTCGCCGAGGAACCTGAAATTCTCCACCCATTTTACCCGCGCGGTTTTCATCGTCTCATCCTTTCCTTCGCCAGCCTCAGCAGGTCGAAACCTTTACGGTTTCGACAAATGATCTCATGTCGAAAAGCAAGCTTTTCGACCTACGGCAATGCTACAGCTCCAGCTTCATGCCGTCCTCGGCGATGCGTAAATCACGGATGCCGTATTTGGCGGCCAGGGCGCGAATCGGTCCGGGGTCGGCATACATGGCCGTCGAGAGGTGGGTCAGGACTATTCGCTTCAACCCGCATTGCGATGATTTCTCGAACAGGGCCTCCTGATCGAGATGCAGTCCCTCGGTTATCAGAAGATCGCAATCGTCGAGCAGGTCGGCGTAATCGTCCAGAGAGCCGATATCCCCCGAATAGATGATCTTGCTGTCTTTCGTCTTGATAACATACGAGTACGATTGCGCCCGGTTAGGATACCCCGCCTTCTCTATGGCGGCCTTATATGAATGCAGATGGCTGTTGGCACGGGCGTAGACTGTGATGTTATCGTCGCGAAACACAGGGTCGGGCCTGACCGGCTTAATCGACAGCTCGAATCCCAAACGCTCGGGGAAAAGATACGTGGCGATCATGAATATCCCGACCGCTTCGATAACCTCCTGCGGCAGACAGACTGCCAGCGGCTCTGTCCGTTTGGCCAGGTGCATCATCTGCAATTCCAGAAACAGCCCGGCGATATGATCGGGATGAGTATGAGAGACTATTATCGTGCCTATCCGTTGATGATCGACACGGTTTCTCAATGCCGACGACGAGAACCCCTCGCCGGCGTCGAATTGGTAAAGCGAATCGCCGCATTCCAGAATCAACGAAGCGTTGGCGCGATCCGCCGACGGATTCCCCGATGAACTCCCTAAAATGATTATACGGGACATATCAACTCGATTTTGATTTGAAAAACTCGACCGTTTTCCCGATACCGGTTTCCAACTTCACCGTCGGTTTCCAGCCCATGCTTTTCTTTATCAATTCATAGGAAATGACGCTGCGTCTCTGCTCGCCGGGCATCGCCTCCCGGTTGATTCTCTCTTTGACGGAGCCGGTCGATGATTTAATCATTTCATAAATGGTATTTATGTCGGTCTCGATACCGGTGCCGACGTTGTATTCGCCCGATTCCGGATGCTCTGCCGCCAGCAAGTTCGCCCGGACGACGTCGCCGACATAGACGAAATCTCTCGTCTGCAAACCGTCGCCGTTGACAAACGCCTTATCCCCTTTCAAAAGCTTCTCGCAGAAAATAGCCACCACCCCGGCTTCTCCGTGGCTGTTCTGACGCGGCCCGTAGACGTTGGCATAACGCAGCGCGATGTACTCCAGCCCGAACTGCAACTTAAAATAGAATAGATACTTCTCGAATGACAGCTTGGAAATCCCGTAAGGGCTTACGGGTCTTAACGGGTGATTCTCGTCGGCCGGGAAATAATCCTGCTCCCCGTAAATGGCCCCGCCCGTGGACGAAAACACGAATTTTTTCACGCTATGTTTGACCGCTGAACGAAGGAGATTGATTCCTCCGAGAATATTGATTTCGGCGTCGTTGGCCGGATCCTCCACCGATTTGCGCACGTCCATCTGGGCGGCCAGGTGAAAAACGATATCGAATTTCCCTCTTTCGAAAAGCTTGTCGACAACCGGCTCGGAGATATCGAGCTTGTGAAATTCGGCTTCTTTGGGAAAATTCTCGAGTTTTCCGGTCGAAAGATCGTCGAGTATTACCACCCTGTCGCCGCGTTCGCACAGCGCCGAGGCCAGGTTCGAGCCGATAAAACCCGCGCCCCCGGTAACCAGAGCCTTCATTG
>CAZDAH010000021.1:28934-30340 GCA_964503405.1 uncultured Ignavibacteria bacterium
GTGGGCTTCGTAACTTCCGCCTGGTTCTTCGCAAGAGCCTTCATTGAAATCCCTTCGCTTAATAGTTCCGCTTCTTCATCGAAGCGATACCCAATTTAAGCGGGACGGCTATGGCTGTCAAATTCAATATCAGCATCAATACAATTGAGAGGGCTACCTCGAAGGTCGGGAAAGGCAAATCGGGATACATCTTATAGAGGGTATATCTGTTGGCTGGCAGAGCCGCGACGGCCACCATCATGCCTACGTAAACCAGGCTGATAATGGTTGTCATCATCCCCCCCATGGACGACGCTATCTTGCCCGGATTCCGCTCCTCAAACCTGGGGAAGGCCGCGCCCAATCCCACTGCCAGGCTGGTCAGGGACATGGACATCAAAAGCACCGAAAAAAACGTCAACAGCATCAATACCCCCCGCAAACCGAGCATCATATTGGAGACAAAGGCTAAAACTTCGGAAAGAAGCAGGAATATCAAGAACGCCGACCAGAATTTTTCCCAGAATAACCGTCGCATGGGCATGGGCGACGAAGTTATCGCCCAGATGGCTCGTCCCTCCAGGCTGATAGTGGGAAAAACGAACCTTACCGATAATGTCGCCAGTATGAACCCTGAAAAGGCGAAATTGGCGAATCCGATCAGCGTCTTCCAATAGGAATCCTCGACGTTGGTAGGGAAATATTTCAGGTTTATCAGATAGATTATTAGAAGCACTAAAAGTACAGTGAATTGCGCCCACTGGGCCGGCTCCCTGACGAATAGTTTCAAATCTTTTGAGAGAACGGCCTTAAAATCAGACGGCAGCCAGTCGGGCAGACGGAAAAACCTGGAATTTGATTTTCTCAAAACGCCGGACGCGCGCCTTTTCCCGCGGTGCTCGGACGCTGCCAGCCAGCTTTCATAGTAATATTTCCCCGCGGTCTTAAATACGATATTCAGGAAAAACATCGTGGTTGATATCATCCCCAGCATATATACCAGCAACGCTCTCCTGCCTTCTTCAGCCAGCGTTCGCAGCGTCTCCGACACCCAGTAACTGGGAAGAAATGGAAATGACGTAACGCCGATCGAGCCGATATAACGGTTGAGAACCCTCCAGTCGGATACGACATTGAAAGCCAGCGACGACGGCTGTCCCAGTTTGAAATATAAAACGATCGTCAGGCTGATTATCGAAAGCAGGGAAATCATCATTGTCCTCGGGCTGATATGACGCGAGAGAACGAACATGAGACCCGAGAACGCAACCCCTATGCAGGCCGGTATTACAATGAAGGGAAGGAGCACGCAGAAAACCTCGAAAAGATACTCCCAAAGCGCGAAACCCCTGACCAGGCCGTAGGCGAACATCAAGGGCAGTCCCAGGAGCATCACGGCCCAGGTGGAATAGAAAATATTATCTATG
>CAZDAH010000021.1:30350-30829 GCA_964503405.1 uncultured Ignavibacteria bacterium
GATATGCTGGTGACGATATTCGATATGACCAGCATTACGAATATCGCCAGGAATCCCAATGACACGAGTTTGTTCATCAGCAGAACGCCGATATCCTGCAGACCGCCGAGATAATCGAAAATTCGAAAGAAAAAGAAGAAGCTGCCGCCGAAAAAACAGGTCAGCACAAAAATCCCGACCAGAATTTTGATCGATTTCTCGAGATTTATATGAAGCATGAACGATTTTGCCGAAACTGTTTTATAATGTAGAATATGAATCGCGTTATTCACTTTTCTTCTCTAAGTATGGCTGTGTTCTCACCGAGCCGCCGGTTAAGGTCAAAAATAACTTTTCGAGATTATCGCCGTCCGATTCGGCCCTGGCCCGCAGTTCATCCAAAGTCCCCGCGGCGATGAGCTCGCCTCTGTTGATAATGCCCATCCTGTCGCAAAGTTCCTCGGCCACGCTCAGGGTGTGGGGTTGAGATTAATACCGTC
>CAZDAH010000022.1:0-313 GCA_964503405.1 uncultured Ignavibacteria bacterium
GCGCGGATTATTTAAGGTGGAGATCGGTTGGGGCAGGGCCGGTTTCCCCTCGGACGCTGTGCTCAATTTCGGCCTGGCGGGAGGATTTTGATCGAGCAAACCAAATCCATGCTGATACTGTCCAGGCCTGTCAACCTCCTGATCGCATTCTTCTCCGTCTGGGCCGCAGCGGTGATCGCCGGCGGCGAGCTCTTTTCCATCAGGATTCTGGCCGCATGTATTTCCGCCGCCCTGATTACCGCCTACGGCAATATACTCAACGACATTTTCGATATCGATACCGACAGGCAGAATAAACCGTTCAGGCCGCTGC
>CAZDAH010000022.1:323-19666 GCA_964503405.1 uncultured Ignavibacteria bacterium
TTATACTGGGAGCGTTCTCCTCTCCTTCCTCGTGGCCGATCTCGCCTTTGCAGTAGCCCTGGCAGCAATCGCCATGTTGACGGCCTACAGCCCCGTATTCAAAGGGCTGTTTTTCGCCGGCAATCTAATAGTGGCCTTGCTGTCGTCTCTTGCGTTCATATACGGAGCCATGGCCGCGGACAGGGCTTTCGGGGCGGCGATCCTCTCCATATACGCTTTCTTGCTCCATCTCGGCAGGGAAATCGTTAAGGACGTGGAAGATCTCGCCGCCGACAAGAGAAGCGGAGTCAGAACCGGGGCCTCCATAGACAACTCCGAAACATCGCGCCTGCTCGCCGCCGGGATATTCCTGATTCTCGCTGTGGCCACTCAAATCCCGTTTTTCACCGACCATTTTGGGGCTGGGTATTTCGTCATAACTTTTCTGGGAATCGATCTGGTGTTGATCGTTTCATCGGTTCTGCTCCTTAAAACCGACAATCCCGTCGTCATGCGAAAAATCGCGGCCGCTCTCAAGGCGGCGATGCCTGTAGGCGTGCTGGCGGTTCTTCTGGGCAGCCGCGGATTCTGACTTTGAACCGTCTGCCGCTTACCATGGGGCGCGGCATGAGATTGGGTAAGACTTGACACGGCCGGGCGGGATCGATAATATACCTGATTTCGAGATGGGCGGTCTTCCGCCGGTAAGTGGAAAATGGAACAATTCGCGCCCGGGAAATGTATAATCGGTCTGAAACCGGGAGGAGATTTATGGAGCAGCAGTTAACGGAAGTTCAGCAGTTAATAAAAGAAAAATCCGCTTTTGTCGACCGTCTCACCGCCGAATTATCCAGAGTCATCGTCGGGCAAAAATACCTCATAGACCGGCTGTTGATCGGGCTTTTGGCCGACGGTCACATTCTTATCGAAGGCGTTCCGGGGCTGGCCAAGACGCTTTCAGTGAAGACCCTCTCCGACGCCATCCGCACAGGATTCGCCAGGATACAGTTCACCCCCGATCTCCTGCCCGGCGATCTCATAGGCACCCAGATCTATTCCGCCCGGGATAACGAATTTTCCGTAAGAAAAGGGCCCATATTCTCCAATCTGATCCTGGCCGATGAGATCAATCGCGCCCCGGCCAAGGTTCAATCTGCGCTTCTGGAGGCCATGCAGGAACGTCAGGTGACCATAGGTGGGGAGACATTCCGGCTGCCCGAGCCGTTCCTGGTGCTGGCCACACAAAACCCTATCGAGCAGGAAGGAACCTATCCGCTGCCGGAGGCTCAGGTGGACCGGTTCATGCTCAAGCTCAAGGTCACATATCCGACGCCGGAAGAAGAACTTGAAATTCAGGAGAGGATGACCGTAAATTCCAGGATCGCCGTTTCGCAGGTAACGTCGCCGGCCGAAATACTCGAAGCGAGGAAAGCGATGTACCAAATCTATATGGACGAGAAAGTCAAAAAGTATATCGTCGATATCGTCTACGCAAGCCGGGATCCCAAAAGTTATGGACTCGATCTGGATGAGCTCATCAGTTTTGGGGCTTCGCCCAGGGCGACCATATACCTGAACCTGGCCGCCAGGGCGCACGCTTTTTTGAGGGGGAGAGCTTATGTGACTCCGGACGATGTCAAGATTATCGGGCACGACGTTTTGCGTCACAGGATCATACTTTCCTACGAGGCGGAGGCCGAGGAACTGACGTCGGACGATATCATCACCAGAATATTCAACGGAGTAGAGGTGCCCTAACATGTCAGCGGAGAGCCATAGCCTTCCACGGGAACTTCTGAAGAAGGTCAGGCGAATCGAGATCCGGACTACCCGCATGGTCAACGAGGTTTTCTCCGGCGAATATCATTCCATCTTCAAGGGATTGGGGATGGAGTTTTCCGAGGTGCGGGAATATCAGCCGGGCGACGATATTCGCAACATAGATTGGAACGTGACCGCCAGGTTCGGGCATCCCTATCTGAAAATTTTCAAAGAGGAACGGGAGCTTGTCGTGATGCTGGTGGTAGACCTTTCCGCATCCCAGCGATTCGGCACTGGAGAGCGGTTCAAGATCGAGGCGGCGGCTGAGATCGCGGCGCTCTTGTCTTTGGCCGCCATCAAGAATAATGATAAAGTCGGTCTGCTTGTCTATACTGACTTAATAGAGAAATTTATCCCCCCGAAAAAAGGGCGCAACCATGTGCTGCGCCTGATTCGCGAGATTCTGTATTTCAAACCCGAAGGACGCGGCACCGACACCGCCCGGGCCCTTGAGCACCTGCTGGGCGTCATCAAGAAAAAATGCGTAGTCTTCCTGATTTCGGATTTCATCGATTCCGGTTACGAAAAGCCGCTTGGTATCGCCGCAAGGAGACACGATCTTATCGCCATGAAGTTGAGCGATCCGTTGGAGATGACCTTTCCCAACGCCGGCTTAATCAGGATGCACGATCTGGAATCCGGAACCGAAAGAATTGTGGATACCTCCAGCGCGAAATTCAGAAGGCTGTTCGCTTCCAGGATTGGATTTGCCCGGCAGAAATTCGACAAGGCCATGTCCAGGATGGGCGTGGATACGGTCTATATACCGGCAGGCGGAGATTATTCCAGGCCGTTGATCAGATTCTTCGAGAAAAGAGCCCGGAGAATTCGATCGTGATCAAACCGCACCTGACATTCCTGTTTATTCGTCCTCTAAGAGCATTGCTCAGATTTCTCGAGCTGTCGACTGTGACCTGGGGCCTGGTCATAGGAATGTACATACCGATCGCCGGCCAGGTTAGGATCGATCTTTCCATAAAGCCGGACAGTCTCACGGTCGGCGATAAATTTCTTTACATCAACAAAGTCGAAATCCCGGAGGGATTTCATATCAAGCCGCTTCCGCCGGGCGATCAGCTTGGAGAAGCGTCGGTTCTATCCGAAATAATCCCGCTTGTCGGGCAGGATTCAGACGCGGCCGCTTACGCCTGCACTCTCGCGGTTTATAAGACCGGGGCTTACGCAATTCCGTCGCTTACTTTCGCCCTGACCGACAGCCTGGGCGAGGTTCGCGAGATAAGTGGAGACAGCCTGCCGGTCAGGGTAAATTCGGTATTGCCTGCCGACAGCGTGGCGGCCGCGGCGAGTGACATCGCCGATATCCGCGATCCTTACAGATTGCCAGCGCCGATCTGGCCATATATTCTGCTTCCCCTCGGGATTCTTCTTGTCGGATATGCTTCCCATATTTTATACAATCGGTTCAGAAAGATACCGGAGATTCCGAGGGAGCCGCCGTCTCCTCCCTGGGAAATCGCCTTCGCCAAACTGGACGCTCTGAAAAAAAACCGTCATTACGAATTTGGACGAATCAAACAGTTCTATTTCGAGCTTTCGCTGATAGCGCGGGAATATATCGAACGACGATACGGTTTTCCGGCCGTCGAATCGACGACTTTCGAACTTGAGCGGGAAAGCAGGCTGGAGGAAATCGAAACAAACCTATATGGACGTCTCTTTGAATTCTTCAATCGAGCCGATATAGCCAAGTTTGCCAAGGGAACCCCGTCGCGCGACGACGCCGACTGCGATCTGGCGTTCGCTTATGAATTTGTCAGACGTACTATCCCGTTGGCAGGAGAACCAGCCGAACGGGCGGCCCGGATGGTGGAGGTGGAATCGTAACATGTTCCGCTTCAAAGACCCCCTCTGGCTCGCGCTGCTGTTTCTGCCGGCCGCATATATTTATATCAGTTATTTCACGCGGCTCCTCAAGCCGCCGTCCATACCATTTCCGTCGATTTCCACGATAGACGACATAGGATCGTCCTGGCGGACGAGACTGTCATCGATACTCCCAGTATTCAAAGCCGTCGGCCTGTCCGCGTTGATATTGGCCATGGCCCGCCCGCAATCCGGCCACGGCGACACGAGGCAGACTGTCGAAGGAGTCGACATTATGCTGGCGCTGGACATTTCGACCAGTATGAAAGCGCTCGATTTCAAACCGAGCAACCGGCTCATCGTTGCCAAGGAAGTAATACGCAAATTTATCGACGATAGAGAATCGGACAGACTGGGGCTGGTGGTCTTCGCCCGACGCAGTTTCACGCAATGCCCTCTGACCACGGACTACGAACTATTGAAGGATCTGCTCGATCGGGTCGATTTCGGCATGGTGGAGGACAAGACCGCCATCGGGCTGGCTATCGCCAACGCCGCCAACCGCCTTAAAGACTCCGACGCAAAATCCAGGATCATCATCCTGCTGACCGATGGTGTCAACAATGTCGACGATCTTTCGCCCATTGACGCGGCCCGGGCCGCCGCCGCACTCGGGATCAAAATCTACACGATAGGAGCCGGAAAACCGGGCTTGGTTGATGTCCCGCAGGAAACCCCGTTCGGAACTCGTTACGTGCAGATGCAATCTGAGATCGATGAGGAGACTCTGCAGGAGATCGCCTCCATCTCCGGAGGACAGTTTTACAGGGCCAGGGACGAGACTGCCCTGGAGCGCATCTACGATCAGATCAGTCAGCTTGAGAAAACCAAAATAGAGCTATTCAAATTCTACCGATATAACGAGCTATTCGCCGATTTTCTGCTGGCCGGTTTGATGGTGTTATTCCTGGAGTTCGCGCTCTCGAAAACTATTCTCGGGGGTTTGCCTTTATGAGATTCCTTCAATACCGCTTCTTCTGGCTTCTCCTCGGCGGGCCTCTTGTGATCTTGCTGATTTTGACCATGGGGAAGTTGAGAAAGAGGAGCAAATCCAAAATCGGCTTGCCGGCGACAATTGAGAAATTAACCGCTGTAGTCAACCGCAAAGCCGTCGGCATATCGATATTATCGTTAATTGCGGGATTATGTCTGGTAATTGCTGCGCTGGCCAGGCCGCAGTATCCGGGAGGAATGGAGAAAGTGGAAGCAACCGGAGGAAAAATCGTGATCGCCCTGGATCTGTCGCTTTCAATGCTGGCCGAGGATTTCCAGCCAAACAGGCTGGCCAAAGCCAGGCGCGAAATAATCGATCTTCTGGATAAACTCAAAGCTCAATCCACGGGCCTGGTGGTATTCGCGGGGGAGGCTTTCGTGCAGTGCCCGCCCACTGTCGATTATTCTTCCTTCAGGATGTTCCTCGACGTGGCTGATGTAGGCATGATCTCCGATACGGGTACCGATATCGCGGATGCCATCGACGTATCCCTTCAGCTTCTCGACGATGATTCTCCGACGGATAAGGCCATTGTAATCTTTACCGACGGCGAGTCATTCGAAGGAGACGCTCGCGGCAAAGCTTCAGAAGCGCGAAAAAGAGATATCAAGGTATATACCGTAGGGGTCGGATCCACTGCCGGACGGCCCATACCCGCGGGGATCGATGGCAAAGGGCAGCTCAAGAAAGACAATTCCGGGGAAATCGTGCTATCGAGGCTGAACATCGAGGAACTTGAGGCCATAGCCCGTGATGGCGGCGGGAAATTCTACCAGGCGACTCCCGGCGAAAAGGAAATAGATGATATTTATGCCGATATAAAAGGGCTGGAAGGCGAGGAGAAAGAGAAAAAATATCGCACCCTCTACGATGAAAAGTACAAGTGGCTCCTGCTTCCGGGAATAATATTGGTCGCCGCGGCTTTTTTCATGCCGGTCGGGAGGGACAATGGATTTTAGGGCGCTGTTTCTCGCTATTGTTATCTTAACCGGCGCGTCGGCCAGTGCCGACGAGTATAGAAGCAAAGCCAACGACGGTTACGATTATTATAAGAACGGCGAATACGATAAGGCGTTGGAATACTACAGGCAAGCGGGCATACTAAAACCGGACCAGGCGCTTCCCAGGATGGGGAAAGGAGCGTCACTGTATCGCTCCAACGATCTGGAGGGTGCGGAAAGTGAATTCGAATCGGCCGCCTCGGCCGGCGACAAGAAAGCGGCGGCCGATATGAACTACAATATCGGCAATATTCGTTACAGGGCCGAAGATTATGAGGGAGCGGTCGAATCCTATATCAAAGCGCTTAAGATCAATCCCCAGGATCCCGATTATAAGCGCAATCTGGAGCTGGCTCTCTCCAGATTGCAACAGCAGCAGCAGAATGAGGAGAAAAACCAAAAAGGGGATAAGGGAGATAAAGACCGGAATGAGGATCAGCAGGATAAGAACCGGCAGGGTCAGAACGAACAAGAAGATAAAAGCGATCAAGAGCAGGCGGAATCGGATCGGGATAAAGATAAAAGCAGACAAGATATGGCCAGGTCGGGCGGAATGAGCCAGGAGGAAGCCGAGAATCTCCTGGCCAGATTCGAGGAGGATGAAAAAGAGATCCAAAAACAGCTGAGACAAGTTCGAGTTCAGGGGAGTTCGAGGTATGACTGGTAGCCTGATTTTCAGTTCGATTGTTTCAGCGGGCTTACTATTGTCATCCGAGCTGCACGCCTTATCGGTCACCGCCTCGGTTGACACCGATCAGGCGGCCCTGGGCGATCCGGTCAATCTAACCGTTGTCATCAACGGCGAGGGAACGTCATTGCCAGATCCTATACTGCCCGACCTGTCCGATTTCAACGTCTATTCGTCGGGACGGAATACGAGCTTCTCGCTTCAGGGGGGACGATCGACTTCGTCGCAGGAATTGAACTACACACTTGTCCCCAGGAAAACAGGCACATTGATCATCGGGCCGGTGGTTGTTAAGGACAACCGCGATATGGTTTCAACCGATCCCATCAAAATCACGGGTTTGCAATCGGGCTCTTTTCCGGACGTATCCCGGCAGGGCCGCCGCAGGCCGCAAACGAAGACCGGGCAACAGAGGGATGATTTCTTCCTGGAACAGGCTGTTGATGTTCGAAGGCCGTATGTCGGCCAACAGGTGACCCTGACCTTCAGATTCTTCCAGGCCGAAAATCTCTGGGATCAGCCGACTCTGGAGTGGCCGAAGTACGTGGGGGTTACGGTTGAGGATCTGCCTCCGAACACGAGGTCCAGACAATATATCGACGGCAGGCTGTATCAAATTACCGAGATAAAACGGGCTCTATTCCCGCTGGCCTCGGGAAGCGTAACCATCGAATCGCCCAAGGTAACCATAAAACCGGATAATTTCATGTCGTTCGATCCTTTCGGATTGTTCGACAGAGGCTCGAGGAGAAGTCGTCCGCAGGTAATAACCACCGGCCCGCTGCATCTCGACGTTCGACCGCTTCCCGCCAACGGCAAGCCTGCGAGTTTCAGCGGGGCCGTCGGTGAATATATTATCAGGATTCTTACTGACAAGGACTCCGTCGGCGTCGACGAGCCTGTCGCTTTGAGGATCATTCTTTCAGGAACCGGAAACATAAAATCTTTGCCGTCGCTGACCACGCCGGAGCTCGAGGATTTTAGGATCTATGAATCCGGAAAGACTGAATCGGTTAATCAAAAGGGCGGCAGGATATCGGGCACCAAGACCTTCGAGCTTGCGCTCATCCCGAAAACGTCAGGCGTCTTCACTATACCGTCACTCGATTACAGCTTTTTCAATCCGTCGCTGGGCAAATACGAGACCGTCGCGACAAAGCCTCTCGAAATAGTGGCCACCGGAGAGGGGCTGACCGACGTCGGCGGGGCTCCCAAGAATATCATCGAAGCCGCCGGTCATTCCTTCGGTTACATTATCACCGATTTTCCGGCAAAAGGCAAAGGATTCGACATTTCGTCATCGGCTTGGTTCTGGATTTTGCAAGTTTTGCCGGTGGCGGGAATTTTGACGGCGTTGGCATTTAGGTCGCATTATCGCAGGCTTCTCGGCGACCGCAGCTACGCCAGAAGAGTCTCCGCCGGCAAACGGTCCAGATCGATTATCAGCGCCGCGCTTGTCAGAAAAAACGCCGGAGATTACGTCGGCTTTTACGAGAATCTTCATGACGCGGTTCTGGGGTATGTGGCCGACCGTCTCGATCTTGAAAAATCAGGATTGACTCTCGAGGATTTGAATACCGAAGTACGCATAGAGCCCGCCGTTCGCGAAAGGCTCGCCAAGTTTCTTGAGAATTGTCAGAATGCAAGATATTCGCCGGGCGGATTCGAGCGTAACGGAGTCGAGGCAATGCTCGGGAATGCGTCGGAACTGATTTCAACTCTGAAAAAGTCGATATGATTAGATCGAGCCTCGTCGCCTTGTTGATTCTCATTCCGGGAAGCGTTGTCCCGGCGGCCGACAGCCGATCGATCTGGGACGAAGCCGCGGCCTGCTACGACCGGGGCGATTATTCGGCTGCCGCTGAAAAATATTCGAAATTGATCGAGCGGGGTGACCGCAGCCCGGATCTTTATTATAACCTGGGCAATTCATATTTCAAATCCGAAAGACTGGGCATGTCAATCTGGGCCTACCGTCGAGCGTTGAAGCTCGATCCGGGAATGGAGCAGGCCCGGATCAACCTCGATTATGTTCGCCAGTTCAATATTGACAAAATAGAGGTAAAAGGCGGCGGATTCCTGGTCGATATTTGGGGAATTCTCTCCGGAATGACTTCCGCGAACGGTTATTTGTTCATATTTTCCGCGTCCTGGTGGTTGCTCGGGGCCCTGGGGTCGTTTATGATATTGAGACCTAGGGGTGGAGTTTGGCCACATTATCTGTTGATACTGGGCCTGGCGTCTGCTATCTTTACCGCGGCAGCGTCGATTACAAGGCTCAAACACGATCGGTACTCGAGATGGGGGGTCCTGATCGTTCCCGCCGCCGACATTCGCGAAGGCCCTTCGGATGATTTCCAACGCATCGAAGTGGGGCACGAGGGGCTGGAATTCAAAATACTTGGCGAACGGGAAAGTAGCGTTCTCATTGAGCTTGAAAACGGCCTTAAGGGTTGGGTTGCGTCGCAAACAGCGCTGGAAATTTGAGAATTCTTAATCAGAAAAAAACCTGGGGCCTGATACTGGCGGTAGGTCTTCTGATTTACTGCTTTTACGATTTCAATTTTTCAATGGTGCTGGCGTCCCTCAAGGCCATCAAATTCAAATACCTCATACCCCTGTTATTTCTCGAAAGCGTCATAGTGCTGATAAGGACAACGCGTCTGAAGATCATCTTCGATCCGGTCAAGAGAATCAAGCTCGCCGTCCTCTATACCGTATATACGATTGGGATGATGACGAACCTTCTGATGCCCTACCTGACCGGCCAGGTGGCCCGGCTGTACCTGATCAGCAAGAAGGCGAAATTGAAAAAGACCTTCGTGTTCACGACCACAGTGCTGGAGGTTCTCTTCGACGGCATGGCCCTGATAGGCACCGTGGTTTTGATATCGGTTTTCGTGGTGTTGCCGGCGGAGTTCAAGGCCTGGCATTTCGCGGTTCTCGGTGGATTTGTAATCGTGATGTCGTCGGCCCTGTTTATCCTGTCGAGATCGCCGGGGCTGACCCACAGAATTTTCGAGCGCCTGACAGATCATTTTCCATCGAGAGCGAGGAAGAAAATCGATGACCTGCGGTTTTCGTTTTATTCCGGGCTGGAGTTTCTCAGGAGCACAAGGCACTTGTTCGTGGTATCTTTGCTTTCCCTGCTTTCCTGGCTGACTCAGGCCGTACTGGTGTACCTGCTCATACTGGCCTTTCGTTTCCCCATTGGGGTTATGGAAGCGGTAATTATCACCGTGGTGGTCACAATCCTCATGACCGTCGTCCTGGCGCCCTGGAATATCGGGACGTTCCAGGGAGCGACCGTGGCCACCATGCAGCCGTTCGGGATCAACAAGCCGGAAGCCCTGGCGTTTTCGCTCCTGCTTCACATATTCGTCTATCTTCCCCCCATAATACTGGGCGCCATATTCTCGTTCAGGGAAGGTCTGTCCCTCAAGCAGCTTCGCGACGAGGGGGAGAAGCGTGTCGAGGATATGGATTTCGATAACGGCGCCCCAGCCGACGGCGAATTTATCAAGGCCGGCGATCAGTGCCCATAACCGGCCTGCTGCTAATTTATCGTTTTATAAGCTGGTAATAATTCGCGACCCCTTTTATATTGACACGTTTATGACGAGGCTGGTAACTTTACCGGGATTTTGATGAACAAGAGCGCGCTGGCTGCGAAAGCGGAGAAAATCGATTCGATACTCGCCGGATCTTACGGGGAGAGAAAACAGACCGGTCTCAGGGATCCCACCGAGGAGTTGATATTGACGGTTCTTTCTCAGAATACAAACGATACCAACCGAGACCGGGCTTACCGCGCGCTGAGGGAGGCGTATCCCTCGTGGGACGATGTCGCAGCCGCCGGGGCGCTCAGAATTGCCAGAGCTATTCAGGTCGGCGGGCTGGCCAATATAAAATCAAAACGAATCATCAGGATTCTAAAGCAGATAAAGGCCGGATCGCCGGGATATTCGCTTGCCTTCTTGAACGAAATGCCGGATGACGAAATCTGGAAGTATCTCAATCGCTTCGACGGCGTCGGGCCGAAAACCGCATCCTGCGTCATGATGTTTGCCCTGGGACGGAACGCTATGCCGGTCGACACTCATGTGCACAGAGTGGGACGACGGCTGGGCCTCATACCGAAGGATTTTTCGGCGGAGCGGGCTCATGAGTGGTTCAGAGGGTTATCCCTGCCTGTCGACCTGCATCAGCTTCACCTAAACATGATCAGCCACGGACGGGCTTTATGCAGGCCGTCGAATCCCAAATGCGGCCAGTGTCCTTTGAAAAGGATCTGTCTTTACCCGAAGGAAAACGGCTGAATGATCAGAACTCTGTCGTTTCATCCCGACGAGGGGATAAGGGAACAGGAAGGAATAGTCTCGTTTCAGGATCTCATACGAAACGAGGAGTATACCTTCTGGGTCGATCTGGATAATCCCAGCGACGAGGAAGCCTATGTGCTTACCTCCGATTTCAAATTTCATCCGTTGATCATCGAGGATGTAATCATAGAGACGGAACTTCCCAAGCTCGACGTTTTTGAAAATTATCTCTTCTTGGTATTTCACACCGTTTACTACAAAAGCGAAGGCGAACTCGGCACCAAGGAAATAGACCTCTTTTTCGGAAGGAACTACGTGGTAACCGTCCATACCGACGATTTCCCCGTGCTGCGGTCCATCCGGTCGAGATGCTTAAGGGACGAGAGAGTTCTATCGAGGGGTTCCGATTTCACCATGCACACGATCCTCGATTACATAGTCGATGAATTCGTGGAGGTACGCAAATCGGTTCAAAAGTATATCGACAATCTCGAGGAAGAAATTTTCTCGGAACAGGCCGAGCCGGCTATCCTGAAAAGAATATTCGAGCTCAAAGAGGACATTGCCGCGTTGACCAGAATGGCCTCGGCCCAGAGGCAAATCCTGGCCCGATTTTCCAGGGGGGAGTACAGACTGGTCGGCGAAGCTTCCATTGTTTATTTCCGCGATATTTACGATCACCTCAACGGCATTGTGGAGAGCGCCCAGAATTTCAACGATATTCTCTCCAATATTTTGTCGGTCTATCTTTCCATGGCATCCAATAAGACCAACGACATCATGAAGACCTTGACCATTTTCACCGTAATACTTCTGCCTCTTTCGGTTATATCGGGAATCTACGGAATGAACCTGGATTTTCCGGAAAAGAACATCCCGGGAAGCTATTTCATGGTGCTCGGGCTGATGGCCGCGATCATAATTTCCCTGTTGTTTTATTTCAAGAAGAAGGAATGGCTGTAGCTTGTTGACTTATTATCGGGAATCGATTATAATATATGTTGTTTAGGCGGAGAATGAGACGTGGATAACGTAAATGTCTTGAGAACCGGGTTCTACGCCCCCGAATTTTCGTTGCCGGATTCCGAAGGCAGGATTTTTTCGCTTGGCAATAATATGGGGGATTTTTTCTTCGCCCTCTGTTTTTTCCCGTCGAATCCCAACGAGAAAATTCGCAAATATCTGAAAGATCTCAACGGAGGGCTGCCGTTAACCATGTCGAATCTTGAGGTAAAGCCGGTCGGCATATGTCCTGAAAAGATAAGCGTGGCGGCCAGGCTCAAAGGCGAATTAAAGCTGAATTTTCCGGTTCTGTCCGATCGCGGATTCGCCGTATCAGGCAGATATTATGTTCTGGATTCGGAGGCGCCGGGCCGTTCGGTGCATTTTTCCATAATCGTGCTGGACTCAGATCGGATTATAAGATATAGAGTTAGCGAACATCATGGATACCAAGAGTTCAATTTCGAGCGATTCAAAAGCGAAATTTCCGGTCTGATTTGAATTTTCTTGAAACATTTTTGTCAGAATAGCATTTAGTTAAAAGGAGGACGGGCTTAAAGCCCGATTTATTGTGGGTGATTTTGAATTTATGACTAAAATCATAAAAAACGCGGCAAGAGGATCTATTGCCGTGCTTGTCGGCTGGCTGGCAATTCCCGCCGAAATCGCGTTGGCCGAGCCAATTACGATAGATCTCGATCAGGCGATCGTGATCGCGTTGGAAAACAACGATTCCTACCAGATTGCCAGAAAAGAACTGGAGAAGGCCGACGGACGGGTGATGGAAGCCGTGGCCGGGGCCTTGCCCCAAATTACCGGCAACCTGCGTTATACCAAAAACTGGCGTGTGCCTGTCGGTGTGTTCCAGATGGATGATGAAGTCGTTACATTTAAATTCGGCACTGATAACAGCTACGTGGCCGACCTGACACTGACTCAGCCGATATATTCGGGCGGCCGTACACTCACGGCTTTGAAGATTGCCAGAACGTATAAGAGAATGGCGAATAAGATCGTCGCCGGAGCCGGTCAGGATTTGAAATCGTGGGTATTCCAGAGTTTTTTCGGAGCGGTGCTCGCCGCGGAGATTCATCGCGTCAATACAGAGTCTCTCGAATTCGCCCGTCAGAACCTCGACGTTGTCTCCAAGATGTTCGATCAGGGGATGGCGGCGGAGTATGATCTGTTGCGCGCGAGGGTAGCGGTGGCCAACCTCGAGCCGGATGTCATCAGGTCCCAAACTGACCGCGAAGTTGCCATGAATGCCTTGAAGAACACTCTGGGGATCGATTTCGACGCGGAGATCGCTTTGAAAATCGAATTCGATTCCACCCGTTTCCTTGTCGATCCCGTAGACAGCGAAGACGCGCTTGACGAACTTAAGCGGAATCGCCCGGAAGTTGTCATCAGCGGCTACGAGACCGAACTGAGAAACCACCTGGTCTCGCTCTCCAAAGCCGGCTACAGGCCGTCGCTGATGTTCTCCACCAGCCTGCAATATCAGTCGCAATTCAACCAGGGCAACGTGTTCGAAAAGAAATGGGATCGCTCGTTAAACAGCGCCCTGATGCTGACTGTGCCTATTTTCGATTCATGGCGGACTCCCAGCCAGGTCAAGCAGGCCAGGGTAGAACATGTTCAGAGCCGCCTGAAAGAAGAATCGGTGAAGAAATATATGATACTCGATTTCCAGAGAAGTCTCGGTAAATATAACGAGGCCAGAACGAGGCTGTCGGCACAGGGCGGCGCGGTGGAGCTGGCCCGTCGAGGCCTGGATATCGCTAACGTGCGTTACGAGAGCGGCGTCGGCACTCAGCTGGAGGTATCCGACGCCAGGCTGGCGCTGGCCAGGGCGGAAATTAACAGGGCAATGGCATTTCACGATCTTGCCACCGGCTACGCGGCTTTGCTGAAATCGCTGGGACGTGAGATAGTGCCCGCCAAATAGGAGTAACGATGACTAACAGAATAATGACATTCGCCTTTGTCGGCGTCCTCACGATAATTCTGGGAGCGTTCTCGTGCGGCGGCGGCCAGGATACGTCGGCAAAAGAAAAAGCGATCGCAGTGACCGTTGAGGTCGCGGCCCTTCGCGATATCTCGGTGGAAAAAGTGTATACCGGTACTCTGGAGGGGATAAGGCAGGCCAGCATTTTTGCCTCCATACCGGAGGCGGTGGTGGATCTGCCGGCGTCCGAGGGCTCGAGAGTGAAGTCGGGGCAGGGAATAATATATCTCGATAAGAGCGGCGCGTATTCGCGTTACAAACAGTCCCGGGCCGTATATAAGGAAGCCAAAGACAATTTCGAAAAGATGCAGAACCTCTTCGATCAGGGCGCTATTTCCGAGCAGGCCTACAACGGCGCGAAAACGGGTTACGACGTCGCCAGGGCCAATTACACCGCGGCCAAACAGCAGGTCGAATTAACCAGCCCCATCGACGGCGTTCTCACCGATCTGTCGGTCAATATCGGCGAATTCGCTCCCCTGGGCGTGCCGCTGGCCACCATAGCCCAAACTGACAGAATGAGGATGACTGTGTATGCCGACGCAGTCGGAGCGTCTAACGTCAAGCCCGGTTTCAAGGCCGCCATCGATATCGATTTGCTCGGCGGAAATTCCGGCGGGTTTACAGGAGTCGTCACAGAAGTCTCCAGGTCGGCCGATCCCGTCACCAGACTGTTCACGTTCGAGATACGAATCGGCACCAAGGCCGGGCTCATTAGGCCGGGCATGTTCGCCAGGGCCCGGCTGACAGTCTCCGATTTGAAATCTGTATTGACAATACCGAGGGAGGCCTTATTCTCGGTGGAAGGGGTTCATAAGATATATCGTCTGGCCGGCGATCGGGCGGAAGAGCATACCGTCACCGCGGGCGAATCCACCCGCGAACTGGTTCAAATATCTTCCGGACTATCGGCCGGGGATACGGTGATTGTTCTCGGTAGGAATCTGATCGAGGACGGCTCGCTTGTTCGCATTTCCGGCGAAACCGAAGGGGCCGTGGAAAATTCAATCGAGTCGGATTCCGGCTCGGAAGGTTGATTTATGTATATATCCGATTTATCGGTAAAACGCCCCGTTTTCACCACCATGGTCATCGCGGCGCTGATCGTGCTCGGTGTGGTCTCATACGGCCGCATGGATGTTGATCTCTTTCCCGACATCGATTTCCCGTTCGTAATCGTAACTACCATTTATCCCGGCGCGGGCCCCGAGGCGGTGGCTAACGACGTCACCAAAAAGGTGGAGGACGCGATCAACCCCATCGCGGGAGTAAAACATATCGAATCGAGATCGAGCGAAGGAGTCTCTTTCGTTTTCGCCGAGTTCACCCTGGAGACCGAGGGAATTGTCGCCGCCCAGGATGTTCGCGAGAAGATAGCCTCCATACGCTCCGATCTTCCCTCCGATATCGAGGATCCGATCGTCCAAAGATTCGATCCCATGTCCGACCCCATAATGTCAGTGGCAATGGCCGGAAATCGCGCCACAAGGGAATTGACGTCTCTGGCCGACAAGGTTGTCAGGGAGAAGCTGGAATCGATTGACGGCGTGGGTTCCGTCACGATTCTGGGAGGCAGCGAGCGAGAGTTTCAGGCGCTTGTGGATCTCGACGCCATAAACGCCAGGGGAATTTCCTTTGACGATATCTCGTTGGCTATTTCCGGATCGAATATCGAGCTTCCCGGCGGGCATCTCAACCAGGGTCCGAACGAAACGCTTGTCAGGACTATGGGACGATTGGAAACGATCGACGATATCAGGAACGTCATAGTGAAAAACAACAACGGACGCCCGATACGCTTGAGCGAAATTGCCACTGTAATCGATACCGTGGCCGAGATGCGAAGCCTGGCTCGCTTTTCCGGCAACGACGCGGTTATTCTGCAGATAAGAAGCCAGTCGGGGGCCAACGTCGTGGATATTGCCTCGACCGTAAGAGAGAGACTGGTGGAAATCAACACCTTGCTGCCCCGGGACGTCCGCGCGGAGGTGGCCATGGACAACTCCGTATTCATCGAGGAGTCGCTGCACGACGTTCAGGTGACCATTTTCTTCGCCGGCGCCCTGGCCATTCTGGCGATATTCCTGTTTCTGGCCAATATCCCCTCGACTATAATAACAGCCATTGCCATTCCGACCTCGATAATCGCCGCCTTCACGGCCATGAATTTCCTCGGTTTCACCCTGAATATGATGTCGCTGATGGCTCTTTCGCTGGCCGTGGGATTGTTGATCGACGACGCTATCGTGGTTATAGAGAATATATACAGGCACCTCGACGCGGGCGAGTCAGCCATGGAAGCGGCCAAATCGGGCACGTCCGAAATAGGCCTGGCGGTTATGGCTACCACCTTCTCAATCGTGGTGGTGTTTCTGCCGGTAGCCTTTATGTCCGGAATTCTCGGTCGATTCTTCTATCAATTCGGCATGACCATTACGGTGGCTGTTGTGGTTTCGCTGTTTGTGGCCTTCACGCTCACTCCGATGCTGGCCTCGCGGTTCTTGGAAAAAGAAATGCCGCTCAAAAGAGGCTCCAGGAATCCCATTTCCGCCACTCTGTACTACTGGAATCACATATTCAAGCGATTCGGGGATATCTACCACGCGAGCCTGGCCTGGTCCTTGAAAAACAGGCTCTTGACCCTTGTATTGGCCTTCAGCGGATTTATCTTGTCGATTTATCTGGCCGGGTTTCTTGGTTTCGAATTTACCCCCAAAGCCGATCAGGCCCAGTTATACATAAGCTTCAAGACCATGCCCGGCTCCAGTCTCGAACGGTCATCTGAGCTGGCCGGACGGCTCGAGAGCATAATCGGTTCTCACGACAATATTGTCAGGTATCAGCTTCTCACTATGGGAGGTGATCTGACCCCCATAAATGAGGGCCAGATTTACGTCAGGCTCACCGAAAAGGGAGATCGCGACATCAGCGTCTTTGAGATTATCGATATGCTCAGAAGCGAGCTTGCCGCAGTGCCGGGAGTGTCTCTGAGCGTCGCCCCCGAGCCTGGGCACGGAGGCGGAGCGGGGCAGGTGCAGTATTCAGTGCGCGGACCCGATTACGGACGAATCAAGCTTCTGGCGGCCGGGCTGGAACAAATATTGAAAGAAACGCCCGGCGCGGTGGATATCGACAACAGCGAAAAACAAGCCAGGCCGGAATATCAAGTTGTGGTGGATCGCGACATGGCCAAGGATCTGGGGCTGAGCCTGATGCCGATCGCCATGACAGTAAGAAACCTCGTCGACGGAGCCAGAGTCGGACGCGTGAAAGAGGGTGACGAGGAATATGATATGAGAGTTCGCCTGGCTCCGGAATACAGAACGGATATCGAAAACCTGAATAATATCTATGTCGTCTCCGAAAAAAAGAATCGGGGCGAGGACATGTCGATTCCTTTAAGGCAGGTGGCCCGCATAATCGAGGAGAAAGCCCCGACCGAGGTAAGACGGTTCGAACGACAAAGGGAAATCAGGGTCTCGGCCAACCCGGCCACTGGATATACCCTCGGGGAAATCAACAACTTTGTCGCCGGCATGATGGAAACGATCAATGTTCCCATCGGATACACCGTGGCTCCCGTCGGCGAATCCGAAATCATGCAGGAATCATTCAATCAGATCGGCATCACGCTCGTCCTGGCGGTCATTTTCATCTACCTGCTGCTGGCCTCGCAGTTCGAGTCGTTCATCGATCCGTTTTCCATGGGCATGTCGTTGTTGATGGCCCCCGTGGGGGCGATTCTCGCCCTGCTTCTGTTCGACTCCGCCATATCGATCATGTCGTTAATTGGAATCGTATTCCTGATGGGACTGGTCACCAAGAACGCCATCCTGCTGATAGACTTCATAAAGCAGGCCCGCCGTCGAGGCATCGAGCGGACCGCCGCGATACTCGGCGCGGGCTCCATCAGGCTTCGTCCCATATTAATGACCTCGCTTTCGATGATCCTGGCCATGATTCCGCTGGCCCTCGGTGTGGGGCCGGGAGCCGAGTTCCGCGCGCCCATGGCCCAGGCGATTATCGGGGGATTGACATCGTCGACGATGCTGACCCTGGTAATCGTTCCGATCGTTTATACACTGCTTGACGATATGGTCGTTTTCTTCGCCCGCCTTCGCAATAAGTCGAGATTCCGAAAAACAACCGGAACCGCCGCCGATGATGTCTTGGTTGATGATTAACAATGCGGCCGGTGAATTTCGAAAAACTGTCCGGAAACCCGGAATTATTTCTGGATTTTATAAATTGCCGGGGAAAAGCCCGGGATTTATTCCGGCACTGCTTTAATTCCATCGAATCATATAAGGCGGTCGCCTCCGTTATCGATGGCCGCTCATATCGACGCGGCGAGGTAGCGGCTATCCTCTCCCGGGAACTCGAGAAGACGGGAGGATCGAAAAAGGCCGCGGCAAACATTGAAAAATTCGCCCGGCCGAATTCCCTGGTCGTCTTTGCCGGACAGCAGGTGGGAATGCTGCTGGGGCCGATGTATACGGTGATCAAAGCCCTGACGGCTTATAAACTGGCCGCAAGGCTCGAATCCGAACTCGGGCGGCCCGTGGTGCCGTGTTTCTGGCTGGCCAGCGACGATCATGATTTCGACGAGATAAAGACCGCGAAATTCCTCGACCGCTCCGGCGAATGCAAAAGCGTCGCCTATCAACCCGCGAACATGCCGGCGGGATTGCCCATGGCCGATATCGTTCTGGACGGCCAAATCGGGGACTTTCTCGATCATGTCGAATCCGAGCTTGTAAAAACCGAATTTTCCGAAGCCATCATCAAGCTGATAAGGGAGAGCTATCGTCGGGACGCCGGAGTATCGGACGCTTTCGTACGTTTATTCAACGCGATGATGGATGATTTCGGGATCATACCGGTCGATCCGAATTTCGCCGGAATGAAGCAGCTGATGGCGCCGGTATTTCGCGGCGAGATTGAGAATCATGATGAAATATTCAGGCTTTTTGAGGAGCGATCGCGGGAAATTATCAAAGCCGGATATCACAGGCAGGTGCATAAGACCGGCGATAACCTCAACCTGTTCATAAACGATGGGGGACGCCGTAATATCATAGCCGAAAACGGGCGTTTCCGTCTGGACGGCAGAGACGGGGAGTTTTCCCCGGAACAGCTTCTTTCTATGCTTCAAAGAAGCCCCGAAAGATTCTCGCCAAACGTGCTCTTAAGGCCCGTCGCCCAGTGCCTGGCTCTGCCCACTGTCTGCCAGATAACCGGGCCGTCCGAGGCCGCCTATTTCGCCCAGATTCAGCCGCTGTTCGAGGCGATGGACGTGCCCTTTCCGGTCGTCAGGCCCAGGGTCTTCGCGACCGTGATGGAGCCTCATATCTCGAAGAGCGTCGATAAATTTTCTCTCGATTTTTCGTCGCTATATAATGATATTGAAGGTCAAATCAACCGGGTTATTATGGAAAGCTTTCCTCCCGAAATTCAAATGCGCGCCGAATCGTTGCGGCCTGACGTTGAAAAACCGTTAAACGAACTCGCAAATCAATTGAAGAAAAACGAGCCTGAGGGATACCAGGCAGTCGAACATACCCTTAAGCGGATCGATCACGAGCTCAATCATCTGTCCAGAAAGCTCTTTGCCGTCCATAAGAAAAAACACGATCAGGTCAGG
>CAZDAH010000022.1:19676-22254 GCA_964503405.1 uncultured Ignavibacteria bacterium
GCGAATATATAAAATCGCCGCCTTTCTCTTTCCCGACGGCAAGTTTCAGGAGCGGGTGATTTCACCGGTCTATTTTGCCAACAAGTTCGGCCCCGATATATTCAATAGAATAGAATCGCAGCTGGATATCGATTCTGTCGATCATCAAATTGTGGAGATTTAAGCTTGAAAGTCGGAATCGTTTGTTACCCCGTCAAGGGAGGCTCCGGGGTGGTGGCGTCGGAGTTGGGCCTTGCCCTATCGGCCATGGGTATAGAGGTGCATTTTTTCTCCTACGCCCTGCCCTTCAGGCTGACCGGGTTCAAAAGCAATTTCATATTCCACGAAGTCGAGGTCACCAGCTACCCGCTATTCAAATATCCTCCTTACACGCTTTCCCTGGCGGCCCGGCTGGCCGAGGAATCGAAAAGGGTAGGACTCGACATTATCCATGTGCATTACGCTATTCCTCATGCCATCAGCGGCTATCTGGCTAAACAGATCCAGGGGCCGAACGCCCCCAAATTGATCACTACTCTTCACGGCACCGATATCACTCTCGTCGGTCAACATCCCTCTTTCTACGCGGTCACCAAATTTTCAATGGAGGTTTCCGACGCCCTGACCACGGTCAGTCAGTATATTGTCGACCGGACGAAAGATTCTTTCGGAATAGAAAAAGATATTAAGGTGATCCCGAACTTCGTCGACGAGACCAGATTCAAACCGGATCAGCAGGGATGCGACCGCTCGGAATTCGCCTCCACGGAGGAAAAAATAATCGTTCACATGTCCAATTACAGGCCGGTCAAGAATACCGCCGACGTTATCAGAATATTCGATACCGTCAACCGGCGGTTGCCGTCGAAGCTCATACTTATAGGCGACGGCCCCGACGCTCCGAGCATCCTGGCCATGGCCGGCGATATGGGATTAAAAGACCGAGTGATATTCCTCGGCGGACAGGATATCGTCGAATCGGTGCTGTGCAAGGCCGATCTCTTCCTGCTGCCGTCGGCCTCCGAGGCTTTCGGGCTGGCCGCTCTGGAGGCGATGGCCTGCGGTGTGCCGGTTGTCGGATCGATCGTGGGAGGCTTGCCCGAGCTTGTAATCGATGGCGAAATCGGTTATCTTGAGCCCATCGGCGACGTCGGGGCCATGGCCAGGCGTTCCCTCGAGATTCTAACTGATAAAGAGCTTCACAAGAGAATGTCGTCGAAAGCCAGGGAAATCACCCTGGAGAAATATACAACGAAAAAAATCGTCGAGGAGTATCTGAGCTTCTATCGGAAAGTACTGGAAAATGGCTGATACGAAACTCGATGTTCTGGCCATCGCCGCCCACCGCGACGATACCGAGATCGTTTCCGGCGGCACAATCATCAAGCTGGTTGATCTCGGACACGAAGTCGGCCTGCTGGAGCTGACCGCCGGCGAGTCCGGCTCCCGCGGCGACGCTGAAACCCGGGCCAAGGAAGCCGCCTGCGCCGCCGAGGTCATGGGCGTACGCTTCAGGGTAAACCTCGAATTCCCTGATGCCGGCCTTTATGATACGCAGGAAAATGCGTTGAAAGTGGCCGGCGTAATCAGGAGGACAAAACCCGAGTTGGTCATCCTGCCGTACTGGAAACAACGTCATCCCGATCACGCCACCGCCTGCAATATCGGGTATCGCGGATCTTTCCTGGCAGGGCTGGCCAAAATGCCGATCGAAGGAGAGGCGCACAGGCCGAGGAAGATCATATACGCCGCGTCGTTCCACGACGTTTCCCCGTCGTTCGTTGTGGACATCACCGAGCAGTTCGAGCGCAAGTGCAAGGCGGTCGCCTGCTACGAAACCCAGTTCGCCGAGAAACCCGGGCAACGCGAGGTCTATCCTCCCGCGCGAAATATATTCGATTACATGGAAATCAGGAATCGTCAGTACGGCTATATGATCGGCGTGCGCTACGCCGAATGCTTCCTGCAAAAGGAAAATATGGCGGTCGACGATCCCTTGAAGCTGCCCGGACGATCGATCTGAACTAATTTTTTATATCGACGCCGCCCATTATAGCCGTCCCTTTGATGATGAATCTCTTGGCTGCCAGAGATCCCTCGCCCGTCTGCGGCTTGTAACTGGTCTTATCATCCATCCCCCCCAGGATCGGGGTGCCCTGCAGCACCGCCTGCCAACGCTCAGGCACGATAACCTCCAGGCCCCCCATGATGATCATAACGTCCAGGACGATGGAATCGCCGCTGAAATCAGCCTGTCTAAAATCGAGCTTGGCCCCGCCCATGAGGGAGAAGACGCTTCCGCCGCTTAACGATTTCGACGTATAGCTGTAATCGCCGCCGCCGAGGATGGCCGTGACATTGATATGATCGGCGCTCTGGGACGATTTTCTCATCCCTATCGAGCCGTGGCGCAGAATCGAAATCCCGACTATGATGATAAGCAGCGGCCAGATAAGATTCGCCCCGAAATCGATAATATCGAGGTTGTTGAGCAGGATTATCAGCCCGATCAGCGCGATGATCGTGCCCCATAGAGTGTTTCGATATTCCGGCTTTTTCAGAAGCATGCTCAGCCCGATCAGGATCAGAATCAGCGGCC
>CAZDAH010000022.1:22264-24733 GCA_964503405.1 uncultured Ignavibacteria bacterium
AAATCGGTGTCGATATCCAGCCCCAGGTTCGAGAACAGGACCAGCAAGCCCGCCAGGATAATCGCCAGTCCGATTATCAGCCGCGGCCCGAAAATGTTTTGACGATCGTCGCCCATTATTCAGCCCTCCGATTCTTTGTTTTTGTCCGTCATTGAATATACGGGGATCCGCCGATTATGACACGATAAAAATAGCCTTGAAGAAAAGCCCCCGGGCACGATGAGGGGAGGTTGTTTTGTCTTGATTCGCTTTAATCCGGCGGCTATAATGGCTGTGGAAGAGGATGGGGTCTGGTGGCCCCTGCGGCCTTCAAAGCCGTTGGCTGCCGGTGTTCCCGGCCGCGGGAGGTTCGATTCCTCCCCCTTCCGTGATTCCCTCTCCGCAAATTCCCCACAACTTTTCCCCCCATTTTTCGTAGTCTCTACCGGACATAAGTAACTAAAGGAGTCCGGTATGGTTGGCCGCCAGCCCCACGATCCTAAGATTATCCATAAAAGCCCTCTCTATAACGGCGTCCCCGGATTCCCCCTTTCCCGGAATTTCAGGAGGAGGATTTTAGGATGAACATTGCCCAGGAAAAAGGCTCAATTCGGATTTCCGCCGCGCTCATTTTGGGAATCTGCCTGTGTTGGAGCGGCGCGGCCCAAGCTAATTTCGCGCCGACTTTCAATCCCAGCCTCGAAATCGGCGAAACCGTCGAAAGGATCAAGATCGACGGCAACCTCGACGATCCCGGGTGGCGGTATGCCAGCAGCGCCTCCAACTTCGTAGAATCGTACCCGGGTGACAATATCGAGCCTTTGGTCAATACTGAGGTCATGATCGCCTATGATCTGGAAAACCTCTATGTCGCCTTCAAATGCTACGATGATCCGGACAATATCCGCGCCACCATGTGTCAGCGCGACCTCTTCTTCGGCGACGACGCCGTCGGCCTGACCTTCGATACCTACGGCGACGCGGCCTGGGCTTACGAGCTTTATGTTAATCCTTACGGAATCCAAAAGGATTTCCTCTGGTCGAGCATCAGCGGCGAGGACCGCGGTTTCGATATAATCTGGGAATCGGCCGCCAGGGTCACCGATTTCGGCTACCAGGTTGAAATAGCCGTTCCCTTCGCCAGTCTGCGCTTTCCCAACAAGGACGTCCAAGAATGGAGGATGAATTTCTACCGCGATCATCCCCGCGACAGTTACAAGCAGTTCTCCTGGTCGGCCAATGACCGCGACGAGAAATGCTGGCCTTGCAGATGGGGTACAGTCAACGGCATGGAAAACGTCCGCCCCGGCAAAGGATTCGAGCTGCTTCCCACGTTTGTGGGATATCAGACCGGCAGCCGACTCGGCTCCGGCGATCCAACGTCGCCCTTCAGGAACGACGACCCTGACGGAGAGTTCTCGTTAGGCGGAAAATACTCGATTTCCTCGAACATGACGGTCGAAGGTGCATACAATCCCGATTTCAGCCAGATCGAATCTGACGCCGCCCAGATCGATGTGAACACCACGATCTCGCTATTGTATCCCGAGCGACGGCCCTTTTTCCAGGAGGGAAGCGATATCTTTCGGACTATCTTCAACGCCTTCTACACCCGCACGGTCAACGATCCGCAATATGCGGTCAAACTTACCGGCCGCCTGGACAAAATTAGCGTAGGATTCCTCTCGGCTCTGGACAATAATACGCCGTATATCATTCCCCTCGAGGAGCAGAGCATCGTTCGCAATACCAAAAAGAGCTACGCCAACGTTTTGCGGGCGTCGAGGACTATGGGAGAGGATAATCATTTCGGCATGATTGTAAGCGACCGCCGTTTCGAGGATGACGGCTCCGGCACCGTGTTCGGTATCGACGGCGACATCAGGATCTCCCAGAACTACAGCGTTGTCGGTCAATACCTGACCACGCATACGAAAGAGCCGAATAACGCCGAGTTAAGCCAGGGGCTGCAGGGGATGGAGTTCGATGGCGGCACATATACGGTTGCTCTCGACGGCGAGTCGTATTCGGGCGACGCCTTCATCGTGCAGCTCAGGCGCAGGGCGCGTCATCTCGGATTTACGGTAGATTACAACCAGGTGGCGCCCTCGTACAGAACGGAAACCGGGTACGACCCCTGGAACGATTACCGGAATTTATCACTGTATACGAGCTACACTTTTTATACCGACGGTTTTTTCCAGAGGATAACTCCGCAAATCTACGGCAACGCCAGATGGAATTTTGCCGGCGACAGGAAGTGGGAACATACTTCGGTATCGTTATGGGGCCTGCTCAGCTATGCCCAGACCAATCCCGGTCTGGAATTCACCCGCGGCTCGGAAACCTGGTGGGGCTATGAATTCGACAATCTCTGGAACGTGAACTTCTATGTTGAAAGCACACCCTACGATAAACTCGCTTATTATGTCAGTTTTCAAAAAGGGCAGGGGGCGGCGGTCTGGGTCCCCGCCAGGGGGAATGAGACGT
>CAZDAH010000022.1:24743-28058 GCA_964503405.1 uncultured Ignavibacteria bacterium
ATTTACGCCGCGCTTACCCTCAAGCCCTTCGATCGGCTTATTATCGAGCCGGATCTTAATTATGCCCGAAGCATCCACGTCGATACCGGGGAGGAGTTGTTCGACGGGTATATTACCAGAACTAGAATTCGCTTCCAGGCCAATAAGGAACTCTCGCTTCGATTCGTAATCCAGTATAACCTTTTTTCGGAAAAATGGGAATTCGACCCGTTGTTGACATATCGTCTCAGTCCCTTCTCGGTGTTCTATGTCGGATCGACATACGATTACGATAACATGGCGCTATCCCCCCGGGATCCATCGAACTGGAAACTGACGTCGCGGCAGTTCTTCCTGAAACTTCAATATCTTTTCAGATCCTGACAACATGGGAAAGCCGGCGGCGTCGATAACCGGTCTTTTAGACTACTCAAACATCGAATGTCCTGCCGGCTTTTCCCTTTGTCACATTTCGATTTTCAGCAGACATATTCTGGCAAAATGGGCCTATCGTGATTTTGCCTGTACTGTAATTTGAATCTCAGAATTTCGCTTGCCAGCGCATGAGGGGATAGCTTAAATTTCTCCACGGCTGTCAAACAATGGAGGCGTGTCATGAATTCGTCAAGGTCAATACTCACAATGCTCGTATTGCTATTGGCGGGGATCGGTTGGAATTGCGGCGACAAAGACGACGGTCCCACCGATCCGGGATCGAGCGTGCCGACCCAACTTGTCGGTACATGGCTTTATCAATCCGTTACCGTCAACGGCGTCCCCACCAGCCTTGCCCTGGCCCTGCAATGGCAGCAGGGTACCGAATCGGCGCAGTTTACAGTCAGCGGTGCCGGATCGTTCTTATACGAGGAGCTCGACGCCGATCAGAACGTCAACTGGTTCGAGAGCGGGACGATAGCAGTGGACGGAAATGACGCCACAATTCTGGTTACAAGCGACTCCGAAGGTCAGGTGGATCCGCCGGACTCCCTTAGCGGCACCTGGCATCTCGAAGGGGACATTCTTTCCCTGTCCGTTGATTACCAGGGCGCCACGTTTGTGTTTTACACCATCAAGATCAGTTAATCGCGCGATTCTTCACAGCCCGGGGCGGAGAGAACGTTCATGCTTGCTTCCGCATTGAAAACCGGATTGTCACGCTCATTATTTTTTGTATTTGTCATATATTCGTCTCTGTCCGCTGCGGACGGCGTTCTCGCCGGCAGGGTAATCAACGACAGCGATTCCGAACCGCTTTTCCGCGTCAATATTGCGGCAAGGGCGGTCAAAGTTGATTCGGAACCGGCCGCGACTTTATCGGATGAAAACGGGCAATACGAGTTTCGAAATCTAAAGCCGGGTTTATATGACGTTACCTTCTCGTCGGTGCGATTCAAAACCAAACGGTGCGTGAATATTCCCGTGTCGGCCAACGAGGCGACTTTGCTGGACGTCCGACTCATCCCGGAAGGCGTTCTCGCCTCGGATATTCTGGTTTCCGCGTCCCGCCGCCCGGAGAAGATCCTCGACGCGCCCGCGTCGGTGAGCGTGGTGGAATCAGATGCGATAGAGAATCGTATCGCCCTGACTCCGATCGATCATATCGCCGCCCAGCCCTCTGTGGACATGGCCGCGGCGGGGCTGAATCAGGCTAACATCGTGATACGCGGTTTCAACAACGTTTTCTCCGGCGCTCTCCTGGTTCTGACCGATAATCGCATCGCCCGGGTCCCGTCCCTGCGCTACAACGCTTACAGCTTCATTCCCATGACCGACGATGATATAGAGCGAATCGAATTGGTCTCCGGCCCCGGCTCGGCGCTCTACGGGCCGAATTCGGCTTCCGGAATCATGCATATCATTACCAAGTCGCCGTTATCGTCGAAACAGACAACGGCCAGCGTCGGCGCGGGAGAACGAAATCTGTATCTGGGAGCGTTCCGCCATTGCAACAATTTTAGCGGGAACTTCGGTTATAAAATCTCGGGACAATATTATCGCGGCGACGAGTGGGAGTCGACCGATCCCTACGAGCCCGATTCGGTCAGATTATTCGAACCGACCGCGGAAGGGCCGCTATATGTCAGCGAGTGGATGGACAATGACCGCGATTTCGATATCGAGAAATTGTCGTTCGATTCCCGGGCCGATATTGTCATGGGCGATAATACCCTGATGATCGTTAACGGAGGGATAAACAGGTCGACAGGGATAGAGCTGACCAGCCTCTGAGCGGCGCAGGTAGACAGTTGGAGATACCTCTACGCCCAGACCAGATTCACGTACAAAAACCTGTTCCTGCAGGCCTTTGTCAATGCCAGCGACGCCGGGGAGACATATCTCCTGCGGACAGGACAGATGATAATCGATGAATCGAAAGTATATTCGGCCCAGATCCAGCATAAGTATTCTCCGAGGGATAAACTGGCGTTAATATACGGAATTGACGCCATCATGACTCGTCCCAATACCGGGTGGACCGTCAACGGCCGCAACGAAGACGACGATAATATCGATGAATTCGGAGCTTATCTTCAGGCTGAAACGAGATTATCGGATCAAGTCAAACTCGTCGGCGCCGGCAGGGCAGATCGTCACAACCGCCTTGAGGGGACGATTCTCTCCCCCAGGGCGGCTGTCGTATATCAGCCGGATAGCCATCAGAATTTCAGACTGACTTACAACCGGGCCTACTCGACTCCCAATAGCACCAACCTGTTTTTGGATATTCTTCAGGCCGACGATCCATTTGGCGTGGGAAGCGGATTCGAACGGTTCGTCGGGTTCGCTCCTGATATTGATGTCCGCGTGCAAGGGGGACCGGAATCCGGATTCCATTGGAGATTCGGCAATCACGGCCCTCGATTCAGATCTCCTTTCGCCCCTCTCGATCCGAGAGGCTTCGCCCCCGCTGATTTTATCGACTACAACGATCCAATTTTCACCGACGTCATGTGGAACGCCGGAAGACAGGCCGTCATCTCCGGCTTCGAATCGATAATGGTCGGATTCGGGATTCCACAGGAAACAGTCGATTCGCTGGGTGCGTCGATGAGGGCGATTACCCCGATCGGACTGGACGGCGTTAATAACGCCTTGGGTCTTTACAACCCCGACAACGGCGGATTCGATCCGGTAAATCCGTCAGACATTTCCGATATCCAACCGCTTAGCCCGACTTACACCAAAACCATTGAGCTTGGGTATAAAGGAGTATTGAGCGAGCGAATTCAACTGAACCTTGATTTATATCGCACCGAGAAAAAGGACTTTGTCGGTCCGCTGGCAATCGAAACCCCCAACGTATTTCTCGATCAGGAGTCGCTCTCAGAGTACGTT
>CAZDAH010000022.1:28068-30165 GCA_964503405.1 uncultured Ignavibacteria bacterium
ACCTTTTCAGCCGTTTCACCGAGATTTTGGCTGATCCCGCCAACTCCGAGCACGCCACCGTTCTGGCCGGTCTCGACGATCCCTCGCTGGGCGGCAACGCCAACGGCACCGCCATCGACGAGCTGACGAATTTGTTCGCGCAGGGGACGTCCCGTATACCCTTCGGGACGGTCAGCCCCGACGAAGCGTTCGATCCCGACGCCGTCCTGGTGACATTCCGCAATTTCGGCGATATAGCCCTTTACGGAATCGATCTCTCCGCGGTTTTAGGATTGTCAGAGCATCTGAGTGTCGGCGGAAGCTACTCGTTTATTTCGAAAAACCTATTTATGAAGAAACCGGGGCAGCTCAACGATATTTATCTTAATGCGCCAAAACACAAGTTCGCTCTTCATTTCGGATATTCCAGTGATAACGCCGGACTCGACTTTCAATGCCGCCTGAGATTTATCGACTCCTTCGAAATGTACGGGCCTTTTATCGGGTCGAAAGTGGATTCGTATGCAATACTCGATCTGAACGCAGGAATCGATTTTATTTATTCGACCCGATTGAGCCTGACAATCCGGAATTTCCTCGATAACGAGCATTCGGAGTTTGTCGGCGCGCCCAGGATCGGGCGGCTGGCTATGCTCCGGCTCTGGCGACGGCTTTGAGGAGCCTAAAAATGGTGGAACGGGTCAAACAAGGATATTTGTTGCCATTTTCAGGAGCATGTGCTATTCAATAACGGATGAAACGGGCAGGCGAGAGGATAATTATGAAAAATTCGATTCTATTTTATGGCCTTGCGTTGTTGATACTCGATTCGACTTTCGCGTATTCTCAGACATCGGAGCGAAAAGTCAGAAGCTACGATCCGGAGAAAGTAACCGTGACCCGCTGGCTGGACGCAACCACCCGTCCGATTACCTTCCGGGAATGGGTCGATAGCAAAAAATTCGAGGATATTCATAAAATCGAATTGATCAGCTCCACGGTTGTTCAAACCGAACAGATGATCGATATTATCGTCAACGAGGATCTCTATTTGTCGATTGAAGGCGCGCTCGATACCTTCTTGACCGATCTTCAATCGGACGATTACGGAATCAACCTTTATACCGCCAACGAGGTCCTGTCACCTGCAGCCATGCGGGAGACGCTCTATCAGGATTGGCAGGTCGACGATATTGTCGGCGTCATTTTGATTGGCGATTTGGCTGTCCCCTGGTACGAGATGTACGAGCCGCAGGACTGGGGCGGCAGTCATGTGGAGTTCCCCTGCGATTTCTATTTCATGGATCTCGACGGCGCCTGGGGAGATTCCGATTCCGACGGAAGATTCGACGGTCATTTCGGGTCTCTTGAGGCGGATATCTGGGTCGGTCGACTGGTCGCCTCGCCGCTTACATACCACGGCGCGGATGAGGAGACTCTAATTAGAAATTATTTCCTGAAGAATCATCTTTACCGTCACGGCGGCCTGCGTCTCGACGATAAGGCCCTCGCCTTTATCGATAACGACTGGAATTCATACGGCTGGGGTTTCGACGTGGCTCTGGCTTATCCCCAAACCGATTCCTTGATAGATATATATGAAACCTGCCGCGACAATTACATCAGCCATCTCGACGATCAATGGGATAACCGCTACGAGCACGTTCTCATCTGCTCGCACTCATCGTCAGCCGCCCACTATATTTACAATACCTCCTACAGCTACGAACTCTTTCACAATTACGAAATAGAGTCGTTCATGCTGCAGTCTTTCAGCTACAATCTCTTCGCCTGCTCCAATTCGCGGTTTGTGGAATCGAACAATATGGGCGGATGGTATACTTTCGAATCCGATTTCGGGCTCATAACCGTGGGCTGCACCAAAACCGGTTCCATGCTCTGTTTCGACGATTTCTATTTTGCTTTGGGAATAGGAGCCAGCTTCGGCGACGCCCTTTTGCAATGGTCGCAGCTGAATATGGAAACCTGCGCCGGCGACGCCAGCCGGGCCTGGTTCTATGGAATGGTACTGCAGGGCGATCCCACGATAAAGCTGGCCCGATTTCAAGCGCCGATTTCCGGATGCCGATATGTGCAGGGCGATTTCAACGGCAACGA
>CAZDAH010000023.1:0-9236 GCA_964503405.1 uncultured Ignavibacteria bacterium
ACCTCGGAGGGCTGGTTGTACTTGGCGGTGATCCTGGATGTTTGCAGTCGGCGAATAGTGGGTTGGGGCATGAGTAGTCGGTTGTTGGACGATCTGGTGACATCCGCTGTCAAGCAGGCTATCGGACGGCGAAAAGTGGGGACCGGGTTGATCTTCCACAGCGATCAGGGAAGCCAGTTTGCCTCTGATGCCTGTCGGAAGCTTCTGGAAGACCATCGGCTGACGGCCAGCATGAGCCGCAAGGGCGACTGCTATGACAACGCCATCACCGAGAGCTTCTTCGGAAAACTTAAAACCGAACTTGTTTACTTGGAAAAATTTCAAACCAGAGAGGAGGCCAAAACCAAAATCTTCGATTACATCGAAGTCTTCTACAACCGGCAGCGTATTCACTTAGCAATTGGCTACAAAACGCCGGTTGACTTCGAAAAATCAAAAACAGTATCTTAACTCACTGTCCGTTAAAACCGGGGAAGATCATTGCCCGCAAGTTGTCCGGAGGAGATAATACGACTTATTGAAGACGTGAAAGAGGCGGCATGCAAGGCTCAGACCGAACGGCTGCAGCTCATGAAGGTGGTTGACGGCCCACCCAGACCTGACATTGGACCCGACGAGATCACTTATTGGCACAACGTAAAATTAGAGGAAGCCAGACCATACGAGAAGCTACAATGTAGGGCAAATGGGCTGAAGCGGGAGTTAGCAAATTATTTTGAGAATATCACGCGGGCGGAGTTGGGCTTCCGAAAAATCGGCGACGCATACATCAACGAGTCATTGTTATTCAAAATCGTGCAACGGCTTTTCCTGCAAGACAAAGTCGTTCGCCATCATCACCCGGAGTGGCTCCAGGGTCTCGAATTGGATATCTACTTACCGGATAAGAAACTCGCCTTCGAGTACCAAGGTCAACAGCATTTCTACTCTATCAAGGCGTGGGGTGGAGAAAAGGCCTTGGCCGAGTTACAGAAAAGAGACGCCAAGAAGCTTGCCCTATGTGATCAAATAGGCGTCAATTTGATTGTCATTGACTATACCGAGCCGTTAACGGAATCATATATACATAAGCGCATTCTATCTAGAAAGTGCGGGCAGAAGTTGTAGGGAATAATAGGTCGGGTTCCGAGCGAATCGTCGGGTAGCAGTCCCAAACTTTTTTGGGATTGAAGCTTGATCGCTCCCAAAGCGAGTTTGGGAGCGCCACCGATTGTAAGAAAGCCCGTAGCCGGCGTCTTTTCCATTCGGATCCGTCGGGAAAGAGACCCCGGTCCTTCGCTATAATCAATCTACTGTACCGTAACCGAGCCGGTCATGCTCGGATGAACCGTACAATGATAGGAGACCGAACCGGCTGAGTGAAAAACGTGCCTGTAGGTCTGCCCCCGGCTCAAGAGAGCGCTGCCAAGCTCGTTTCCGGAAGTGGATGTGACCGTATGCCCGATACTGTCATCGTTGCGCCAGGTCACGGTGTCTCCTAGGGCCACCGTCATGTTTGACGGCGAATAGGCGAGGCCGGCGATAATCACAGTGTTGGGATCCTGGTTCCCGGGGGGCGGATTGGTTCCGCCGTCGGAGCCATAACCGCCCTTTCCGCAGCCGGCCGTTATGAGGAATAACAAAGGCAGAATCGCCAGGATTGCAGCCCCTCGCGCGTTGAAAATTCTCATGTTGTCGCTCCTTGGGCAAAAGACCTTTAAGGACGAGAACCCGTAAGCTGATATTCAATGTTCCCGGCAGAACTTCGGCACCCGGAGAGTATGTTATTTTAAATACAGAAGTTTGAGCGATCGGCGGAATCCGCCGTCGGTCAATACAGCGAAATAGACGCCCGAGGTCACAGCCGCGCCGTTATCGTCGGCAACGTTCCAGGTAATATTGCCGTCGCCCGCTGCAATAAACGATTTCACTTCCCGCCCCATGACATCGCAGATCCGAATCCGGCCCTCGCTTGCCCCGGAATATGACAGCGTAACGCGGGAATTGAACGGGTTAGGATAGGCCGATAAGGTCATGCGCGGAATGATGGTTGCGTCATCTGCGATATGGAGAGCAGGCTCAACCGCGATGAATCTTCGGCAAACGCGATCGGGGATATCGGGTTCAGCATAAATTACCTCGATCTCCGCGCCGGGGAAGACGGATACGAAACCGTCGTTAGGGAGCGCCGCCTCCAGATTTGTCGGCACCGGATCGAAAGGGGCGAATATGCCAAAAACGTCCTGTCGGTAGCAGATCACCTGTTCGCTATCGGCAGTCGCATAACAGAGCGCGGTAATCTCAACCATCCCATGGTTTCTCTCGTCGTAATCGTTCACTGTCGGCATAAACGACTGTCCCGGTTCGATAGAATCGATTCTCTCCGCGCCAACGTCGTAGATGTTCAAAGGGTAAAGGTAATCGTAAATCGTTCGCGCCAACGGCTCCCCCTGATCGTAAAGAGACTGAATGGTAATGAAATCGTTGTTCTCGCGGCGGGTCCACGGCGATTCCGACGAAAAAGCGTCAAGATTATACATATCGTAAACAACGACGCAGGAGACTCCGAAAGCGTAATTGGTATCGAGATTACGCCAGCGGGAATCCTCCTGCCATGAATCGAACGTCTCCAGCAGATGCAGGAACGTTCCCTGGTTATTGTAAAAAGGCTGATCGTTGTAGATCTCGGAAATGCGAAAACCGAAATCGTAATTATCGGGCGCGGAATGAAGATCCATGAACAAGTCGATTGAATTCCCCCACGAGAGGTAGGAATCGACGGCCGTATGCACCGCCCGCACCGACGGCTGCTCGTTCTCCATATCGGGGCGCCAATCGCGATTTAAGTTAAGGCCGTTGACGTTATGACGCGAATATCCCTCGGCCACACCGTCCACGTTGACGATTGGCACTATTTTCAAATTAATGTCGCGTCGGAAATATCCGCCGAACGAATCATCCTGCAGAACCCGATCCATCAGGCCCGTGAGCGTGAATGTCGGCCCCGATTCCATGGGGTGCTGACGGGAGATTATCCAGGCCGTTTTCTTGCGGTACAGAGGTATTGAACCATCCGTAATGGTAATCATGTCGATTGGCCGGGCGTGAACCGAATAGCCAAGCGTAAGTCGGCTGGCGTAAGGCGACGATTCCAGTCCATCGAGGTGCGAATACATTCCGCTTACCGTATAGGGAAAACCCTGGGCGAACCAGACCGTATCGTTGGGCAGGTGCTGCCTGAAACAGAGCCAGCCGTTTTCGCTCCAAACATTGGGCACCCGTCCCCAGCTGACGTTATCGGCTGAAACCAGCGGATTGCAGCTGCCGTTCTGCCAGCCGTCGGGGTTGGTCAGGAAGATTGTCGGGGTCCGACCCTGGCCGTCGATAATGGCGAAATAGTACCAGCCGTAGGTGTCGCCGTGGTTGTCATCGAGAAGGATTTCCACGGTGAAGCTGTCCTGACCGATCTGCTGCACATTGGCCATATTGCCTGATTCGAAATCGGCGCTGAAATCGCCCGGGGTGATCTGGGCGATGGCCGCCGGCGGCAGGCATAGCGCTATTGAGAATGCCTTAAACATATCCTTCAAGGGGAAGATAACTCGATTCCCGAAATCGTCAATACGTTTTCGGGCATTTTCGTCAGGATCTACGTGCAGTCATGGCCGAATCAATATTTCCTTGCGTCGGGAAAATTGATGTTTTAATTTCCTGCCCACCATCGAGGCAGGCAACGGGTGAGAGAAGGATCACAATGATACCGAAAGCGACGAATTCGCCTTACATCGAGATTCGCAAATCCAGAATCCATGGCACGGGCGCGTTCGCCAGGCGCGATATCCCCGCGGGGACCAGGGTAATCGAATACGTCGGCGACAGGATCAGCAAAGCCGAATCGGACCGCCGCTACCAGATCTCCTGGGAGCGCTCGCAATACGGCAACGGCGACAAGGGCATAGTCTATATCTTCACATTGAACAGCCGATACGATATCGACGGCGAGGTCAGGTGGAATACCGCCAAATATATCAACCACTCCTGCGATCCCAACTGCGAAACGGATATAATCCGCGGGCATGTCTGGATTATCGCCGTCCGCGATGTCAAGAAGGGGGAGGAGATCTCCTATAATTATGGTTACGACATCGACGCCTGGGAGGATCACCCCTGTCGCTGCGGATCTGATAGATGCGTCGGTTTTATTGTCGACGAGGACCACTGGCCGAAACTTCGGCGCAGAAAACGGTACAGAGAACTATTCAGCGGAAACGGCAAAGGCCGAGAATAGCCGATATCTTCCAATCATCATAATCCGCCGGGAATAAACGCCTTTTATCCTCGATAATGAAAAACGGTTCATTAGTATCGATGATCGGGAATCGGCTGAATTGCTTATGATAGTCGACAGGCAAAAGATGAAACGATCGAAAGTAATAGTGATAGGCGCCGGTTTCGGGGGCCTGTTTGCCGCCAAGTCAATGAAGAAGCTGCCGGTCGATGTCTTGCTGCTAGACAAGCGCAATTATCATCTCTTTCAGCCCCTGCTCTACCAGGTGGCCACGGGGGGGCTGTCTCCCGGCGATATAGCCTCTCCCATCAGGGGGGTTGTGAGCAGGTGCGAGAACGTCAACGTCTATTACGCCGAGGCGCGGGATATCGACCCTGTTGTAAGATCAGTCGCGACCACATCCGGAGATTTCCATTATGATATTCTCGTGCTGGCCAGCGGCTCCGACAATCATTATTTCGGCAACGAGGGCTGGAGACGCTATGCGCCGGGATTGAAAAGTATAGAGGACGCCACCGATATTCGCCGTCGCATACTCAGAGCCTTCGAGTTGGCTGAGCGCGAGCCCGACCCGAATCGCCGAAAGGAACTTCTAAGATTCGTGGTCATCGGAGGCGGCCCGACCGGAGTCGAACTCTGCGGGGCCATAGCCGAACTGGCCAAAGTCACCATGAAAGGGGATTTTAGGAATATCGATCCGGCCGAAGCCATGATTTTGCTTGTGGAGGGATCAGACAGGATTCTCCCCTCATTCCCGCCGGAACTTTCGCGAAAAGCGGCGGAATCCCTGGATAAGCTCGGCGTGACTATCAGAATCGGGACTTTGGCCACGCAAATAGGGGACGCGAGCTTGACTCTGAAATCGGGCGATGCGCAGGAGGAATTGAAAACCGGCGCGATTCTATGGGCGGCCGGAGTTCGGGTGAACAAGCTCGGCGCGATACTTTCGAATAAGCTAAATCTCAAAACCGATAAGTCGGGCAGAATCGTGATCGAGCCAGATCTGTCTGTACCGGGTCACCCCGAGATCTTCATTATCGGCGATCTGGCCTGCTACAGTCATCAGGGAGGCAAACCGCTGCCCGGACTGGCGCCGGTGGCCATGCAGCAGGGAAAGTATCTCGCCAAAGTCCTCGAATCGAGGATCAAGAGCAGGAAAATCAGGCCTTTTAGATATGTCGATAAAGGAACCCTGGCCGTGATCGGGCGGAACGCCGCGGTTGCCGATTTCGGCAAATTAAGATTCAGCGGTTTTTCGGCCTGGCTGCTTTGGGTTTTCGTGCATATCGCTTATCTTATCGAATATGACAATAAACTCTTGGTGCTTTTCCAATGGGCCTGGGATTATTTCACCCGCAAGCGCGGCGCACGGCTGATCACATGGGAAGATGATTTACTTGCGGATAAGGCCGGAGATATCGCCAAAAAATACGATTGATATCGGCTTACATCTTCCATATTAAGAGACATGATAATCGACAATAGACCCCTTTAGGGTTGACATCGATAATCAAAATCATTACTTTATAATCGACAACAGTAGTTCTTCAGGGCCTAAATTCTCCATTATGCGGCGGGCCCGCGAGATTATAGAAGGGAGGTAATATGTCGAGCGTTATCACCAACCGTCGTCCGGCGAATAAATCCAAGGTGAAGTATATCACCAGGTTAGAGGATATTCCTCAATTGTCGGAAGCGGAAAAAGAACAATTGAAGAAAGTATCGGATCGATTCGTATTCAGGGTCAACGATTATTACCTGGGGCTCATTAATTGGGATGATCCCGACGATCCGATCCGTCAATTGGTAATTCCGCGATTGGAAGAATTGAACCAATGGGGCAATCTGGACGCGTCCGACGAGAAGTCAGTCACGGTGGCGAAAGGAGTGCAGCATAAATACGCCAGCACAGCCTTGCTGCTCACCGCCGAAGTATGCGGGTCGTTCTGCCGTTACTGTTTCCGTAAACGTCTTTTCATGAACGACAACGATGAGGCTCATCCCGACGTTGCCGAGGGGATCGAGTATATCAGGCGGCATGAACAGATAAGTAACGTCCTGCTCACAGGCGGGGACCCGATGCTTCTGTCAACTCGGCGCCTGGAGAAGATCTTCACGTCGCTGCGGGAGATAGATCACGTGAGGATCATCAGGATAGGCACCAAGATGCCGGCATTCAACCCGTTCAGGTTTATCGACGATCCCCAACTTATAGAAGCTCTCAAGAGGCACTCGCTGCCGGACAAACGAATATATTTCATGTGCCATTTCGATCATCCGGTGGAATTGACCGCCGAATGCCGCGAGGCGATCAGGCTGATTCAGAGCGCCGGGGCGATATGTGTCAACCAGAACCCTATAATAAGAGGCATCTCGGACGATCCCCAGGTAATGAAGGAGCTTTGGAACGAGCTATCTTACATGGGAGTACCCCAGTACTATGTGTTCCAGGGACGGCCCACTGCGGGTAATGAGCCTTACGAGGTGCCCATCCCGGAGGCCTATTTCAAGATTGAAGAGGCCAAACGCGGCTGCTCCGGCCTGGCCAAACGAATGAAATATGCCATGTCGCACGAATCGGGCAAAATCGAAATCGCCGGTGTGGACGAGCGGCACATTTACCTTAAATATCATCGCGCCAAGCATAAGAAGGACGAACAGAGATTCTTGGTCTGCCACCGCGACAATCAGGCCTACTGGCTCGATCAATTGAAACCGGTCGAGGGATTCCGCAACGAGTATTATCGCCCGGAAGCCGTCGCCGCGGGCTTATCGGCTTGAGGATATAAAACTGCGGCGTCGGGTCGCTCCGACCCGACGCCTTCCATTAGCGATGTCTTTCTGGTTCGTCAGAGCAAAAGCCCGTCGCCGACGGTATTCTGACGAGTCACGCGGTTTATGCCGAATTTGAGAGCTTCTCCCTGATCTGCCTCAGCAAAAGGACGGTCACGAAGATCAGCAGGATGGCCGAAAATTCGAACAACCGTCCCGGCTGGTAGGATATGAAGGATAACGTCATTCCGAACAGCCTCAAAAACCAGTCGATCACCGCTATGACGAGCACTATCAGCGCGGCCGCGAAAAACAGCCGCGAGAAAAAGCTGGTGAGCTTGTTTATCATATCTCCTCCCCGATGGATCCGTTAGTTTCTGGCAATGACTACAACGTCGTTGTGGATCAGGTTCGAAATAAACTGCACGCGAACCATCCTGATGGTACCCTGATCGTCCTGAAACCACAATTGCATCCAGTTCGAATACTCCGGCAGGGTTGTCACCGACACCAGGGCGCCGTATTCGGCCGGAATGCTCTGCAGCTGTGAAACGACGCTCATATCCACGACCGGGGTAGTCGACTCGCAGGAGATCCCCAGCGCGATCAGGAGAATCAATATCCCGACCGGACCTAACACCTTTGGCATAAATTCCTCCTTCAGAATTTCAACCAACTTCCTGTCTTACTTCTTGCTTCGCAAATGAAAAATATATCGAATATGCCCCGAAAGCGCATATGGTAATCTCGAACTCTTCTTATTTTTTGACGATTCTTCATAGACCCATATTCAGGTCTCCAGCCCTGACCGTGAATTTGGCATATATAGGTCGATTTGTCAAGTTATTTAAAGAGAAAGCCGTTGAGCTTTAATCTATTAGGGATTCTCTAGTCCAATATGAGGCCCGCGGCCGTCACCGTCATATCCGTCGGCGAGTCAGACATTCCTGTCCGATCGGGACTACGCAGGACAGACAAGAATGTCTGTCCTACCATAATATTGAGGAAAATTTTCAGCTAACTCTAATAAGCGATTTATTCTAGATATCCATCTATTATTTACTCCACCCTCCTGGCCAGCAGCTCCGTCAATTCCAGTACCTGCACGGCGTCGTCTTTGCCCAACGCTTTGAGGCCGTCGGTCATCATGGTCATGCAGAACGGGCAGGAGACGCCTATCGTCTTGGCGCCGGTCTCCACGGCCTCTTGGGCGCGGTTCTCGTTTATTCGGCTGCCCCGGGTCTCCTCCATGAACATCCGTCCCCCGCCGGCTCCGCAGCAGAACGACCATTCGCGGGAACGCTTCATCTCTATTCGATTCGCCCCCGGCACCGAATCGATTATCTCTCGTGCGGGGTCGAAGATATTATTGTGACGGCCCAGATAGCAGGAATCGTGGAAGGTGATATCCCCCAGGCCACCGTCGGCTTCAGACCCGTATGGGCCGGAGACCCTGAGTTTTCCTTCGGCCATGAAGCGGGACAAGAGTTGATGCACGTGATAGACCTCGTACTTGCCGCCGAAATCGGGCATCTCGTTTTTCAGAGTGTTGAAACAATGCGGGCAGCCGGTGAATATCTTCTTCACCTGCGCCTCGTTGAGCATCTCTACTACGCCCTTTGCCTGCGTCTGATACAGGTATTCCTCGCCCATGCGGCGGGCGGGATCGCCGGTGCATGTTTCATCCTTGCCGAGGATGGCGTACGATATGCCGGCTTTATTCATCAACTCCACAGTGGCCCGGGTGACTTTTATATTGCGGGCATCCAACGCCCCCGCGCAGCCGACCCAGAATAAGTATTCGGCGTCGGGATTATCGGAAATATGTTTGACATCGAGCCCGCGGTACCATTCTTCCCTGGCCTTTCGTCCCAATCCCCAGGGATCGCCGGATTTCTCGATATTCCTGAGGGCCAGGCCCGCTTCGGGAGATATTCTTCCCTCGTTCAGGACAAGAGAACGGCGGAGTTCCATGAGCAGGGGATATTGGTCGATGAGCACGGGGCAGGCGCGGATGCAAGCGTCGCAGGTGGTGCAGTCCCAGATGACGTCCTCGGTGATGACGTCCTCGATGAGCCTCTGATCGAACTCATCGCCCTTTCCCTTAAACAAGAGATCAGCTTTCTTTTCAGCGTGCTCTCGAAGCTGCATAACAATCTTCTTTGGCGAAAGCGGTTTGCCCGTAACGTAGGCGGTG
>CAZDAH010000023.1:9246-9483 GCA_964503405.1 uncultured Ignavibacteria bacterium
CCTCAATACCTTCGGCCTCCAGATCGGGTGTGGTCAGCTTGCCATCGGGTTTGAGATTGGAGAAAAAGACGTTGGGCAGCGATGTCAGCACGTGCATATGCTTGGAGACCGGCACGTAGTTAAGCATGGCCAGGAAAAAGAGAAGATGCGCCCACCAGAAGAAATGCGCGAAAAATGTCAAAGAGCCGTTGGAAATGCCCCACGTGGAGATTTAATGCCACAGGAAACTCCCGACGT
>CAZDAH010000023.1:9493-14641 GCA_964503405.1 uncultured Ignavibacteria bacterium
TCCCGACGAAAGCGGCCGGGTCGAAGGCGGTTCGGGCGGCCATATTGAAACCGTCGGACAAAAGATCGAAAATCATCAATCCGCCGATGAGGATCAGGATGATCAACGGTTCCCAGCCGCGCGGCATGCGTTCGGCCTTCATCAGGTAACGTTTCAGCAGGGCCATCACGATTCCGACCAGAACGAGCAGGCTGAAAAGATCGACCAGGAACAAAAACGATTCTTGCAGAATTCCGCCGAGCAGGGGAAGCTCGAAACTGGAGGAGAATCCCTTACCGAAAAAATCCAAAGTGGCGAAGGAAATTATGATGAATCCCCAGAAGATCATGAAATGAGCGGTCCCCATGAAAAGCTGATCGAGCAGCCGCCGCTGGCCGAATACGAATTTGAACAGCCGGCCGATTCTCGCGCCGATCTGATCCCAGCGTTTTTCCGGCGCGAACGACCTTAACAGCCTGGAATAGAAATAGATTTCGTAGAGGAAGACTATAAGTCCTATGGCAAGAACGAATATAAAAGCGATTTTCTCGATGCCTGCGGGGGTTATATCGATGCTTCCGGGCATGGCCACCCCTTTCGCAATTCAATTCGTGAATTATTTAACATGACTGTATATAAATTCAGCAGGGAGAAATGTCAATTACTCTCGGCAAGAAGTGGGTATCTTTGCCCATGAGATTATGGATCTACATAGTCGGGATCGCTCAGCCTCCGGCTTTCATCATCTTGACGAAGACATCGATATTCTTGACAAGAAGTCGCCCTTTGACCGTTGATAAGAAACCCTCTTTCTGAAGTTTGCTGATGATGCGGATCGTGGTTTCTACTGTGGAACCAACTATGTCGGCGATATCCTGTCGGGTCAGCCTGATGTTGATCATGATTCCGTCTTTCGTGGGGCTGCCGTGGTTTTCGCACAGCCTGACAATCACCGCGGCGATACGGCTTTCCACCTTTGATGATACCAGCGAGATGATCACGTCGTGAGCGTCCATGAGTTTGGCCCCGAGATATTTGATGATCCCTCTGGCGATCCTTGGGTATCTTACCAACAGCTCGTCGTAGCTCGCTCTCGACATGCCATAAACCTCAGTCGGTTCCACCGCCTGGGCTCCGCTGCGATGGATATCGCCGAATAAGGTGGTCCCACCGCAAATCTGGCCTGGAACCATTACTTCCAGCACCATCTCCTTGCCCGAGGCGGCAGTTTTTAATAGCCGCACCCGTCCCGATTTTATGACGTAGATTCTCTCCGCCTGATCATTCTCCCAAAAAAGATACTGTCCCCGACGAAATCTATATTCCTGGAAATACGGCCCGATACGATTGAGATCGTCCGGTGTCAGGTCCTGGAAGAAGGGAATACGGGAAACAGCCTCTGTCTTTGTTTCCAGCGCCTTGGATTTCGTCTTCGGTATATGGGCAGGATGCTGCCCGGCGGTACCGGCGATATGCGAGGGATGAACTCCCGAGCGCTGTAATTTTCTTTTTTCCGACGTAGGTCCTCCGTTTGTAATAATGAGCATGATACTCCCATTTTCATCTTCTTGTCAAGGCACAATTGTCCGCGCTTTCGCGCCCGCCCGGTCCGCATGGCAATCGGAATTGACGTTCAAAACTGAAACAGAATCGGCCTTTCGATGGAATTGCGCAGCGCCGAATTACTCGAATCGGGCGGCCGCGCCGGTAGTGGGCATTGCCCCTGAATAAATGGGGTACTCCCCATAAAGAGGCTTCGTCATAGTCGTTTACCTCGGGCGGCCAATTCGTTCCTGTTTCAGATCTTATGAGAATAAGCCGCAAGACATTAAGCCGAATTTTGAAACACTCCCGGAGCGTCGCTGTCCCTCGGCACACGCTTTGATCGTCATCATGACCAAAGACGAAAAGGGAGGGCACCGATGAGGATGCGATTCACGTTGAGCATGGAAGATCTGGTGGTTAACGATAGAACGATCGACAACATGATACTCGATTGGGTAGAGGACGTCTCCCAGGAAAGAGTGCTCGAAATCTCGCACCAATGGATATCATCGCAGACCTTCCTGACCGAGCGGATGGTCGGATTGAATAAAGTCGGTGAATCGAGCCTGACTATCGAGCCTATGGAGGAGTAGAATGGAACGCTTCGCATGGTTTTACGATGAGATACTGGAGCAAGTCTCCAATTTTAAGGGGTTGATACTCTCGGTACTGCGAAGCATTCCCCTGTTTCACAACCTGCCCGATATTCAACTGGAATGGATCTTCATCGGAATCATGTTCATTACGGCTCTATTTGTCATAGTGCCACTGATCAAGTTATCCGCCAAGATTGCCATTGGGGGGCTGGCGCTGGCGGCCCTGATGGCGTTTTTCACGTCGTTTTCGTTCTGGGGCGTATTGCCCTTTACCGGTCTGGGAGCGGCAATCGTGCTTTTCTCCAATAAGTTTCAGATGGGATAAGGAATGATCTTTCGGAAAAAGAAAAAGAAATGTCCGGTCTGCGGGCAGAAGATGGCCCGAAAGAAACCCGGGTATCAATGCCGGTCGTGCGGAACCAGGATAATCGGCGACACCCAGATCAGGCCGAAGATCACAGACGATGATATCATGAGGATGTGGCAATGAACGATCGCAAAGTAAAAACGGTTTGCTCGAAATGCGGCAAACCATTCGAACAGAAAGACCCGTTGCCTCTTTGTCCGAAATGCCTTTTCGGAATCGAGGATCTAAGCGGCATCCATAAAGCTAAGTATCCCTCGACCCTTTCCGGGCATCGGGCCTCCGGCGGTCCTTTAAGCCCTGGGCCTTCGGCCGGGTCAGACGGCCGTTGAGACCGTCGATGAGGGAATCGTGAGCTTTCTGAAGCGGCGAATTCGCAGTTTTGTCTATCAGACTTGCAAGTAGAGCGAAATCCCGGCCATTCTGCGCAAGAAGCGAGCGAGCGAATTCCCCGGATTCGATTTCCGCGTAGAGGTCGTTTAATTTCTCCCTAAAATTATTGTCGAACAGCCTGTCCTTGACGGCCAGGGATCCGAACGCGGCAGTCTTGCTGATTCGTTCGAACATGCCCGCAGTCCCGAATCTCTTAATCAAGTCGATAATAAGATCAATCTGGTTTACGCATTCCAGGTAGGCCGAGCGGGGCGAATGCCCCTTGCTCATCAGAGTGTCGAAACCCGATTCCAGCAGTCCCACAAGCCCACCGCAAAGCGTCGCCTGCTCCCCGAAAATATCCCCCACGGCCTCTTCCCGGAACGTCGATTCGAACTGATTCGGCTTATCGCATCCGATGGCGTCGGCATAAGCCTCGGCGATTCGCCGAGCCTGCCCTGTATAATCCTGGCCTGCAGCCACGAATGCAGTGAATGACTCGCCGCCGAGATATCGTTCCCGGAGTCTCACTCCCGGGCCGTGCGGGGCCACCAAAATAATGTCGCAGACTGGTGGGAGTTCGACCAGTTCGAAGGCCACTGAGAGTCCGTGAGCGAAAATAAACGCTTTCCCCGTGAGATCTTGGGGATGGTTTTTGTCGAAAAGTTCCCTGTGCTTATGGTCGGGAATCAGGACGGCAATGATATCGGACGAACGCATCGCGTCGCCGGGAGATGTCACTTTAAGACCCTCGCCCCGGACAGTTTTCCTCGCCCTGCTTTTGGGGGGCAACCCGACGATGGGATTGAATCCCGAATCCCTGAGGTTCAGCGCCTGGGCTTGTCCCTGGGAACCAAAGCCGAGAACCGCGATTTTTTTGTCGGCGAGAATCTGCCGGCTCGATTTCGAGACCTTTCTCATACCGACACAAGATTGTATTTCAATCGGACAAAGTCAAATCATAAAGCCTCTCTATCTCGTTGAGCAACCGGCAATAAACGTGACCTGACAAACAGGGCTTGACCGTCAACAGGCTTTCCTGTAATTTCAGGGCAATGTTACAGGTTTACGATCTTCACAAAAGCTACGGTCCCGCCGATCCGGTGATCACGGGGATATCGTTTGTCATCGACAAAGGGGAAATGGTCTTCCTTTCGGGGCCGTCGGGGGCGGGCAAATCGACCCTGATTCGCATGCTCTACCTCGAGGAAAAGCCCACATCCGGAAAAATCAAGCTTGGCCCGTTCGATCTGAATAATATGGCAAAGAGAAACATCCCCCTGCTGAGGCGGCACGTCGGAGTCGTTTTTCAGGATTTCAGGCTTATTCCCGACAGAACTGCCGCCGAGAATGTGGCCCTGGCCCTGGAGGTGATCGGCGAAAGACGCGGAGAGATCAGGAAAAAAACTGAAGATATCCTGAGGCTGGTGGGCATACTGCGCAAGAAAGATCTATACCCCGATCAGCTTTCCGGAGGCGAGGCGCAGAGGGCGGCGCTGGCGAGAGCGGTTGTGACAGAACCTCTGGTAATCCTGGCCGACGAGCCGACTGGCAACCTCGATGAGAAAAACTCGGTGGAACTCTTCGATCTATTCAAGAAAATCAACATCCGGGGATCGTCGATACTCATCGCCACCCACGAAGTGGACATGGCCAGGAAATACGGCCGGCGAATCCTTCATCTCGAAAACGGAACGCTGCGCGAGGAGTTAAGATGAGATCACCGGCAAGAGTGACCATCGAGATATTCAGGGCTGTTCGCCACGAGGTCCTTTCCACGTTCGGAACATTGTTAACGGTTGTTCTGGCCATGACTCTGCCTGGGGCCCTCTGGATAGTCGCCGAGAACCTGTCCAGGATGGAGCAGGAATTGAAGTCCGAACTCACCATGGATGTCTTCTTGAAAGAGGACCTGTCTCGAACGAAAATAGAAGAACTGAACGTTTTCTTCGGAGGCGTAAAGGGAATCACCGATGTCAAATATCTTTCGCGGCAGGACGCTCTTTTCAAGATGCGGGAGATTTTCGGGCTGGAGATGGTCAGCGGCCTCGACGATAATCCGCTTCCGCCTTCGTTCGTGCTCGGAGTCAGCGAATCGCTCTACGACCAGTTAAGTGCAGATTCCGTGATCGCCCGGATCAAGCAGCTTCCGGAGGTGGAGGACGTTGTCTACGCAGGCGATATGCTCAACCGGCTGCAGCAAGTCCTGGGCACTATCAAAATCCTGGGACTGCTGATCGGCTTGCTGGTGGCGATCGCGACGGTCTTGAGCGCAGCTTCGACCGCTTCCGC
>CAZDAH010000023.1:14651-15277 GCA_964503405.1 uncultured Ignavibacteria bacterium
CCTTCTCGGCGATATTCATTGTAGCGAATACGGTCAGGGTGGCGATCTCGGATCGTCGAAAAGCCGTGGAAATAATGCAGCTGGTTGGCGCGACCCGAAGCTTCATCCTGACTCCCTTTGTATCGCTGGGCGGTATTATCGGGCTGATTGGGGCCGGGGTGGCCTCGTTGCTGCTCCGGCTATTGACAGGATACGTTTCCGGGCACATAATCGAGACATCTTTCCCCCGGTTTTTTGACGTCGTGGCATTCATCCTGACGGGGCTTTTGCTGGGCATGATCGGCGCGCTTATCGCGACCAAAAGGCATCTAAAGATATGATCCGCATCTTGACAATTCTGATCGTCCCGGCATTCGCTTTTGTGTCGATTGTATCGGCTGACGATGACAGGATCTCCGGGCCGCTGTGGAATATGATGGAAGAACTAAAGTTGAAAAGAAGCGAATACGAAAGAATCGGCGAAAAGGAGCAGGATCAGCTGGCGCGATTGAGGCTTCTTGAAGAGCAGATTGCGCTGTCGGGTCAGTTGATTTTGAAAATCGAACGGAACATAAGGGAACTTCAAGACGCAATCGAGAATAGTCGGGCCGAGCTGGGCGACGCCAACATAATCGCGGAAAGAAAAA
>CAZDAH010000023.1:15287-17889 GCA_964503405.1 uncultured Ignavibacteria bacterium
AAAAAAAGAGGCGCTTTACGGCAGATTGAAATACGCGTATAAGACAGGCAATCGTCCTGGCTGGACGGCCGTGCTGTTGTCGCGAAATCCCACGGAAATACTCTCGGGGCTGAAGAATATGAAGACGATTCTCGAATACGATCGTCATCTGGTGGTATCGTACAGGGAGCTTTCGCTGAGTATTTCAGCCGGCATCACCCGGCTGAACGCCGACATGAACCGCCTCGACAGGCTGAAGAGCGATTATGAAAATGAATTATCATTGAGAAAAACTACTCTGGACACCCGCAGAAAACTCCTCGATAAACTCCGCAAGGACAAGACAATCCTGGCCAACGCCATGGACAGGCTGGAGGAGGACACCCGCAGCATTTCGGGAATTTTCGACGATCTCGAATCGGAGAAAAAAGACACGGAGGCAGACCGCGAGTTTCCAGGGCTGGTCGACAAACAAGGGGATCTCATCTGGCCCGTTTACGGTCCCATCGTGAGATCGTTCGGGACGAAAAAGGATAAACGGGGAATCAAGCTCACGAATCCGGGCATAGATATAAAGGCGCCTTACGGTTCCAGAGTAAGCGCCGCCGCTCCGGGCCGGGTCATTTATGTGAGCTGGCTTAGGGGTTACGGCCAGTTTGTCATCGTGGAGCATGGGCAAAGCTATTATACGTTATACGCGAACCTGGGATCGGTCATGGTCGACGTCGCCGACGAAGTTAAAGCCGGGCAGATCATCGCCCTGGTGGGAGATTCGGGCACACTCGAGGGTTCGCGGCTGCATTTCGAGCTTCGCCAGGGGAAGCAGCAATTGAATCCCGTGGACTGGCTTCGGTAATCAATGATTCACCTGAATAAAACGACCAAGCGGCTGACTGACGCCGCGAGAGAAGGCAACTTGAGCCAGTCGGTTCTGCTGGTTGGACGGCGCGGGATGGGAAAGTTCAAAATAGCCATGGATATCGCCGGGGCGCTTCTCTGTGAGAACGATAAATCGGGCTGCGGAAAATGCCGATCGTGCGGGGACGTGAGCAGACTCATCCATCCCGACTTCCTCCTGCTGTTTCCGTTTCCAAACCTGAGGCCCGAATCGAAAAAAGTGACGGTTTTCCCTTTTTCCGATCCGGTATCGTCATCGGCCAGATTCTCCGAGGACACTCGCGACGAAGTGGAACGGTTCCGGGAGATCAAACTTAATGATCCTTATGCCGTTGTTGAGTTCGGGAAGAAGGAGAATATTCCGGCCGAGACGGTCCGTGATCTCATCAGGTCGCTTGCCAGGACTCCTCTCAGAGGAGGCCGCCGCGTCGTGGTTGTCCTCGATATCGACAAGATGGCCTTCGGGGCCGCGGATCTTTTCTTGAAAACTGTGGAGGAGCCGCCGGTCAACACCCACCTCATCCTGACAACGTCGCGGCCCGACCTGCTCTTGCCCACGCTTCTCTCGCGGACCCATGTAGTCAAAGTTCCTCCGGCCGATGAGGATGAATTGAAATCGCATATTGCCGGGAGATTGAAAACGGGCGGCGATGAATCGTCGTTTTTGGCGGGCGTTTCGGGAGGTTCCCCCGGCGAAGCCGTATATCTGTATGAAAGCGAGATTTTCGAACGCCGAAAGAGAATCGTCGAGAACTTCGTCATGCTTTGCGGCGGCAAGGAGATCAATCGACTGATCGACAATGTGAACGGTGATTACTCGATGAAGCGTCCGACACCGGAGGAGATCAGGCTCGATTTCGTGATTATGGAATCGATTATACATGATCTCTATTTATTAGGGCAGAATGGTCTTGATAAATACCTGCTCAATGTCGATATTAAGAAAGAATTGAAGAAGCTGGGGCGTCCGGCCGCCGAGACGCTCGATCTCTGGGGCGAATGCTGCGCCGAGGTGAAGAAAGCCTGCCTGGTCAATAACGTCGGGGCGGGGACGGCAATGCCGTTTTTCTACATCTCCTGCGCCAGAGCGATCGTCAATCCGGCCGGGTTGAATTTTACGTTGCCATAAACGCGCTCCCTTAACCTGAGGGTTTTCAAATAAATCGGAGTTGGACTTATGAACGCGTATGTCGTTGCATTCAAAGGGAACCGGCGAGGTTTTTACTTAGATCATAACAGCCTCGATATTCATAAAGGATCATACGTGGTAGTGGAGGTCGACCGGGGGGAGGATTACGGAATTGTGGAACGAAAGGCATCTGAAAAGGAAATCGACCCGGAGGCGAGCGTACCAAGGGTAATGAGGAAGGGGATCGAATCCGATTACGATCGGCTGGTTTTCAACCGTAACAAAGAGGAAGAAACCTTCTTCGAGTGTCTCAAGCTGATCGAAAAGCATAGATTGAAGATGAAGCTGGTGGATGTGGAATACCAGTTCGACTGCAATAAGATAACCTTTTTTTTCACCGCGGAAAAGAGGGTCGATTTCAGAGAACTGGTCAAGGATCTCGCGGCCACGTATAGAACAAGGATAGAACTTCGTCAGATAGGGGTGCGCGACGAGGCCAAGCGTCGCGACGGCTACGGAATCTGCGGCAAACGGCAGTGCTGCTCCTCATGGCTGAGCGACTTTTCGACGATGTAGCCGGTGAAGAACTCCAGCGCC
>CAZDAH010000023.1:17899-30113 GCA_964503405.1 uncultured Ignavibacteria bacterium
ACCACCCAGATGGCCCGTCGTCAAAACCTGGCCTTGAATCCTCAGAAACTCTCGGGCAACTGCGGCCGGCTCTTGTGTTGCCTGAAATACGAAATGGATTTCTACGAGGAAGTAATGCCCCAGTATCCCGCGGTGGGCTCCCGCTGCACGACTCGTCATGGAACCGGACGAATCTCGAGGGTCGATATCTTCCGCGAGGAGATCTCCATTCTCCTGGAAGACGCCGGCGAGATCAAGATGAGCATCGGGGAAATGAAAAGGGCCAAAAGCCGCGGGAAGTTTGTCATCCACGATTCTCCGGCCGCTAGGGAGACCGAGAGAGCAGGCGGCCTTGAGGATCTCGAGGGATAAGGTTAGTGGCCGTTCTCACGACAATGATCATATGAACATGGTATTCGGGCAGACCGCCTTTGCAAGACGGCGCCATTGATGCGAAAAGCTTGACCGTCATATCTTTATTTGCTAAAATCAATATCGATGATTCGAATAAGAGGAGAAGATGGATAATTACTACGTCACCACCCCCATATATTACGTTAACGGCGAACCGCATATAGGATCGGCATACACCACGGTTTTGGCCGACGTGCTTTCCGGGTACCACCGCTTATTCGGACGGAAAACTTATTTTCTGACAGGCACCGACGAGCATGGGCAGAAAGTCGAGGCAGCCGCAAAAAAGGAGAATCTCGATACTCTGGAATACTGCAATCGGATGGTCGATAAGTTCAAGAAAGCGTGGATTGACCTTGAGATCTCCAACGACGATTTCATAAGGACAACCGAGCAAAGGCATAAGACCGTGGTCGGGAAGATCCTGCAGGAGATTTACGATAAAGGGGAGATCTACTCCGATGAGTACGAGGGATGGTATTGCATTCACGAGGAACGCTTTTGGACCGAAAAGGATCTTGTCGACGGCAACTGCCCGGACTGTCATCGCCCGGTCTCGAGGATAACCGAAAAGAACTACTTTTTCAAAATGTCGAAATACCGGGACTGGCTCATCGGTTATATCAACGAACATCCCGATTTTATTCAGCCCGATTTCAGGCGCAATGAGGTGCTGGGATTCTTAAAGCAGCCCTTGGGCGATCTTTGTATCTCACGACCGAAATCGCGCCTGACCTGGGGCATCGAACTGCCTTTCGACACCGATTTCGTCTGCTACGTCTGGTTTGACGCCTTAATCAATTATATCTCGGCTATCGGCTATCACTCTGACGACGCCAGGTTCGAAAAATGGTGGCCGGCGGTACACCTCATCGGTAAGGATATCCTGACTACGCACGCCGTTTACTGGCCCTGTATGCTGAAAGCCATGGGCCTCGAGCAACCCAGGACAATATTCGCGCACGGTTTCTGGCTGGCCGGCGAGGCCAAGATGTCGAAATCGTTCGGCAACGTTGTCAACCCGCTCGATCTGGCCCGAGTTTATGGCGCGGACTCGTTCCGCTATTTCCTGGTCCGGGAGATGACCCTGGGCCAGGACGCTTCATATACGGAGGATTCATTTGTGTTGCGCTATAACTCCGACCTGGCCAACGATCTGGGCAATCTGCTCTCCCGGATAGTCAAGATGGTTTCGTCGTATGCAAGCGGCAAAATGCCGTCCGCCGGGGAGAATGACCGATCCGACAGCGATTTAATCGACCGGGCGAATAAGTTGATCGACTCGGTGAAGGAGAAGGTCGAATGCTATTCCCTCAACCAGGCGGTGGAAGAAATAATGGAACTGGTCAGGGCCACAAATAGATACATTGAGCAAAACAGGCCCTGGGATCTGGAAAAGAACGGGCAAAGGGACAGGCTGGCAGCCGTTTTGTACAATGCCGCGGAATCGCTGCGCATATCATCGATTCTACTTTCACCGATCATGCCGTCGAAATGCCGCGTGATCCGAGAGCAGCTCGGTTTGTCCGCCGAATATCCCCCGACCCTGGACGATTGCCGCTGGGGAGGGCTTCGCCCGGCCGGCGAGATCAAGCCCGGCAACGGTTTATTCCCCCGGGTCCAAAAGCCCGTGGCGGCTTCGGCCGAGACGGCCAAATCGTCCGACGGCATGATAGAATATGACGAATTCGCGAAAATCAACTTGAGGACCGCCAAAGTGATTTCCGCCGTAAAAGTCGAGGGAACAGATAAGCTTTTAAAACTGCAGATAGATCTCGGCGGCGAGAAACGTCAGATAGTGGCCGGAGTGGCGCAATATTATACTCCCGAGGAGATGATCGGCAAAACTCTCATAATAGTGGCCAATTTGAAACCGGCGAAGATAAGAGGAGTCGAATCGAACGGCATGCTCCTGGCGGCGAAATCGGGCAAAGACCTCGTGCTTCTATCCACCGATTCCGAGATCCCCCCGGGAGCCTCGATAAGTTAATCCTCGGGAGGCTGATTCTCCGATTCGTTCTCCTCATTCCCGGCCCGCACCTGAGCCGCTCGCGGTGAAGCAGAAGCCGGATCGATATATTGTCCGCAATATTCCATGGCCGGCTTACGGTTATTCGGGCGCCGATCGTGAGTTGTCGTGATATTGACGCGGACATGCGGATCGTCCCCCGGGTCCGAACGCGCCTCTTCGAGACTTTCGGCGGCTTTTTCATGACTTTCTCGCCTTGTCGTCATACGCGGATTATTGAGGGCCGAAAATCTCAAGGTAGAATAAAAAGAGACGGCCCGCGGGCCGTCTCTTTGTCAAGCGATCAATAAATCCTAATAGCCCGACGATGGCGACGCAGGGCTCTTCAGAAGCGGCGCCGGGCCGCCCCCGCCGCCCCTGAGAGGAGGAAGCCAACCCTCCGTTGGCGGGCAGAGCGGGCAATAGGTCACCTGGGTGCCGGTTCCGGAAAGATAATCATAGAGATAAACCATGTCGGCGACATTGAATCGACAACTGCCGTTGGCGTCGGCTCCGCCGTAGAATGGCACTTCGGGAACGTTTGGATAGCAATCGCACTGGCCGTCATCCGGCAACTGAGTAACATAAGTCAGGTGGCTAAGCATGGCTACAATGTCGGCCAGGTTTACCACGCCGTCCACGTTGGCGTCGCCCGGGAAAAATACACAGGCCCCCACAATAACGGTAAAGGAGCACTGGGCCTGGGCGCCGCAAAGATCCGTGCAGACAACCGTCACCTCGTTGGGACCCCAGTTTTGCGGCATGAAACAGATATCAGAGCCGCTCATGGTTATGCCGTTTACCTCCACCGACGCTATCTCGCCGTCGGGATCGTAATACGGTATGTCGTTGAAACAAATTTCATCTTCGAGATCGAGAGTAATAACAGTAAGCGGTTCCGACGGGCATTCCACGATTGGCGGCAGGTTTTCGGCGATGGCGATCAACTGCACACAGTCGCTGTAATTACCGCAGGCATCGGTGACCGTCCAGGTGCGGGTTATGAGTTCGTCGGTGGCATCGTCGATAAAATCAATATCGAGAGGAGCCTGGCAGTTATCTGATACGACCGGGTAGCCGGTATTCTCAGGGCCCGACGGATCGGAGCAGTTGATGGTCAGATTTCCGGGGCAGACGATCTCCGGAGCTATATCATCCATTACGGTTATGGTCTGAGCGCATTCGGCATAGTTTCCGAAGGAGTCGGTGGCGCCGTAAGTGCGGGTGATTGTCTCCGGGCAGCTGTTGCCATCGGAAACGTCGCCCGCGAAAACAACCTGGGGCGCCGGATCGCAATCATCGGAAAACTCGACAAGTTCGAAATTAGCGGCCGGGATGTCTTCTACGCATTGTACCGTCATATCGGACGGGCAGGAAAGGATGGGAGCCGTGGTATCGAGTATGGTGATAATCTGATCGCATCCGCTGGTGTTGCCGCAAACATCGGATGCCGTCCACGAGCGCGTGACCACGTTATCAACCCGGCTGTCTGAATAAGAAATTTCAAGATCGCCGGCGCAATTGTCGGCTGCCGTTGCCGCGCCGGTGAATTCAGGTTCCATCGAACCAGCGCAGTCGACAACGATATCGGCCGGGCAGGTAATCTCCGGGGCCGTATTATCCATGACTGTAATTGTCTGATCACATTCGGCATAATTGCCGGACGCATCGGTGACTCGGTAAGTTCGGGTGATCGTCTCCGGGCAGCTGAGGCCGTCAGAGACGTCGCCGACATGGGTGACCACAGGCTGCGCGTCGCAGACGTCAGAAACAACGACCGCGCTGATATCCGGTGCGGGCATATTGTCCGCACACTGGATGGCGATATCCCCGGGGCAGGAAACGATCTCGGGACTCGTGGTGTCGACTATGGTAATTATCTGTTGGCAGCTCGAGATCACGCCGCAATCGTCGGAAGCGGTCCAGGTAAGCGTGATAATGTCGCCGTCCTGAGAATCGGAATAATCTATGACGGGAATATCGCCGCAAGCTACAGTAGCCGTGGCGAAACCAGTCAGCGCCGGATCTACCGAATTGCCGCATTCTATTTCGACATCGTCCGGGCAGACTATTTCCGGAGCGCTCCAACAGAGCATTCCGACCATCATGTCGTTGTGGTCGAAATTGGCCGACGCGTTGTCATCGTCGATGAATATCAAATAGTCGAATTCTCCGGTGAAGGTGTAGTCCTGCGTCGGGCAGAAAAAGCTGTAAGTGGCCCCGGTTCCTTTGTAGGCGCTCACGTCGTAAACCATGAACCATTGATGATCGTTATTCCCTGATCCTATTGTCAGGGCGCGTTCAGAGAAAAGAAGGGCGTCATCGCCGTTGAATATCTCATCACCGTTGGTATCGTTGTGCAGCCACAGCCCCGCCGAGGCGCCGGGATTGATGTGAGTAGTGTCGACGTATCCCGAGGCGTCCGATCCCACAAACCTGATCATCCTGTTGCTGCCGACACCGATATCATCGTAATAGCCGAATATATTGACATTTTCCCAGGGGGTGAATTCCTTGAGCAGCGACCATATCTGGGTGCCGCCGCAGATATCGATGAGCGCGTCGGTCATGCTGTCGGCCAGCGGCGTAACCTCGATATCGTCGATCTTCAGGCCGGGACCCTCGAGACCCTCGCAGACCGAGGAGAACTCGATGCCGTCGCCTTCATAAACGAATGTGCCGCCGAAATAGTCGCCATAGTTGTACCCTTTGATCGATCCGCAGGGATAGGTCTGCCCGGCGGTAATCAGGCCGTCGGCGTTATAAGACGCGCCGTTTCCTTCCCTGGCGGTAAATATGGTGATATTGGGATCTCCCTCGGGGTCGTCGCCCGCCTGCTCCTGGTATGGATCATCGAGGCCCGGATAGGTATCCTCGAATTCCGGAACCTCGCTCAGGGGAATCATATTCGCGCCGAGAAAGATCTGGTCGGGGCCGAAAGGCTCATCGTGTCCGCTGGACCAAACGTTGAAATCAATGGCGCAGCCGACCAGTTTGATAATCATGAAGTCGTTCAAGTCCTGGTTGTTCTCCCTGTTTTCTCGAGTGGATACGTCCCACCATACCTCGTAAAGGCCGTTGCCCCAATCGTACCAGCCCCAGCGGTCGTTCTGCAAATAGCAGCCCGCCGGCATCGTATCCGAGAAAATCTCGAAATTCACCGCGAAGATGTTTACGTTGGGAGTGGGAGGGTATTCCATCCTGGCCAGGATGCTTCCATGGAACTGCTCCAGCGAAAGCCCCTTGGAATATATGTGATTGGCGATATTCCAGGTCCCCGCGGAATCGACCCAGATATAGAATCCACCCGAATCCGGCGGAGGCATGGGCAGTGACGGTTCTCCCGCAAAATAGGCCGAATCGATTTGATTGTAATTGGGCGGAGGACCCGGAGGGACATTGCCCGGCGGATAGTAAAATGATCCGATCGGCGGCTCGGCCTGGACGGCCGGGCCGAAAAGGCCGACCGATAGAATCTGAACAAGAAAAACCAGCCTGAGGCGACGCGGAATAGTTTTTAATCGATAGCCGTGCTTCATAGGAAAACTCCCGTTTATTCTCAAGAACGATTCTCAACTTCGAAAGCGAAAGAAATCGAAATACTCTCTTCATTATTCGGTTGTATTTTGACACCAAATCGGGGCGTCTTGAGCGCACACTTGATATATCGCGGCGAATATACAATATCGAAAGTCGAGGGCAGCGCATCAACGGCGCCGTCTCCAAACGACATTTTTTGCTTATTAATCAACTCGTATCAATCCGACCTCAAGGGTCACTGTGCCTGAATATTATGAAGTTTCTTACTGAAGAACCCGGGGACGCTTCGCGTCGTAACCTGATTTCCGAAAACCCGGGGCTCACCCAAAGCAAATTTGTAGCCTGCAATAATATAGCCGCTGGAAGAAACTCAGTCAAGAAATATTTGCATATGCCGAATCTAAAAATGTAATGAAAGTACGGTTCAGATTGAAGTTAATGGACGCTCATATTGGTCCCGACAGGGTCGATTTCCTGGAACTCGAATGGCATGAGCAGTTGACTCCCAAACAGCTGGCCGCCCGGTTCCATGTCTGGCTGAATGACCGCGAATTCGTGGAAAGACAGCTTCCCGATCTGAAAACGGCGACCTATTGCCAGCTTTCAATTGATCCTCAATAGGCTCTCGGTAGTATCCGTTAATTCTATATAACGCATAATCTTCACGCCAATTTCGTCGAACCTTCCGGCCATTTCCAGAAGACTGTTGAAATCAATCATCTTTATGTCGATTATCACGGTCTTCTCCGACGGAAATCCGGGGGCAATTAGCTCGCTGGTGAGTGCCGTCATGAAAACCTCAGCCTTGCCATTGGAAAACTCTGCAACGTTTTTCATACGAACGATCCTGAGACCGCTTGAATAAGCCAGACTGTCGACGGCATCGGGCCGAGTGTTCTCATATAGATACGCTATCCCCGAGGCTTGGGCGTTTCGCATTATTGCGGCGATAAACGGCAGATCGACTCCACCGGCACGGTCGACAAACAAGGCCGCCGTGTCCGGGTGTCTCAGAATAATATCTGCGGCCAGATCATCGGAATCGCCCCAGTTTTTCTTCGGGGATTTTCCTTTTCGTTCGAGCATTTTGAAAACGCCTGCTTCTCTTCCCGGCACCTCGAGGAGTGTGGATACCCCGGCCGACTCCAGCGTGTTTTTTATTTTGCCGGCGGGAAATGTATTCGGCGAGCCTATATACGCCAATGGAACGCCCGACTTCGCCAACTCACTCAACTGCTCATTTATCGACGATCCGGGGTTTTTCAGGATAATGGCCAGACGTCGTCCCGCAAGGCGGGCCAAACGATCGGATTCCATGGTAATCTGCCCCACAATTTCATCTTCGAGCATGATTGAACAGTCGACCCGGTTTTTGGATTCGACGCATTCGCAGTAAAATCCGCGCTGCCGGGCAGCCATATCGAGCTTCTGCACGAAAATCTCGAATGGCAGTCGCGGCGGCCACGTTTGCGTGAATCGCTTATGGGATAAGCCGTCAGATCTTGTGACGGTGGATTCCGCCGGCGAATGATCAAGGCGAAAAGCGGAAACAGTGGATACGATCAGGGAATCGGCCACGGAAGCAAGTCGGGCATAATCCGGTGACAGTAATATCGAATCGCGAAGAAATCGTCCGATCTCTTCGCGGTAAGATCTTCCGACTATCAGGCAGACAAGCAGGAGCGCCAGCGACAAGGCGATCCCGGTTTTTTTCCCGCCCCTGAGCTTTTTGCGTTCCGTTCTGCTGATACGGTTCGAAAAACTGATCATGTAAACGAATGATCCTCCCATACCACGATCCGCCAGTAGCCGTCCACCGATCTCCGTATCTTGAAAAAAGCCAGGCCGTTGGCTTCGAATTGCTGGAAATTGTAATTGCCTGTCAGGTCTTTCAAAAACAGGTGAAAAGTCACCACCCAGATTTCCCAGTTTTCATCGGGATGGTCGGGAGTTTCGGGTCCCTCGGGTTCCAGCCGGCGAAGTATCCATGTATCGAGGCGAATCTCATTGAAAACCTCGAACAGCCTGCCGGTGCGGGAGATATCCCCCGACATTCCGTCGCGGGGCACCTCGACCCGCTCGATCTGACCGTGCTGGTCCTGGTCGATATAGATGAACGTGAAGTTATTGTCCAGCAGGTTCTCGTAAACATCGATATCCCTGTTCTCGTACGCGTATTTGAAATTCGACAACACGGCGAAAGCGTTAACCGAATCCGGGCATTCGGAGCAGTTCTGCGGCAGTATGGGCGCTAAAAGACCGGGTCCGACTTCTGGCGGCGCGAAAGGATTGGAGCAGGAGAGGAGGGCCGCGGCAATGACTATCGCTGCCATGATTGCAATAGGCTTCATCGTCTGTATTCCGCCTTTATATCGCCCCAGTCGGTTTCGCCCGAGACAGCGGGGATATCCCCCCACCATGTTATGGTCCACCAGTTGAGCAGCTCCTGACGAAGCCTGAATGAGGCCAGCCCCTCGGCGTTTGTGGTATCTTGGACGGCCCCTGACGATCCAATCAGGATCAAGCTGTAGGTCCTGTACAATGTGGCCGTACTGTCCTCCACCAGATCGGGATACTCGCTCGATACAGACAGGCTTAAGAACATATCGAGGCTCTCGTCGGATGAAACGGTGGAGAATATGTCGGCCGCGGTGTTTATCTCCACCGATTTATCCCAGTCGGCGAAAAGATCGCCGCGGCCGTCGTTCACGGCGTCAATGGAATCCTCGGGCGAGGAGAAAGAGAACGAATCAGAGAAGCAGAGCTGGTAATTCGATATTATGAGTTCGTTGTAGGCGAAAAGCAGATTGCGAACGGCGACCTCCGGCGATTGCGGCGTCTCCCAGGTTCCGGCGGAACCGTAAGGATTCTCAGTGTCCCTCGTGGAAAAAGGATCCTTGGCGCAGGAGAACAATGTTACCAGAGTCGCCGCCAACATTGAAATTATTCTATTGGGTCCGATCAAAACATATACTCCATCGAAATCTTAATATAATCATTCGTTTCGCGCGGACGCTCCATAAACTTCCGCAATCGATGCGAAAACGCGGCGGTTATGCTGCGATCGTAATTCCAGGAGAATCCCATTTCCACTTCAAAGAACATCTTGACCTGCTCGTCTTTTAAGTATCTCAGCTCAGCGGGATCGTTCAAATCCGAACCGGGATCGACGGTTCGATGATAATCGCCGGTCTTCTCCCAGAAAAAATAAGGAGAAATTCTAAACTGCCGAATGGGCAGGTAATCGAGCCTGGTTTCCAGCCCGTTGCGCTTCCTGTCCCAGCTGACCGATTGCTGCCAGCCGTCGTCCCAGATCAACAAACCGTAGTCTTCATACCTGTATAGATACCCCTGGACCACGCTCATCCGCTCTGAGATCTTTAACTTGAAGTCCGTTCTGGAGGTCGCCCGGCGAAATATCCTGTTTTTGGTGGCCACTTTCTTGCGGTCGAAATCGAAGGTGATATAATTAGCCTGAATATCAAACGTCTGGCTGATCATCAGATTGTCGAAAAGGCCCCACTCCGCGTAGGGAGAGAGAATATAAGTATCGTTTCGGCCGTTATTGGCCGAGCGCGCTCCCGAGACATAAATCTGATGGAAACTGCTGGCCCCGCCCGTGATCCCCAGGAGGAAATAGCGGCTGAACCGATGACTGTATCGTCCGTTGACCAGAATCGACTTCTGATCGCGATTGTCCAGAACCGAGCTGATATTGGGATTGGAATACGACGTTACCCCGAACACCACGTCCGCCGATATGGAATCGCCGGGCGAAAAGGCCAAGTCACCGTGAATGTTCAGTTCCCCTTTTTCGGTATCCTGATCGAGCTCGAGACCCTGAAAATCCTCGTTGGTGTTACTCCACAGATAAGCGGCGCTCACTCTGGCCAAATCGCCCATGCCGCCGTCGAGAGTCACCCGGTATTCGCCGCCGCGCCCGTAATTATCGCGCTGCGACAGGTTCGTGTTTCCCTGGCCGCTCTGACGATACAGATAGCGCGAAAGATGCGCGCCTCCGTCAACGTTCATGTCGATCTGCGCGGGAAGGGCGATTTTGACCAGGAAAACAGCGTTTCTCTCCTGTTTTATCTGCCGTGTGATCTCCTCTACCTTTCCCCCCGTGGAGTAATACTTCTTCGTGGCCTCTATTCCGGTCAAGTGTGCCGATAAAGTGTCGAAACGCCAGAATTCGGTGGAGATGTTCAGATGCCCCTCGCCGTTCTGCCACGGGATATTCGAAAGGTTCACCCGTTCGTACGAGAAATCGGCATCCATGGCTATCCCCTTAATGGTGGAATGAGCCATTTCGCTTCGAATGCCATAGCCGAGTCCCCGTTCGTCAAGCTGAGTCTCGATCTCTGCGCGTTTTTTGTCAGCGGCCAGGAACAGTGGCCGAACGCTCACGATATCGATCGGTTTAAACAGCAATCCCAGGGCTAATTCAGTGGTCCTGACCCGCCGCTTATCGAGCCCGTTAACCGTATAAGAACCATCGATGATGAAAGCCAGACGCCGTCTAATGGCGATTTCGGAGTCGAGCCCCATCAAGGCGCTCTCCTGCCAGCGGTTAAAACCGCTCTTGATCAGAATGGATCGACCGTCGAAATACGACCTGACCCTGACCCCGTCTGCGGAGATGATTTGACTTAACGAAGTCGACCAGTTGTAGGTATTGTTGTCCCTGTCGAAATAGAGCCTTAGCTCGGCCAAAACGGGCGAACTCGCGGATAATACCAGCGCGGCCGTCAGAATATTTCTGCTAAACCCGATCATCCTGATAACTTATAGAGTCTGTAAAATTCCGCCAACGTCAGTTCCTCCGCCCGGCAATAGGCCGTTTTACCCATGGCGGCCAAGTGATTCTCGATAATAGCCTTGTCCATTCCGGCCGATGACGCGAGGGAATTCGTGATTTTTTTCCTTTTCTGATGAAAACAAGCCCGCACGAAATCCCTGAAATCGGGATAATTTATCCCGCTTTCGAGCCCTTTGTCGGGAATAAGGCGCAGAACGCTCGATTTGACTTTAGGTCTCGGCGAAAAACAGCCGGGCGGGATATCGAACAGCCTGACAATACGGAAAAACGACTGGATCAGCACGCTCGAGCTGCCATAATCCCGGCAGCCGTGTTCGGCTCTTAGACGATCGGCGACTTCCTTTTGCAGCGTAATCACCGCCATCTTGATCGAATCGACTTTCTCTATCAGCCAATCCACAACCGCGCCGCTTATGTTGTAGGGAAGATTCCCGATTACCTTCATGCCGTCGGGAGAAATGTCCGCCGGATCGACATTTACTATGTCGTCCACTATAAGCCTAAACCTATTCCTCCCGCCGAAACGTTCCAGAAGCCCCGGCACGAGTTCCCTGTCCAGTTCCACCGCCGTCAGCCTCGCTCCCATCGCCAGAATTCTCTCGGTGAGCATGCCCGTGCCCGGCCCGATCTCGAGTACTGCCTCTTCACTCTCGATCTCGAGGGCGTTGACGAGACTCTTGGCCTTACGCGGATCGATCAGGAAATTCTGTCCGAACCTCTTCCTGGCGATAATCATCACGATTGAAATCCCTTATGAGCGATGCCGCCTGAGCCTGAAATTGGCGCCCAGTTCAATGGCCAGCTTCCTGCAGCAATCGATATCGATCTCGGGGAGCTCCACTATGGAAACATCGGTTGGGATATTCATCTTTACGCATCCTTTGACAAAATCCAGCATCGCGTCATAGGCATCTTGTCCTCGATCGGGCTTGCATATCCTGATATAAGTGTCTGCGTCGGAAGCGTTAAGGCTCACAGAAACTTTGTCCACCAGACCGCTAAGTATTGACGGTACATCGGTCTTGTTCAACAGGCTTCGATGGCCGTTGGTATTGAGTCGAATCGAATGACCTTTGGCCTTGAGGGAGGCTGCTATTCTTAAAAGCTCCTTCAGCCTGAGGGTGGGTTCACCCAGACCGCAAAAGACAACCTCGCTGAAATCGGTCTGATGCTCGATCTTTGCCAAGACATCGTCCGCCGACGGTTCCCGCGTCAGTAGTAGATAATGCCCCCCGACATAACCGTCGCCGGCGTTACGAGGGCAGAAATAGCAGTTGCAGCTGCAGCGGTTGGTCAGGTTTATATAGAGCGAATTTCTTATCTTATAGACGATCCTGGGCTCTTTATCTCCGGGAATATCGAACAAACGGCGGGCGTTGCGCGACGTTATTCGTTCGATATCGCCAAAGGTGTAAGGCGAGAAAAGCTCGGCCAGATTCTCTATTACGAATCTT
>CAZDAH010000024.1:0-4257 GCA_964503405.1 uncultured Ignavibacteria bacterium
GAAAGCCGTGGGGGCCGCGGCAGAGGCGGAGACGCCGTTCAGGCAATAGCTTTCGTTGATCATGAAATAGGAACGCTGCATGCTGTAGATCTGCTTGAGGAGCTGTTTGGCCTCGGATTGTTTGGACCTGCTAGCCGACGTCATGAAACGGGGGATGGCCAGGGCGGCCAGGATACCGATGATGACCACAACCATCATCAGCTCAATCAGCGTGAAGCCGTTCCTGATCTTTCTCGATTGCCCTTTCATCTTTTCTCCCTTTCAAGCGTTGGCGAAAAAAAATGGGGGACGGGGCGACCGTCCCCCTGCAAATCCCACCCGATTAAAGGACTGAGTCGTCCGAAGTACACGTCAACGCGCCGGTATCGGTAATCTGCCAGACGTCGTTGGTGGCATCGTCGTCAAGGTTGGCCGTAGCCACACAGGTAAATGTGTTGGCGGCGGCGGTCATTACGTAGGTGTAACGAGCCGAGGACATAACGTCGACGCCGATCTGAGCGAAGGTGGCAGGAGCGGCGGCGCTGGCGGTGACGCCGTTAAGGCAGTAGGCGTTGTATTCCTGACGATAAGCTCTCTGCATGGTGTAAACCTGCTTCAAGAGCTGCTTGGCTTCAGACTGCTTGGACTTGGTAGTCGAGCGCATGAAGCGCGGTATGGCCAGGGCGGCCAGGATACCGATGATGACGACCACGATCATCAACTCAATCAGTGTGAAACCTTTGCTGTTACGATGGAAGTTTCTAAACATCTGTTCACCTCTCTGTTTATTGGGTTTTGAGTTTTCTATCTACACTTATCGAACTTTGCCCATTCGACTTTAATCGCCTTGAGGTCCGGGAGAGGCTATCGGCGCTCCCGTTGACTGTATCAGTTTTACAAAGAACCGCCGCAAGTAAAGGCAAAGGGCATGCCAGAGAGCTCATGATTCGGGAAATTCATCGATTTTGTGCTTGCAACTTATTAAAATCAATGAAGTTATATATTTCGAGCGGCGGGCAATCGACTTCTCGAGAATCGTGATTTCGGCCGCGAGAACGGCCGATATTCCATTGCGCTTTGCGAATTGCGAAAAAAAGAGCGATGGTACCGATGGCAAATGTTTCAGGCAATGTTCAAGTGAGTAACGGCCGGTTTTATTCGGCCTCCATTTGGCGGGCCACGGAGTCCATGGCGTCGAAATAGGCCCGAGCCGCCGCGGGATCGCCCAGGCGTTCATAGAATCGTCCCCTGCTGTTGAACCAGACTCCCCACGTGCTGATCCATTCGACCTGGCTCGATACGGAGACGCCGGGCAGAATCGATTCGATTTCGGCGTCGGGGTCCGGAAATGCGGAGAGGGTGTCGCCCGGAGCGAAGATATAACCCAGCTTTCGAGGTTTCAGATAGCCGGCGATGGGGCCGCTGGAATCGTCGTATTCGATATAGACGGGCTTTGATTTCATGACGGCGTTGAGATAATTACGGTAGAACGTCTGGCGGCCGCCCTCCAGCGGAATATCGGAATCGACCGCGGCGATGGCCTGCGCTTTTCCCCACTCATGATTCCAGTCGTAAATACACTGCACTAACGGCATGCCGCTGCCGTAGGCGGCCTGATAAGCAAGCAGGCAGAAATAAGTGTTGTAAAACGACGTGAGGACGATGGCGCCGTCGGGGGAATCCTCGAGGAAGCGCTCGGCGTAATCGCGCCCGCTGGCATCGGAAAGGTCGGCCGATCCGAGATTGCCGTTTACAGGCACCACGAACACCAAGACCGCGACCACCGCTGTCAGGAGGAGCGCTTTAATATCGGTCTTAATCTTCTCCGTTTCCGGTCTGCGGGAGACGAAACTATAAAAGAGCATGAGGCTGACGGCCGCGCAGAGGGCGATGAGCGAAAGAGCGATCAGATGGTAGCCGTGCAAATCGAAATTCTCGTAGAAATACTCCTCGGCGAAAACCGAGGAAAACACGTTGAACGCCAATATCAGGAATATGGAAAGGGCCAGTTTGAGATCGCGCAGCAAAGCCCAGAGCAGGCCGGCCGCGGCGAAAATCAGGCCCAGGGCGCCGACCTGGCGGGCCAGGATGTTCAGCACAAAGGCGACGTTCTGTCCCAGGTGGGCGAGCGTGAAGCTCGAGGATGACGGCGAGAATTCCTTCACGAACAGGTAGTCAAAGAAACGGCTGATATTCGACGGGTCTCCCCAATTCAATACGGGCTGTTTCTGCGCCAGCAGGAATATAGTAAGGTAAAGGCCGGCGGCGGCAATGAAGGCCAGCGCCGCGCCTCCTCCGAAAATCGCAGCCTCTACCCTGTCGCGGGGAAAAGCCAGGAGGATTATGCCCGGCAATATCAGGACGACTGTGAGGATGTGAAGGCCGAGCGCCAACCCTATGAGCAGGGCCATAATGAGAGTCAGAAAGCTCTTGAGACCCGAATCGGCCAGAATCAAGGCCAGGTAGAATATCGCGGCGAACATGAAAAAATTGAGCGAATACACCTCGAACCGGGTTGCCTGGATGGCGTAAGTGATCGAGACACCCATCACGATAACGCAAATGACAGAAATAAATCCGGCCGCGCCGGTTCCTTTGCGGGGGAACAGAGAATTGAGCACGCGCATGATTACAAGATACCAGAGCGACAATCCGAGGGCGGCAAAGGCGGCGGAGAAAAGATTCAAAGCGTAGGGATCGTCAAGAGGGGTGAATGTCAGCCAGAGTTTCGCCAGAAGCAGCAGAAAGGGAAAACCGGGCGGATGCGGAACACCGTCGACCAAAACAGCCGCGGTAAGTTCCGCGGAATCCCAGAAATAAAACGACGGGCAGGCCAAAAGAGCATAATAGGCGTAAGCGGCCGCGAAGATCAGGAACGGGGGGATCAATCGTTTCATTTTAATATTATCGGAAAATGGGCGATTATATCAAGCGTCGAAAACGAAATAACGTCAGGATCAGGTCAATTCCCTATAAACGAAAACCGCGGATCCATAGATGAACAGGTTGATGAAAACGCCGAGGAGAATCTGGATTCCCAGTATAACGACGATAATCTCGGGGTTCAACAGCCTTACTATTCTCGGAGAGAATTCTGTCAGGACAAAATCGGTGAAAACCCTGATCAGGCTGGGAAAGACAACTATGGAATAGGTCAGGAAGAAATTCCGTTTGCACAGGATTATGCTATGCCTCAACGCGTCGCCGAGTTTTTGGGAGCCGGCCACCACACCGGGAATTGTGTAAATCAGAAACGCGGAAATCCCGTAGGCGAAAAACTGCAGGCCGAGGTTGAGGGCGATTTTTCTATTGGGCGAGCCGGCGACAAAGTCGGAGGCGATAGCGGCCGGCAAGGCCATGGTCAAAAGGACAAGTCCGGTTTCGAGAGCCCAGAAGGCAAACAGCCTGAAATAAGCGCCGCGCGCGATTTTTAATCCGATCCCCGGCCGGCTCTTCTCTTTCGAATAATAGCAGCTCAGCCTGTATACGGCGAAGGCGGAGAAAATGACCCAGGCGGTGGGGCCGAGAACGAAATTATCGAGGGCCGAGTATATCGAGGGCAGGGCGATATAGTACTGGGGATAGTGAAGCATGGTTTCTGGAATGAAATAGGCGATAACGGGGTTTATGACCTGGTAAATTCCGGGAAGGTAAAATGCGGTCAAGGCGAACAGTCCCAGGGCCTGAAATAAGCCGAGGTAAAAGAAGCCGGACCATGTACCGAACCTGAAGATCGCGGCGAACATGCGGCCGTAAATATTCGCCAGGAGATTGAGCTTATCCAGGGCGCTGTATTTCATCTACCAGGAGCCGCTTCCCATGGCCGAGCGCGAAGTATTGTCGCGTCGATCGAAAATATCGAGCCAGTAAAAATAGACTGTCCCCTGGTTGGCGGTGTCATCGTCGAAGGAGCCGATTTCGCGGTCGGCGGTGACGAATACCGTGATGGCGCCGGCGGGATCGGAGTCGATGTCTCTCAAAAGCGCGTAGCTTCCGAAATCGGGGATATCCGAGAGATTCCAAGAAACTATAAGGGAGCTCGACGAGGGCATTACCGAGCCGGATACCGTTCCGGGGGGATTATCGACGAGATGCGCCCGCACTGAGTCGCTCGGCGCGGAGTTGCCGCCTTCGTCGTAAAGATGCACAATATACCAGTAATTGACCGTGTCCTCGACAACGTCGAACGGCGGGGAGTCCTCGAATGACGAAGATCCGGATTCCGAGAACAGGGCCACAAGCTGGCTATCCGACCGCGTGAGATCCTCGCGCCAACGG
>CAZDAH010000024.1:4267-17773 GCA_964503405.1 uncultured Ignavibacteria bacterium
CAGGGGGGTGTGCAGCTCCAGGCTGCCGCCGCCCCGGGGCAGCTCGCCGCGCCAACGGTAGAGGCGGTACGAATCGAAGTCGATTTCATCCGATTCGGTCCAATCGACAGTTATACTCTGATAGTAATCCGGCTGAATTATCAGCGGAAACAGGGAAACCGCGTGCGGGGGCATATCAACATTGGTTCTTCCAGATACGGTATTGGACCAGGAAACGTTACCGCTTTGATCCTTTGTTATAACAGAGTAATAGTAAAGCGAGTCAGAATCAAGTCCGGTATCGGTGAATGAAGTCTGAGAGGGGGAAGAAAAGACCATCGTATCCAGCGAATCGACCGTGGAATCGTCGGAGCGATAAAGTTCGTACCGCAGAAAATCGTTTTCGCCCGACGAAGACCAGTTCAATTCCAGGCGGTCGTGGAAATCGGGCGGCGCATTTGGAGAAAACAGATTCACCGGCGCGGGAGGGCCGTCCTGAGAGGTCGTCCCGAAGGCCTCATTGGAACCCGCCCAGAGACCGGTATTGTCGACCACGTATACGCGATAATAATAGGTCGAGTTTTCGACCAGGCCGGTATCGACGGCGTTGGCGGCCGAGCGCGATGTCAATACCGTGACCAGATAAGCGGTGGAATCGACGCCGGAAGTCTGGTTTCGGTAGAGCCGATATTGCGCGAAATCGGAAACAGTGGACGTGTTCCATGAAACCTGGAGCCGGTTGAAATATCCCTGCGGCGCGATCACACTGTAGACGGCCACCGGATCGGGCGGCCTGCGGACAGTGATGTGTTGATCGGCGGGAACGTTCAGGGCCATATTATCTACCCTATCGGTAAAACCTCCGAAAACAACCTGGGACTCGAAATCAAGGTATAAGGCTATGGTATAATCTCGTTCATAGACGCCGTCGCCGGAGATCTGATCTCCTCCGAGGCCGTCGTCGTATAGCTGCACGGTTACGATATTATCGCCGATTGTAATCGACGCCCTCCCGTCGGGTTCTCCGGCATACAGAGAGAAATGAACGATATCGCCGGGAGCCAGGGGCGATCCCGACGGGGAGAAGATCAGCGAATCTATGGCGGCCCAGGTGTCGAGGACGATATTGGCGCTTATTTCGCCTGCGGTGACTTTGCCGTAAATGTCGCGGAAACTGCCATAAACCGTCTTGTCGCCGTCCCCGGCGGACAATCTTAGATCCCTCGACGGGGCGAAATTCACCCAGACGGCGCCGGCAAAGGATGAGTCTTCGGAAAAGCGCATAAGCGAAGTTTCGAGCGGAGCGAAAATTTCGAGGGTGACGTCGCGGCTGCCAGAGAATTCCCGGCCGTTGTTAATGATAAAGCCATAGCTGTTGGGCACAACGGTTACCGAATCGCTCTTATACCCCTCGAAACCCGTCGAGTTAACTGCGGAGACTCTGAAGAAGTGGATGTCTCCGTTATTGAGGCCTTCGGCAGTGTAGCGCGTTACCGCCGATTCTCCTATGCGGGTATACGCGGTCCCCTGGCTGTCGAACGGGGCCATGTATATCCTGTAAGTGTACAACGACGTATCGGCCATGCTCCATGCCAATTCGGCCTGGCCGTCGCCGATGCCGGCTGTCAGAGCGCCCGGTGTCGGCGGGATCGCGTCATCAATAGTAACAGGAATGGTGGGATCGGGAATCTCCCGGGAACATCCGACAGATATTACCGCAATAAAGGCCAGCAGTGAAACGATAGTCCTGCAATTCATCCCGTCCTCCCCTAAAACCTGGCGGTGAAAGTAAGCGACGCGCCGTCGCCAAGCGAAGTCACGGTCGGGTAGAAGATTTCATTTTCGGGATAAAAAACAAGGGCGTCGATTATGTTCAAAGCCCAAACCCCGATTCCGACGGCTACCGCCATATTTCTGTCGGTTTCGGCGTCATAAGCTTCTCGTTGCTTTTCATTGACGACAACTTTCAGCCTGTTTTTGTCTTCTATGGAGGAGGCGGAGTTGAATTCAGCCAGGGCGACACTATAGTCGCGGCTTTTGTCGCCGTAAATTCTATCGGTAAAGAATATGGTCGCGGCGGAAACTACGGCCGAGGCGGTAAAGAGCATCCCTTTCGACGGCTGATCGGAATAGATTTGTCCCCAACCGGGGATGAAGATCGAACGGAAGGCGGCCTTGTATCTGGTTTTCATGCTCAGTTTTATCTCGAAATCGTTGGCGCTTCCGGGCACGAACGTCAGGTCGCCTTTCCATGTCTCGTAACCCGGCCGGGTAATTTTCGCTTTGTATCGACCGGCGATATCGATAGGCAAGCGCACCGGCGTATTTGCGACGAGGTCGTAATCGCCGCTTAAATAGACCGTAGCCCCGGTCGGCCTGGTATTGATAACGATTTCGTCGGCTTCCTGTCCCGGGGCCGCGGAGGCGAAGCAGGCGATCAGGGCGGGAACGACCAGATATCCGGCGTACTTCATAAGAAACTCCCGTTTCAATCAGGGGCCGAAGGTCCGGGCAAGCATGCACCCGATCAGCCGGCGCCTGATTTTATTATATGGCTAAAAACGGTTTACGTGGGGGAGAGAAACAGCTTCTCTCCTTCAGCATCCCTCTCTTGACGTTTTTCAAAATTTCTCTGCGCAATCAGAAAATGTCTTAACTTGTTTCAATATGGCAACATACTTAATATCGGTCTGCCAGGCAAGTAGTTTATGCGCATAAAAAAAGGGAGCCGCCTCCCCTAACCAGGAAATTCAGTTATCTCTTACATGCCGCGGGCGCCGATCACGACGATAACTGTTTTAAGCATGATCTTGATATCCTGGAAAACGCTCCAGTTGCTGATGTATTTGAGATCGTAGTTGATCTTGCCGTTAACATCCTCGATGCTCTCGTCGTATTTGTGCTCGACCTGGGCCAGGCCGGTCAAACCCGGCTTGACCAGGAATCGTCCGCGGTAATCTTTGATCGCTCCATCGAGCTTTTCCACGAAGTATGGCCGTTCCGGGCGCGGGCCGACGAGGCTCATGTCGCCGAGCAGAACATTGATAAGCTGAGGGATCTCGTCGCAACGAGTCTTACGCAATATCAGCCCCATCCTGGTGATGCGAGGATCGTCCTGTTTCGCCCAGACAGGTCCCGATATTTTTTCGGCATCATTGAACATTGTTCTGAATTTATATATCGTGAACGGTCTCCCGAAAGACCTGGCCTGTCGACGATCCGCCCGCTGCCGTCTCTCCGCGCCCGGTTCGACAAATAAGCGACGTCGGCGCTGACGACGATTTCGGCCGACTCGAGTCTGGGAATAAAGTACGGGGCCTTGGCTGTCGAGCTTGATGAACACGGGGATTATGATCCACAGGGGAAGGCTGATGGCCAGCCCGAAGACGGCGCCAACGATGTCGATCATCCTCTTGGCTGCGGTCCCCGGATTAACGAAGGCGTCCAGTCTGGCGAGACCCGCGAAAGCATGGTTTATCAACGGTAATTCCGAAACGGCAATTACCAGCAGGTACAGGTTGGCGAGAAGCAACTCGCCGACCAGACGAAACGCGGCCAGACTGGCGCGCTCGCGCAGACGAAGCCACAATCCCCAAATACCGGAAAGGTCTTCTTCCCAATAATGAGCCAGAGGATTAGAAACAGGGCTAAGGTATCTCATCAGTTATTTGGCATTAGAATTCGTGTCGTTAATTAGCAGCCTCTCTTGCCACTGCTCTTATGCAAATCCGCTGCCGTCGAATATCATGCCTGTGTAAAAAAGGGACAATTAATTTGCGGTTTTTTTCTGACGCCTAAGACCATGAAAGATATTGGATTAGTTGTTCGAGAATGACAGGCGGGACTCGATCCGCTTCAATCAAGAGATGGTGTTTGCTGTCAATTGTAATAAAGTTTGATCCATTATGCAATGATTTGCAAAAACGATGCAGTATAGGGCGTCGATGAACTTATCTATTTTTTCCTGGAATAAGAGTAATGATAGCCGTAATAGCGGTCCTTATAGTAGTAAGGCAGGACCGATTCGAAGTCGTTCAGGATCACTCCCAGGAGTTTCACTCCGGCATTATTGAGGAGATTGATAGCTCTGTTGACGACTTCTCTCTGGGTGACCCCGCTTTTTACAACAATCAGAACTCCGTCAACGCGGTCGGCGATGAGCATGGGATCGGAGACAGGAATGATCGGCGGGGAATCAATTATGACGGTATCGAAATAGAATTTTAATTCCTGCACGAAGGCCGCAATATCGGCCTGGTCGAAAATATCGCTGGGAGGGATGGCGGCTTTGCCCGCCGTGATGATACTGAGGTTGGGTATCCCGGTGGCTCGGGTCACGCTCTTGATATTGGATTTGCCGGTCAAGACGTCGGCAACGCCCGGACCGGAGGACAAGGCGAAGTAATCCTGCAGTTTCGGCCGACGAAGATCGAGATCGACCACAGCCACTCTGGATTTTACCAGCGAGGCGGCCGTGATGGAGAGCAGGGAACTGACGATCGACTTGCCCTCGCCCACTGTGGCCGAGGTCACCAGCAAAGTCTGCAGTTTATTCTGTCCGTTGGCCGAGGACTTGAGCGAAGTGTAGACGCGGCGGAATTCGGTCGCCGACGGCGATTCCTTATCATAGAAGGCAATTATGGATTGAGCGGCGCCTTTCTGCTTCATTTAAGAATAGCCCCCAGGAGAACCTCGAATCCCTTCAGGTCGTTTTTGGACAGCTTGAGATTGCGTTCGGCCCGCTGGAATCCGGGATTGATCTTCAAAGCCTCGTTGAAATGATCTATGGCCTTATCGATAATGAGCTTGCCCATGATGGTATAGGCCATTCCCAGTTCGTTGTGAAGGTCGGCATAGCCGGGATTATTTTTTATTATGCTTTTAAGCCTCTCTATATAATCGCCGATACCATTTTCGCTCATGGGGTCGGCTCCGTGAACGTTGCGCAGGTACATCTCCAGGAGTTCGCTCTGGAACGAGATATTCCCGCCGTTGCGGGCGGCCCTGGTGAAATCGTCGTAAGCCTCTTTGAGCAGCCCTTTGTCCAGCTTTTCCTGCCCCCTCCGGTAGGCCTCGTTGAGGTAGCCGGGATTGAACATAGTCGCCCTTCCGAAGGCCTCGCGACAATTATCCATAATATTTTTGGCCAGTTCGTAATCCTCCCGTACGACACCGTTGAGGACATATCCGAGACCGAGATTATAGTGGGCGTCATGATAGTAGACGTTTTTCTCGCAGGCTATCTTGAATTCGTTGATCGCGGCGATCGCCTTTTCGAGTTTGAGGTAGGCGAGGCCGAGCTGGTTTCTGTAGTCGGGATAATCCGGGGCCCGCTGCACCGAACGCAAGAACTCGTCGCGGGCATCTTCGACTCGATTCTGGGAGAGATAGATTTTACCGAGGAGGAACTTATACCCGTGAAATTCGGGGAACCTCCCGGCGGCGCCTTCGAGGAGCATGAGAGCCTCGTCATATAATCGACGGTTGAACAGCGTTTTGCCCAGTTTCTCGATCAATTCCGGCTTGTCCGAATTGATGGTTTTCTCCGCCAGGGCGAGCAGCGATTCGAAATCGGCGAGGTATTGACGATGAATTTCCTGCGCGGTCTCGGAGAGGTCGCCCCGGGACAATTCTCCCAGAGGCGGAAGAACCTGCGTGGACAGCAGGCGGCCGTCATGGAATAAAGAGCAGACGATATTGCGATTGAGATCGTTCACCGACGTTTGCAGCAGGTATTCCCGTTCCAATCGCCGGAATTTATCCTGAAAGCCGATAGACGCCATTTTAATTACCGCCCATTTTATAATTCAGGAATATTATGAGGACTATCAAGAGGAAACTGACCCCGGCGCCGACGATGACGGGCAGGCGTTTTCTGACATTGGATCCGAAGGGAAGCGTTATTCGCGGAATCGTCCCCAGGACCTTCACGCCGAGGTATTTTTCGACTTCTTCCACCTTGCGGAAAGAGTTATCCAGAATCTCCATCACCAGAATGGTCCCGGCTCCCAGGGCGAATCCGAGAATCCGCCCCATGACCACCCGCGTTTTTTTATTTGGCGATTCAGGGGCGAGCGGCAGCGCCGCTGGTTTGGTGATGGTGTATTTGGCCTCGGCTTCCACTTTCTTGGCCGATTGATTGATGGCGGCGTACTGGGCGCGGGAGACGAATAGTTCGTATAGCGTGCGGTAGTTATCGACCTCGCTCTGGAGTCTTTGCATGGTAATTTCGGTGTCGGGGTTTCGCGAGAGCCTGTTTCGGATTTCGATAATGCTGTTATCGAGTGTCGTTCTCTTGGCGCGGTTGAAATCAATTTCGACCAGGGTTGCCAGGAATCCGGATATTGTCTGGCGCATGCGCTCGGATTCGTCGCTGAACCGCTCGTTTACGTATCGATCGATTTTATCGTTGGTGGCGCTCAGCAGGAGCCTGGCCTGCTCGTTTAGGTTGACGACTCTGGCGTCCCTCCAGCTGTAACGAGTCAGCAGGTCGGTCAAGGTCCTGATATTCACCAGCAGGCGGTTTTTATCGTCCTCGATATCGGCGGGCAGAGTCAGCGATCCGACGCCGATCTCAGCGCCGAGGAGCGCGCCCCGCAAATCGTTTCTGCGCGTCTCCAGAGTAGAGATTTTCAAATCGAGGGCTTCGATAGCGGAGACTATTTGACGGAGATCGAAGCCGCTGGTATCCTCCTCGGCCTCGGAAACCAACAGCTGTTTGCGGAAATCGCGTAGGCGGTCTTCGGCGGCTTTGAGCTTATCGCGGTAGAGGACGAGCTGTTCCTCGGAGAAGGCGATGTTCGATCTGACCCCGGCCAGTTCCTGGGCCAGGCTCTCCTCAATGAAGATATCGGCAAGGGCTTTGGCCCGCTTCTGGGCCTCCACCGGGCTGGACGCGGAGAAGATCAGTCGGAAAAGATTCTGACTTCGGAATTGAATGTCGACTTTGCCTCGAAGCTCATCGGCCATGATAATCTCAGCCAGCTCGTTTTCCGATATTTCCGGGTAAGATGACTTGGTTTCGGCGACCAAACGCCTGATATTCTCGGGAACCCGCATGTTCAGCACGGCTATCAGGCGCCGCAGGAAGCGGGTGGAGGTGATTTGATTGCCGTATGATTCCTGCCGGTCGCGGATATCTATGCGGGTCGCCCCCTGCCGTCCTTCCAACTCCCGTTCCACCGATGGCGGCAGGATGCTCGATTCGCTGATCAGGATCGTGACGGACGAGGCAAAGGTTCGCGGCAGGAAGAAACTGGCGGCGAAAGCGATCAGGGGAATTATGATCGCCGGCAGAATCAGAAAAACTTTTCTCCGAAGCAAAATCGCCCAAAGATCTTTCAGGTCGATCTGTACGTTTTTCTCTTGCATTCGCTTCTATCTGGTAAGCAACACGATGGTGCCCGCGGCCGCGATCAGCGGTATGAAATCGCCGACCCGGCCCATGATCCTGGAGAACATATCCTCCTGGCGGGCCGGGATGAAGATAGTATCCTCGGGATGAAGCTCGAGCCGCGGAGGCCTGCCGTTGTTGACGTAGCTTTCCAAATCTATTTTCACGATATTGGAATATTTGAGACCTTTCATGACCACTCTTACGTTTTCCAGGTCGGCCTCGGATGTGGCGCCGCCGGCGAGGGTAATTGCCTCTAATACGTCTATTCCGGCGTCTAGGTTCCTGACCCCGGGTTCGTTTACCGCTCCCAGCACGAAGAATACGTTTCGACCCTGGAACTCGGTCAATTCTCCGAGTCTCATGCCCGTCCCGAACGGCGAGGCGGGGACGTGCACCAAATCTCCCGGCTGCAGCTGAGGCGCGGCGGAAAGATCCCCCTCTCTTATTACGCGCATGAGATCGGTTTCGATCATACGGGATTTGCCGTCTTCTTTACGCATGATAGTCACCCTGGAGAGATCGGCCTGGTCTGTCGGCCCGCCCGCGTTGATGATCACGCGCCAGAGATCGGGTATTTTTTCGTAGCTCTGGGCGGAGGGGTTGACGACTTGCCCCGACACCACCACCGATCTCGAGTTGAACTGTGACACCACCACGGTAGCTTGAGATACCGGGGTTTGATAAAAGGCCATCTGTTCGACTATTTTAATGGCGAGGGCGGCTGTGGTCATGCCGGCCGCCTTGGTCTCCCCTATGACCGGAAGCGTAATCATGCCGTTTTCAGTGACTCTGACCTCGCTGTCCAGATCAGGTTCCTGCCAGAAGGTCACGTTGAGAACGTCGGACGGCCCTATGACGTAAGGTTCAGCCGATTCCTGGGCCGCCGGGCCGGCTGTCAGAATCAGGCCAAGGGTAACGGCTAGCAAGCCTCTCGCGCACCTTTTGATCGTTTGAAACCGGGAACTTATCATCCTTTCATCCCTTCGATCGAGGATTCCTCTTTATCGGTGAAATCCGGCCTGTACATGACAGCCAGATTGCGGCCCGACGTTTTTGCCTTTAATAAAGCCATATCGGCGCAATAAATCAACCTGTCAGCGCCGGAAGCGTGAACCGGGTAAACAGCGCCGCCCACGGAGGCGGTGACAACGCTATCGTCCTTGGCCATCTCCGATTCAAGCCGCAGCCCGGCTATTTCATTTCTAAGGCGCTCGATGAACTTGGCGCAGCTTTCGTCATCGGTATCGGGCATGATAATGCAGAATTCCTCTCCCCCATACCTGCTGACAACGTCGATGGAGCGGACAGTGGAGGTAATTATGCCGGCCATTTTTTTGAGCACCAGGTCTCCAGTTTGATGACCATACTTGTCGTTAAACAGTTTGAACTTGTCGATATCGAGGATGACCAGCGCCAGGCGCCGTCCGAACCTCCTGGCCCTCAGAATTTCCTCAATGAGGCGTTTATAGAAATAGCGATAGTTGTGAACGCCAGTCATGCTGTCGGTATAGGAGAGCTTCTCGATTGTGGTGAACTGACGAATGTTCTCCAGGGAGAGCGAAGCGATATTGGTAATGGTGGAGAGGAAATCAATATCGGACTGCGAATACTGTTTTTTATCCTTTTTTTCGGAGACGAGCAGTACGCATCCCATCCTGTTTCCGACTCTGATGCTGGAGGCCACGAGGAAGCCTTCCTTGATGGCGTTATCGAGAAACGGCTCGTTTTCGAGACCGGAGCTGACGACCGGCAGAATGAGCGGCCCGGGATTTTCCGAGAGCATCCTGCAGAATCCGGAATCGGGCTTAATCGTAAGACGATGATTGTCATTTGCGGATTCATCAAGTCCGACTGATCCGCTGGAGGAACACGGGGAAAAGCCGTTGCTGCCGTCGGAGCAGAGAATCTCCGTTTTCTCCGCTCCGAGGCGTTCGCGAACCGTGTCTTTCAACGTCGCAAACAGCTGGTCCTCGTTAAGAATATTATAAAGCCTGGACGATATTTCGACAAAGGAATGCAAGTCGAGCAGTTTGCTGTTGAGATCGCGATTCAGGCTGGAGATATCCTTCCTGGCCGCGGCGAGCTCGTTTTGAAGATTGCGGTTTCTGCCGGAGGATTCCCTGAGTTTCTCGTCGTGCCGGATGTAGTTGGAAAGGAAGGGCCAGACGGTTCTGGAGAAGCCCGGCTCTTCGATGAACTGGGAGAGCATCCTGTGTTCGTCGTCAGCGGCAACAATAACGCTGCCTTGGCGTCCCCACGCGAAGCTGTATGCCAGCGGCGCCTCGAAATATTCCCAATCTCTGTTTCTGAATAGATGACCGAAAATCGCGTCGTGTTTCAGGCAGCTCCCGGAGGAATCGGCCTCTTCGAGCAGGGAACGGACTCGCGACACTTTGGGCCTGTTCAGTACGCCGGGATGAAACCCGGAATAAACCCGTGGAATAAACTTGTCTATTTCTCTGAAGAAAATGGCAAATTTTTCGATTTTGAGCCTCGAGGCAATCAACTCGGCAACGATAACGGCCCTCGGTTTGCCCGAACTCGAAGCTTCAATCAGTTCATTGATGAATGCGGCGGCCAGCGATCGTTCACGAGCCTTCTCGATCCGCGAAAGACGATCATCGAGCATGGCCATGCCCGTCGACCTGGCGTGGACAATGGAGACGATTATTATGGCGGCGAGCGACAGCACGGCCAGCCCGATGCCGATCCCCGAAGGCATCGGCAGAAAAGGAGCGCTGCCCGATATTATAGCCAATATGATGACCACGAATATATAGCGGTTCCCTGAGGAAGGACCAAGCATCAATTTTCCCCGGTTTTGTTCCTGGCGCGCCGGAAACGGCTTTTCCTGGTCAGCAGACCGTTACGACGCAAAATCCCCCAGATTTTCCACCACCCTGAATTGACGTTTGAGTGTTTTTTGGCGATTTCACCGTTGATTTCGGTTATCGAATAGAATGGATCTTTGGAGACCATTTCCAGCACCAGGGATTCGAGGTTTCGGCGGCCGGCGCTTTCCCGCAGGGGAATCGTTTCATGGGAGGACTTTAATTCGACAGGATTGCGGGATAAGTCATCGCTTTCCTGGGCGCCCACCTGCGTTTCATCCAGGCTCTGTCTATTTTGAGGACGCGCGGCCAGGACGGGCTCGACGATGCGTGGAGCGCCCTCGCCGGAATCGCCGTCGAAATCGCTTTTAGCCTTCTCCAGGCTGTCGAAGGCCCGGAGTATGGAATCGAACTCCAGCAGCTCGAAGATTTCGTAGACGTTGGGAATCATCCTGGCGAGTTTGATATCGCCATCGTGCTGCCTGATCTCCCTGATATTGGAGATGAAGATTCCCCATCCCGCGGATGAGATATAATCGACGCCGCCAAGGTCGACGATTATCCGGTATTTATTTCTTTCCAGCAGGGAGTTCATCACTTTTTCGAGCTCGGTGGCCGTCATGGTGTCGATGACACCGTCGACGCGTACAATGGTGATACTGCCGGATTCGCCGGCGCTATCGAGGGAGATTTTGATATCGCTCATTTTATTTAACCTTTCAGCTTTTCGCTAATTTCTTTAGCCAGGTTATAATAATCGTAGGCGCCGTGCGAATAGGGCGCGTACTCGAAAATCGTTTGCTGATGCCACTGCGACTTTTTTATTTGCACGTTCGTTCTAATCTCCGTTTTCAAGACCATCTTGCCGAATTCGTTCCTGAGTCTTTCCAGGGCCAACTGGGAGATCGTGGTTCTCCTATCATAGAATGTCGGCAAAACTCCGAGAAGTTCGACCCTTTCTTCACCTCCGTTGTTAATGTCGTCGGCCAGCTCCAGAGTCGACCTGACCCCCTCGAGAGAGAAAAAATCAAGCGAGGAAGGAACCAATAGCCGATCGGCATATCCCAACGCGTTTAAATTTATGATATTAATCGACGGGGAGCAATCCAAAATTACCCAGTCGCATCCGGCAAGGCGGCACAATGATTTTCTGAGGATATCCTGTCGGTCGGCCCGGGCGGCCAGTTTAATCTCGAGGTCGGCCAGTCGTTTCCTGCCCGACGGCAGAAGAAAGAGATTGGGCCTGACTTTGAAGATATCGGCGCGACCGTCGATCATGAGATCGACCAGGCCCCGATCGGATTTGACCCCGAAGGCCGACGAGGCCGAGCCCTGGGGGTCGCAATCGATCAACAGTACCCGCTCTCCGGATAAAGCCAAACCGTGGCCGAGATTTATGGCCGTTGTGGTTTTCCCCGTCCCCCCCTTGGATGTCAGCACCGCAATCTTATTCATCTTTATCGAATTTTTTTACGAGTTTGCGGCCGTAATCGTCCCAGTTGAGGTCCTTATCGTTTTTATTTTTATCCAACTCGGAAGCGTTTTCTATGACGTCGATGGGGGTGGAATCCTCGCTCAGCCGGGTCTCCGGCTGGTTTACGGCCGAATTCTCGGTCTCGGAAATTGTGTTGACGACCAGGCTTTCAGGCATTTCCTGTCTGGCGCCCGTTACAGATTCCGCCTCTTCCGGGGCCTGTTTATCGCTTTCCAGCTCCGACCTTTTGACTTCGGCCATTCTCGATATCAGCCCCTCGAACAGCCTGGCCAGGTCCTCTCCCCCGCCCAGTTTTCCCAGCTCGGCGGCGATTTCGCTGTAGAGACCGGCGTCTCCCAGTTCGGGCTCAAGTTTCTTGAATTTTTCAACAATTCCCCTGGCGACGACAGGTTTTTCCCGTTTCTGGATGCTTTCCTTTAATTCGCCCAGGTAAGCTTCGCGATCGAGCTTGACTTTTCGCGACTTGTCTTTCAGAATTTCCTTGTTCAGCTCGGTGCGCATCTGATCGGTCATCTCGCCCATTCGGCTGACATATTCCAAACGGAGCTTGCGGGTATTGAGCCTCATGCGCACCATTTCCTCGTAGAAGCTTCGATAATCGATCTTGAAGGCGCCTCGCCTGTTGATCTCCTCGGCGATTTTCTTGGCGCCGAAATCGGGGTTTTCCCGGACGATATTCAGAATCTCCTTGCGGACCTCGTAAGGGACCTGCTTGATGGTAGAATCAGCCCTGAGCTTCTTGTTGAGAAGGCCGGAATCTCCGTACTGCTGCCTGCGTCGACGATATTTGTAGTAAGTGGACGGCGAGACACCCATGGCTTTGCAGGCTTCCTCCAGCGGCACCCCTTCTGATTCGACCATATCGATAAGCCGTTTGCGTTTTTCGAACACGAGTTCGTCGAGCATGATCTTCTCTTTGATAACCACGAGAGTGATGTCGTCGTTCTGGGGAGCGCCGGCGGTGAAGCGGTTGATATCGCTGTCGAGCTTGGCGGAGAATTCCTCAGGCGGCAGTTCGGAATTGGCGCGGATGAACTCTATGAGCCGATCGTTGCCGTACTGATCGCCGGCCTTATTCATGGCCTCGGTGATGCCGTCGGTGTAGGCGACGAGCATGTCGTCCTTTTTCAACCTGACCTTGTCGGCCTGCTGGGAATCCTCGTAGGTGACTCCCTCCGGCAGGCTGATGCCGAGGGGCATGCCCCTGGTGTTCAGGAAATAGCAGGAATCGGATTCTTTTCGAAAGAGGATCATGGGGTTGTGGCCGGCGGAGGCGTACGATATTGTCCTGTTCTTCGAGTCGAGGGTGATGAAGAAGATAGTGATGAACATTCCCTTCTTGACATCGTCGGCGACAAACTGGTTGACCCGGCTGAGAATATCGGTCGGGGAAAGATTGCCCATGGATTCGAGTCTCAGGGCGGTGCGGATCATGGTCATGACGAGCGATCCGGGGACTCCCTTGCCGGAAACGTCAGCGACAATAATGCCCAGGGTATTCTCGTCAATCCGCACGAAATCGAAATAATCGCCGCCGACGTCCTTGGCGGCCCTGTAGATGGTGGCGATATCGTAGCCTTCGATATCGGGGAATTTTCGCGGCAGGAGGGCGTGCTGGATCTCCTGGGCGACCTGCATTTCCTTCTGCAGCCGTTCCTGCTCGACAACGTTTTCCTGGGCTTTTTTGAACTTCGTGGTGATTTCGTTGAAAGCCCGGGCGATATCGGAGAATTCGTCGGTGCCCTCCACGGGCAGGGTCTGATCGAGGTTGCCGTCGCCGATACGCAGGACCCCCTCGGTGAGTT
>CAZDAH010000024.1:17783-20130 GCA_964503405.1 uncultured Ignavibacteria bacterium
ACGACAAATACCCATACAAACCCGATAAACAATCCGATGACGGCGATAAGAAACAGCCCCCGCCTCGTACTCGATATCACTTTCATCAAGGGAGATTCGTCGAGTCCAAAATAAGCGTAGCCGACAATATTGTTGTTTAATTTGACCTGTTTTTTGAAGTGAAACCGGCGTATACCGGACGAGTCTTGCAGGGCGTTTTCGCTGTTATAGAGATGATCGTTCAACGGCCGGAAAGTCGAGAGAAAATTCCTGGGATTGACAGGGTCGACAATGATGCTGTTCAAGGTATCGGTAATAACAACATAGTTAAAGAGATTATTATTGGTGGATAGCCAGGCGGAGGCCGATCTGGCCAGATCGGGATCGCGGAAGATCAGCTTGTCGCCGATATCGGAGACAAAAGATTCCATGGCGTCGTCGGCGCTGCGGAAGAAGCTGATATAGGCTCCCTCACCGGCCTGCTTATCGAATATGAGATACACACCGGCTACGATCGCGAAGACGACGAGAGAGGCCCAGAGAGCGAACTTAACCCTCAATGATACTCCCCGGGGCCGAACTGCCCGGGCTTTTTCGGCTTGTTTTTCCATGCGCAATTCATTCTCGCCGTCACGCGTATGATAGTCGACTGAATCCATCATTTTGCGAATGAGATATAATCCGAGCCCGCCTTTGCGTCCGGTTTTTATATATCTGTTCAGATCGGGGGTATCGGAGTGATCGTAGTCGAAAGCCCGGCCCTGATCGAAGATGGAGAACTTGACTCGTCCGGCCTGCATGGTAACTTTAATACGGATATTTCCGGGACCGTAAAGATAGGCGTGACGAATCACATTGGTGCAGGCCTCTTCGATAGCCAGCAGGACCCCGTTGACATCTTTTACCGATAAGTCCGATTCGTTCAAAACGTTGCGTATGCTTCTGCGGATATCCTCCAGCTGACCCTCGTCGGCCGGGAAGGTCATGAAGACTTCTTTTTGCGCTTTTCTCGCCATATCTTAAGAAACGTCAATCCTGTTAAATATATTAGGCCAATTGTTCACTATTGTAAAGGGTAATCTCTACCTGCCGCCCTCGGCGGCGATGCGCTGTCTGGCCTGTTCGATATTCTTTTCCAGCTCCGGGTTATTGGGATAGGTCGTTTTCAGATCTTCCCAGATCGTCAGAGCGGCGGAGTAATCGCCCGCCTGGTAGCTTTCCAGACCGGAGAGATACCTGCTCCAATTTTCGTTCGAGGATCTGATATCCTCCAGGGTTGTGAGCGGGGCCGATCCGGCGGCGGCCTGGTTGATCAGCGACCTGATGATCTCGCTTTGCGGCCTGATCTCCCTCGCCTGATTGAGATAGTTCATGGCCTCGTTAAAACGGCGGCTGTTGATAGAGGAAACGGCGTCCGCGATCAGCCTGTCGGCTTCGATTTCCCTATTCAAAACGGAGATTGCGTCAAGCGCGTTACGATTGCCGCCGTCGAGAGTCAGGAGGCGATTCCATTCGGTCAGGGCGGCCACGTAGTTGCCTTCGTTCTGATACCGACGAGCCCTGGCGGTTCTATCTGCGATCTCCTTTTCCCTGGTGTCCCTTACGGTTTTCAACAAATCGGTAACCGATTTATTGGCCGGATCAATTTCCAGGAGCAGGTTTAGAATAGAGATGGACTCGTTGTACCGTCCTTTTTGATAATCGTCCATGGCCGAGCCGAGCCGGCCTTCTATCAGCTCCCGCCGTTTCTGATCGCCGGCTGAAAGCACCGCCTGCTCCATGACAAGCGTGATCATGCTGTCGGCCATGATCCGGGCTTTGGCCGAGGTCGAATCGAGCAGAAGGGCTCTCTGGTAATTGCCGAGGGCCTTATCGTAGCGGCCCAGCGCTCTCAAGCTGTCGCCGATAACGAGTAATTCCATAGATTTAGCCGCGTTTTCGTTTTGAATCGAATTTATCCAGTTTTGCTTCTCCTGTTCTATAATCCTGGCGCGTGCTTTGTCGCGTTCGCTGCCCAATGATTTTCCGAAGGAGAAACCGAATGATACCCTGTGACTTGATCCGAGGAATTCGACGCTTTCGAACGCGTAGTCGATCTTTACGAATTTATAAACGACGCCGCCCCCGAATGTGAATCTGCCATTATCCATTCCCGTCCGCAAGAAATACTGTCTATAAAATCGACCCTCTAGCCCGGCGTGGAAACCCGCGGTTTTCCCCGATGACTTATCAATCTCGAGGCTCAGCATGGCGGAGATATCTTTCTTAAGATCGCGGGCATACGAAATTCCAAACCTGGAGCGCGAATCGGATGTGTCCTCGATTCTTTCGAGCTTGATGCCCGGGCTGAGAAGATCATTGGCAGCCA
>CAZDAH010000024.1:20140-28912 GCA_964503405.1 uncultured Ignavibacteria bacterium
CAGACCACGGGCGAATCCGGGTTTATATTGAAGGCCCAAATCGGCACCGAAACCGGTTCCCGATAGCCCCCCGATACGCTGATTGGCCGCTTTGATATTCAAGCCTCCGGAGAAACCGTACAGTATGCTTCGCGCGTAGCTTAAACCGTACTGAGTTTCGGCGGAGGAAAACGCTCCGGTAACGATATTATTCTGATCCCTTTCGATTATGTTGTCCGATCCGAGGCGTCCTACAGAGATGGAGAAGACGCCCTGTTCGAGAGGATATGAAACGCCAAGGCAATCGTACTTGGTATCCATAAAGAGCGAGGTATGGAATGCCATGATTTCCGTTTTATCCACGGACGCCGAGGCGGCGGGATTCCAGAACGGCGAAGAAGCGTCGCCGGAAAGCGCGACGAAGGCGCGTCCCAGGCTCATGCCGCGGGCCCCCGCCCCGAAGACGAAGGGGGATTCCCGTCCGGCGTCTCCTCCGGCGAAAGAGGCTGCGGGGAGAACGACGGCCAGGGCAATGGCGAGTATTATTTTACGATGGCGATTTTTAATTTTTCCTCCTGTCCGCCGCTGACATTTTCGACGATACAGATATACACTCCGGAATGAACATCATAGCCGGAATCGTTCTTGCCATCCCACATGACGGCCGTATCTCCGGTATGCAATCCTGCTCGTCCGAGCGGATCGGCGGCGGAGATTTCTTTGGTCCAGACTAGATCTCCGAACAGGGTGAATATCCGCAATCTCAGATCGGAATCGGAAGTCAGGTAGTAGCCGATCCTGGCGGCCGTTTGAGCGGGATTAAACGGATTGGGGTAACTCGAAACAGAGCCGGCGAAGGATTGTTCGAGGATGGCCACGGGAGGGCTGTTCCAAAGAGGGGCGTCGGCGGGCGATCCCGCGGCGATTTGCCCGGCCACGGAGCCCTCATCGAATATGACGCCCTGGACATCTCCGCCCTCGATGGATAAGGTGAAACTATTGACCGGAGTGTCGGGCAGTATTCCGATGCGCAGGAGGAACGGCGCGCTCTGTCCCGGATCGATGACTAGAGTGTCGGCGAACTCCAACAGGATTTCCGTCGCGCCGATTTGGCCTTCGGATACGACTACCGTATCGGAGAACAAGGCCGCCGAGGCGAAGGGCGCGGGGTTTTGTCCGGGATTCCAGGCGGCGCCGATCCTGATTTGCGTGATTCCGATGGCGAAAGCTCCTCCGCGATCATTGTTGCGCAATTCGAAATTGAAAAACGGCAATTGCCGGCCTTTGACCACCGATCCGGAATGAGTCAGCAACGGCCAGAATTCGAGCCTCGGCAGGAGTTCCCGGACGGAGACTAGCACTCCGGAGGAGTCATTTACCAAATGAGAAGGCAAGCCGCTGTTTTCGTCATCCGGGATGGAATCAAGACTGACCCATATCGGGACGGCGGTGGAGACCTCGCGCGACGGCGCGTCGATAGTCCAGAGGAGCGGCTGGCCGACCAGGAATTGACGGATGATCTGGTCGGGCGTAACGAGATCGGGATTTTCAATATGGAGCGACAGGCGCCCCGCGCCGGCCGCCGCCTGGCCGTTGTTATTTACGACAGCTTCGAAATTCAGATACGCTCCGGGCTCGATGATGCCGTCGAGGGCGGCGTTTGGTCCCGCTATCCGGGTTACCAGCTCGAGGTTCGATGCGGCGACGGTTTCCACCCGGATATACTCGGGGCCGGCCGAATGGGTTTGGCCCGTATTTATATCCAACAACGAGCTTGCGAATTCGATGGAATCGAGAAACGCGTTGTCCGGGGCGCGGATATCCCACGAGGCCGTATTTCCCGAGGGGAATTTGGTGATCGAATCGTCGGTGGTATAACCGAATGGCAGAAGAATGGTTGTGGAAAGGCCGTAATATTCGCCGAAGGCCTGAAGCGTATTGGATACGACGAACATCTGATTGGCGGAAATGACGCCGTCGAGAGCCCCGGGAGGCTGAATTATGGCCGGAATTTGAGCGATCGACGGGGTGGTTACCACTGTGAAATCAATTGTTACAACTGAATCCGGCCCGACAGCGTCGGAGCCGTCGTTGGCGTCCGATGGATACGAGAAGAATCTCGCGGTCAGGACCGCCGAATCATCGGGGATCAACGGGGCGGCGATGTCCCACGAGACGATCCCGTCCAGCAGAAAATCCCGGGTCAACGAATCGGCGACGATAAAGCCCGAACCGGTCGTATCGAGAACAAGCCGTTGACTGCCGAAAATACCGGCCTGCCCGAGATTGCGCGCCGAAGTCGAGACGGTAACATTTTGCCCTATTGTAACAGTATCGTCCTCCGCGCCGGGGGGCCAGACGGCAGTCAAGGGCGAAAGGGACAATAGCGCGGGGGTCTCGACGATCAGAATGGCGGCGTTATCCAGAGGTGTCAGTATCAGGGGAGGCAATCCCGATATCCTTCCATGCCCGCCCGATAACGAGCTTACCAGAACTTCGCCGGAATCAGGCAGATCGGACGAGACTGCCGGATAATCGGCCGTCTGATATGAGTGACCTTCGATATCGCCAAGCAGGATAGAATCGGCGAATAGAGAGGAACCGTCGGAGGTGAGCCTGGCGTAAACAGAGTCGATTCTCTCGTCGCCTTCGTTGAATATCACGACCCTTATCGAACATGCCTGGGCGGTATTGACGAACGGGGCGTTGAAGCACATGACATAGGTGGTGTCGATTCGCAGAGAACCGCGGCTGATGATTTCGATGGAATCGGGAAAGGTGTCGAATACGGCAGTCTGGGAGACGCCGTTTTGTTCGCCTCGAAGACTGATAGCGGGAAGATATCGACCCGGAGTGAACTCCGGCGAGAGCGTGGAGACTTCGAAATAAAAGGTCGTATCTCCCGGCGCGATGAGATCGACCCGCAGTCCAGTCGACGTATCAGCGTATGCGGCGTACTGCCTTTGGGCATCGGCAAACCTCAGAAAGGTATTGGCGTGATCGACCTCGAACGAAGCGGTCCCCGAATTGGAGATCCTGATGACAAAAGCCGCGGGCTGTCCGGCGGCAAGGGTGTCTATATTAATTGAACCGGATATATATTCGACGCTGGCGCTGTTTTGCACGGTGACCGGGTCGGTCAGATCGAGGGAATCGACTACGAGATGGCCGTTTTCCTGACCGAAATAATAGAACCGGACCGGATAATCTCCGGGTGCGAAATCCGAAGGGACCATTGTCGAATCGAAAAAGACCGTTATTCCCGACGGGTTATCCGGCGGGATGTAGAAACCGCCGGTAAGCCGCGCGGCATAGGTTCGAACGCCGTCGGTGAAGCGGATGTAGGATGTATCTATAAGGCCCAGTCCGGCGCCGCCGGCGTTGCCCAGCCGTATCGACAGGGAGTAAACGGCCCCGGTCGAGAGGGTATCGCGGTCGATGGAGCCGTCGATATAACCGATTTCGGAGGCCGTCTGTATAATGACAGTATCGGGGAATCCATTGAGGGTATCGTGAACAGCGTTGGCGCCGAAAAGGCCGGAAACCGAGGCGGTCAGGGGGTGCTGTCCCTGGGCCATTCCGCTGTGGATGGGAATTGTTATATCATAAATCCTGTTTATTCCGGGCCCCAGGGAATCCGGGAGCGGAGGCGCGCTGCCATCGGGATTCAATGTCAGGCCGGATTCGGAGAAGACTTCAAAATCGGTTATCTCCACGGGCACTCCGCCTTCGTTGGTGACGCTTATGGCTCCGGTGGCCGTGTCTCCCCATGATACCACGCCCTGATCGATCACGAGGCCGGAGCAGGAGACCGCTCGCATATTCACCGCGCCCGATACACCGCCCGCTCCCGACTCGGATTCCGCCGAGAACGTCATATTGCCTCCGCGACCGATGTAGGTGATGTTCGACGCGGTCAGGTCGGCGACGCCGTCGGTGAAATCCCCGGCCTGCCTGAGGACGTTATTGAACATGGATCCGCCGGCGGACGAGGTTATCACCACTGTATCAGCCGAAGCGTTGAAATCGAACTTGACGTTTCCGTAATAATCGAGCGCGGTAACATCAGCCGGGCCGCTGAAGGGAATACCGGAGAACTGCGGCGTTGATATATCGAGCGTGAACGCGCCGACATCCCCGGGCATGACGTATATGCTGTCGGTTATTCTGATAATGCTTCCGACGTAGCCTTTTAATACGGTCGTGACGGTGTTGACGAGAGTCTGATTGGAGGCGCCGGAACCTCCGCTGACCCTGATGGCGTTGAAGATGGGCGAGGAGCCGTTGGGAGAATATCCTCCGCCCACCGAATCGATCACGTTGATCGTGCCGTTGGCGAGATTATTCCAGGCGTCCCGGCAATCTATGGCGGTGACGGCGAAGGGGATACCGGCGGTGATGGAATCTGTGGCGAAAATCATGAAGGCGGCGATGGCCCCGGCGGAGACGTGAATCGCGCCGGATTGGTCGGAAACCGAATCATCCGTAACTGTCAGGTGATGATTGCCCGCTGTGTATAATGTGAAACCGGAGCCGGGGAAGGTATGCGAGCCGGAATCGGCTACCACGAATTTGTATTTCGACGATTCGGTATATGGAAGCGCGGCCAGCGGATCGGTGCTTGTAAAATAGACGGAGTCGGCATAATTGGTTTTGAGATTGCCGAACAGATCGACGGCGGTGACGGCGATGCCGGGCTCAGGGAAGACAACCCCGGCCACGGAAGAGTCGGGATAGCCGGCCATCTCAAATCGTCCCAGATTGCCCGGGAAAACGATTATGGTATCGGTGGCGGCGACAGCGAAGGTTCCTGAAACGGTGCCTTTGAGAACGGTCGGTTCGGCGTTAGTTAATGTCTGGAAGGAGGACCCGAATCCGTTGACGACAATAATCCTGTTCAATGACGGCGGGATGCCGTCGGGAGAATCGCCCCCGCCTATCGAATCGGCGACGATGATCTCCCCGGAGGCCAGGTTGCCCAGGCTGTCGAGGGCGTCGGATGCCTGAAGGACGAACGTCACGCCGGCTGTCTGGGGGGATCCCGCAGTCAAGTTAAATGATATAATAACTCCGGGCAGGACATTAATATAATTCGAGGAAGTCGATAAAACACCGTCGGTAACGGCGATGGTTCTCAATCCGGCGCTCCGCAGGATGAAGCCGGAACCGGGGAAATTATGAGAACCTGAATCGCCGGTATTGAAATTATAGGGACTTCCCGGCGTGAAAGGCAGAGTAGCGTCGGGGTCGGTGGAAGTGAACCATACCGAGCCGGCATAATCGGATTTTATGTTGTCGTTGATATCATAGGCTGTGACATTGACGGGAATAATAAACGGTATTCCGGCGTTCGTTTGGGCCGGGCAGCCGGACAGGGAGAATCGTCCCAACTCTCCCGGGACGACGGTGATCGGGCCGGATAAATCGGCGAATCCGCCCGAGGACGCGGCCACGAAGCAATCGCCGACTTTGAGGGCGCGGAAGGCGCCGCCGAAGACATCGCCGCACGAATCGACCGTTACGATCCAGGCGAAGTCCAGGCCGGAAATTTCATTGCCGTACTGATCAAAACCTGCCGCGGTAAAATTAATAATAGTATCGGATGGCGCGGTCATGGCCGTATCGGGTTCGACCACCACCTGATCGAGAACGTCAGGCACGAGAGTGAAGGGATCCGAGATGCCGGGACCGTTGTCGATATTGCCGTCGGCGTCGGACGCGGCCACGCCGACGGAGTATTGGCCGGCTATAACGCTATTGTCGACAGAGCCGAATCGTATGGAGATCCTTGAACCGGGAAGGGCCGGCAACGCGCCCTGATTGAGCTGAAATTTGACAACCTGTCCCTCGACGGTGACGGCGGTTATGCGGGGCTGGTTTAAATCGTTTGCGGGATCATTGTCAAAATAGGCGGTATCGTCGATAGCCCCTATCGAAAATCCGGGGGGCAGCGCGATCCAGATGATCGCCGAGTCGCTCAAGGGGGCGGTCGTGGTATTGAATCCGACCTTGTGCGTATCGACAGCCCCGACCATGCCGGCAGTCAGCGAATCGGTAATACCGGTGATCTCGGCCAGAATCGTCTCGGAATGATCCTCCCAGCTGCCGGCTATATTGATATTATGGACGGTCACTTCGGGGCTGAGTTCGACTATGCCGATATCAACGCGATCATAAACTATGACCATACTTGAAGACGGAAAACCGCCGTTTTTAAAACGAATAAATTCGTCGTCGATTTCGAACGTGGCCGCGACCTCCTGTCCCGAAACCGTATTCAGAAATACGAAACTCGGTATCCAGCCGTCGCGGCGTACTCCGATTTCCACCCCGGGTTCGAACGTCGAAAGCGGCGAGAATCGGGCCCTGGCGACTGTCGGCAGGTCGTATTCGAAGGCCGCGGCGAGGCTGGTTATGATCAGAAAAACCGAGGCCAGGAGCGTAAGCGCCCTGATAGCCCTATATCGAAGCATAGCGGAGATAATACCATCAATCCGAAACATGTCAATCATTTTCACTTATCGGCGACCGGCAAATCGATCTTTCCTATCTCGGTGGTCCATCGCGATCTGACCGAGACGGTATCCGGCAGAAAGGAGAATCGTTCGGCCGGCGAGAAGGGAAGTATTCTTCCGGAAGACCAACGCCCGTCGCGGTCGGCATCGTCGTAATATTCCAACCTGTATATCCCCGGCAGCACGCTTCCGAATACAAGGCTCCCGCCGCGATCGGAATCGGCCTCGTAGACGGGGCCGGATCCGGCCGCCGAAGACAATACGCCTTTGATATTCGACCGCGGTTCGGATAACGCGGTAACCTCCCCTACCGTATCGGCCGGAGGCAGGCGAAAGGAGAAAGCGACGGCGGAATCGGGGATGGGGTTGCCGGCAATATCGATTATGGAATCCGGATTGAGAACAACTTCTATTCTTTTCTCTCGAGGGACGCGGTTGGGGAGGCGCAGCCGGACTGAAATGGGAGCGGTCCATTGGGGGATAAACGGGATAGTATCGACGGAATCGGCGATCACTTTGACGGCGTCGGCGAAACGAGCGGGGTTGACTCGTTCGGAGAAGAGCAGATTTATAACGCTGTCCTGGTAGGCGGGGAAATTTCCGCCCGGATCGGCGGCGATCAGCCGCGGCCCGGAGGTATCGACGAGTCCGCTGCCCACGAACCCGATACCGGAATAATCGAATAGAATTCCCCAATCGGAGACTATTCCCAACGGGATCAGGCGATAGTTTCGTTTCTCGGTCTGAGTCCGCGTTTCCAGGATCCACTTGCCGCTCTCAATGGAATAGACGTCGTCGATTTCGAGCGTCGAGGAATCGTCGCCGGCAATTATCTCAAAATAGGAGGGCCGGAAAAACGAGGTATCCGAAACCGGCTGCGAGAATTCGATTTCCAACCGTCGATTGTCGAGAGCTGCGGCCCGTGAGACATATGCCGTAACGGTATCGCGGCGTTCGGCGCGAAGCACGAGGCCGTGGAAGGACTCGCTTTCATCCAGACCGACAAGGAACGGCGGGAGGCCAATCGGTTCGGTTGTCGGCTCCCAGAACAAGTCGTTGTTTTTGTCATCTATGGCGGCGACCAGATAGGTGCCCGCCTTCATATTCTCGACGGCGAATCGACCGAGAGAATCGACCTGGGTGGCGTATTCGGGGATTTGCCGGGTGAATTCGATATACGAGGTATCCTCGACGGCGTACACCCATATATCAAAAGACGCCCTTGTTCCGTAAGGGATGAAGACCACCCCTTTGACAGAGCAGCTGTCTATTTTTTCGCCGGTGGAGAAAGCGAAACTGTACGATTTGCCCATTCTGTTGCCGTGGTGACCGAGGGCGTCGGCGCCGATTGTTATCAGGTATGTCTTGTCGGGTCGAAGGTCTTCCGGAGGAATGATAGTTAACGTCCTGCCGGCCCATTTCATTCGAGGATATTGCCAGAAGACAGGCGTCAGGAAAACCGCTTCTTCCGTCCTGCCGGTATTCATATTTTTGGAGAAGGTAATCTCGAATCTTGTGTCGGGCGGAATCATGGTGCTTCCCGGTTCGGGGACGACATTTAAAATCGTCGGAGGGGTTTTATCCTCGGGGCCGCCGGGCGGTCTCTCCTTGACGGCGCATGAAACAAACAGGCACAACGAGAGTATGGAAGACAGTCTAAAAGCCGATTCTCTCACTTTGCTTCTATCTTGGCCCTGATCTCCTGGTTATCCGGATCGAGCTGCAGCGCCTTCTCCCAGCTTTGCCTGGCCAGATCGACATTATTCAGGGCGGCTAGAATATCGCCCTGGTGGTCGAACAGGATGGCGTCGTCGGACTCGAATTCCAGCGCCCTGCGCATCTGCACGAGGGCCTCGTCGTAACGCCCCAGCTTATACAGCGCCCAGGCGTAGCTGTCGAGGAACGCGCCATTTTCCGGATCGAGCTTCACCGCTTTTTCGATCATCTTCAAGGCGTCCTTGAGATTCACCCCGCGGTCGGCGTACATGTAGCCGAGGTAGTTCAAAGTGAGCGCGTTATCAGGGGTTTTTTCGAGGATATATTTGAATTCGGATTCGGCTTTTTTAAATTCCCCCAGTCTTTCGAAAGCGGCGGCCAGGTTGAACCTGAAATCGATATTATCGGGATAAGAGCGGATCAGCCTCAAATATCCGTCGCGGGCCAAACCGAATTTATCATTGCGGGAATGTATTATACCGGTGTAGTACATTATGGAGGTCGAATCCCAGGGGACTTTCTCGTAAGCCCGCTGCATGATATTCAAGGCCTCGTTGTATTC
>CAZDAH010000025.1:0-238 GCA_964503405.1 uncultured Ignavibacteria bacterium
GGCCGAGGCGTGCGACCTGACCGTGGTGGCGCTGGTGCCCGAATCGGGCGATTCGGTGCAGGCCCTCAAAGCCGGGCTGATGGAGATCGCCGACATCTTCTGTGTCAACAAGGCCGACCGCGACGGCGCCGGCAGGGTGGTTTCGGAGCTGAATATGATCCTCGACATCAAACGCCACAGAACCGGATGCGAATTGCCGGTGCTGCCGACACAGGCATTCAACGATAAAGGAATCGAC
>CAZDAH010000025.1:248-954 GCA_964503405.1 uncultured Ignavibacteria bacterium
AACTGGGTAAAACTAAGACAAACACCGCAAAAAGAAAATCCGTTATGATATTGTGAAAACTGTCGAGCATCGTTTCGCGGATCTTCTGAAAAACAAGATCCTGCCGGAGGATGAATTAACAAAGCATGTTGAGAAAATCTATCAGGGGCAGGGGAATCCCTACGACCTCGCCCTGCGTATCATGGATAGCTTAAAGTGAGGCAAGATGGCCAAGAAATCGAAAACGAGCAAAAAATCGGCATATAGCGAATGGCTGGAGCAGTACCAGAGAACGGCGGCCAAGGGGAAGAAGTTCATGACCACGTCGTCGCGGCAGATCAAGCCGCTATATACCCCGGAGGACACCGAGAAAATCGATTTCGATAACGATATCGGTTATCCCGGGCAATATCCCTACACCCGCGGCGTGCACGCCTCCCTCTACCGCGGCAAACCGTGGACCATGCGGCAGTTCTCCGGCTTCGGCTCGCCCAAACAGACCAACGAACGCTATCATTATCTCCTCAAACGGGGCCAGATGGGACTATCCGTTGCCTTCGATCTTCCCACTTTGATGGGTTACGATTCTGATTCCCCCCGCTCGGTGGGGGAGGTCGGCGTCTGCGGCGTGGCGGTCGATACGCTCAACGACATGGAGATAATTTTCGACGGGATAGATCTGGCGAAGATCTCCACGTCGATGACCATCAACTGCACGTCCACCATA
>CAZDAH010000025.1:964-2396 GCA_964503405.1 uncultured Ignavibacteria bacterium
ATCCGAAAAATTAACCGGCTCTCTGCAGAACGACATATTGAAGGAATACATCGCGCAAAAAGAGTGGATCTACCCGCCGGAGCCGTCCATGCGCCTGATTACCGATATGATGGCTTTCTGCTCCGATCACGTGCCCAAGTGGAATACGATCTCGATCTCCGGCTATCATATACGCGAGGCCGGGGCCACCGCCGCTCAGGAGCTGGCCTTCACATTAGCCGACGGTTTCGCCTACGTCGAGGCCGCTATCGCTGCGGGCATGGACGTCGACACTTTCGCGCCACGGCTGTCGCATTTCTTCAACTCCCATCTCGATTTCTTCGAGGAGATCGCCAAGTACCGCGCCGCCCGACGTATCTGGGCGCGGCATATGAAGGAGAAATACAAGGCCAAAGATCCCCGCTCCTGGCTGATGAGATTTCACACACAGACGGCTGGATGTTCCCTCACCGCCCAGCAGCCCGAGAACAATATTGTGCGCACCACTTGGCAAGCCATGGCCGGCGTGCTCGGCGGGACTCAGTCTTTGCATACCAACTCCATGGACGAGACCTACGCTTTGCCGTCGGAGAAAGCGGTGCATATCGCCCTGCGCACACAGCAATTGCTCGCCCACGAGAGCGGCGTAGCCAATACCATCGATCCCCTGGCCGGATCGTATTTTGTCGAATCGCTGACCGACGAAATGGAACGCGAGGCCGAGGAATATTTCGCCGAGATCGAAAAGCGCGGCGGCGTGCTCAAATGTATCGAGGAGGGTTATTTCCAGCGCGAACTTGCTGAGTCAGCTTATCGCTATCAAAAAGAAATCGAATCTAAAGAACGGATTATCGTTGGAGTCAACGATTTTGTCGAAGAGGAAGAGGACGTCAAGATCCCCCTCCTCAAGATCGACGATCAGGTGGAGAAGGACCAGATAGCGTCGTTAAAGAAGGTCAAATCCTCCCGCGATAACGATCGGGTGAAGACCTGCCTGGCGGCGTTGAAAAGGGCGGCCGAGGACGGCTCCAACCACATGCCGCCGCTTCTGGATTGCGTGCGCTGTTACACCACCGAGGAGGAGATCACTTCGGTGCTGACCGAGGTCTTCGGGACGTATACAGAGCCGCCGCTGGTGTAGGCGTTACCAAGCAGTATATAGGGTTCAGCAGAACTCGACAATTTCCTATAGTCGCCGTCCGAGATTAGCTTTGCTTACACGCTAATTCAGATGTGATCTGCCTCGAGGGAATCCGCAAATGCGTCGAAGAACGGATCCGCCGTTAAGTTTGTCAAATGCCTTAATTGCCTGACGACCAGATGATGATAATCGAGAAGAGGAGCCTTGTGCAGAAGGCAGTAATAACTGACACCCCCCGGATCTCGGAAGTCGGGCAGATACTTGACGATTGTGGTGCATGACGCCTTATAGATTATCTTACAACGCTCATCG
>CAZDAH010000025.1:2406-5295 GCA_964503405.1 uncultured Ignavibacteria bacterium
GATAGTAATCGTACAGTCCGAATACGGCGGTCAAAAAACCGTTGAGAACATGAGTTCTGGGAGAGAAAGGATATTCCTCTATCCAGTAGTAATTCAGAGAATCTACGTAGACTGTCCAGATATCCGATTCGGCGTCAAGTATTAAAAACGTGTTGAAGAGGCTATCGGCGACCGCTTTCAAATGCCCCTCCCCGGTCGTCTCATAAGCTCTCGAAAAAAAAGAGAGAGCAATACCCTGTGCCAATCCGGAATACCATGGAGACATCATAACATCGAATTCACTTCCGGCGTGAAGTGCGTAGTCGAAAGTGTAGGGCAAATATATCCCACTGTCCTTCCTGACTCCCATCATCTCCAGCCTTTCGGCGTATCTATGAACGAAATCCAGATATCTTTCGTCTGATGTCTGCTGATAGCCGGCTAGATACCATAGAGCCTTATCCGAAACCTGCCATGGATGATAGTGGAAGGAGTTATTCCAGTTGGAGACTATAATTCCATCGGCGTCATGAGGAAAATTGAGTTCGAATCCTATCGGATACATCCAATTGTACCATCTTTCAGATAACTCAAGATCGACGACCTCATATTGGTTGTAAGTAAAATCGAAAATGCTCGATGGGCCGACCGATTTATCCGAAGAACAATTGGAAATTTGACATAAACCGATGAGAATGATCGGAAGCCGAAGTTTACCTGTCACTAATTTAGCCCGATGGACAGCTGGGGTTTGCATTCTTCCTCCTTTTCTAGATTATAACTAATATATGCCTATCGTTCCAATTTGGCAACTTTCTCTCGCATTGACCAGAGATACGCATTATTTCGCCAGTCACTACGCATTACGCCGAGTGTCCCACAGCATGCTGCGGATTTTGTAGCATTTCGTGCTTGGCGTACGTCGCTATGCGCCAGCCTTCCGCAGGCAGACGGGGACGTCTGACTGCCACTTCAATTAGCCCTCTATCTCCATAGATTCGTTTCCTCATTATCTGGACCGCCTCGATACGTTCGGCGGAGGTCTTTGACAGCCAATAAGCCAAATCCGCCTTAATGGAATCATCATTCAAGCTGACTTTTTTTACGACTTTTTTTATCAATTCATTTCCCCCTTTATATGGCCTTATTATAATATTATCCGAAGTTCAAGTCAATAGCATTAAATCATTTAAAGCAAGCGTCAGGTCGGGCGAGCGGCCAAATAAACTAAGCGCCTAAATTTCCAATTACATCGCCGGCAATGATACCTCTCTCAAACTCGTTTGGCAGTGATCCGTCTCTCCCCGACCTCCATCTCACTCTCCAACACCACCACCGCCTGCCCGATCAAATCGATCCGGTCGCCTCGCAATTCCACTTCCACCTCGCCCCCGCGTGCCGACGCCTGGTATGCCTTCATTCGCATTTTCCCCAGCTTCTCTGCCCAGTACGGCCCCAGTACCGTATGCGCCGCGCCCGTCACCGGGTCCTCGTTGATCCCGAAAATCGGAGCGAAGAAGCGGGAAATGAAATCGTATTTAGGATCATCCGAGCGCGCGGTAATTACTGCCGAGCCAAACTCGTCGCCGAGCTTCATGATTCGCCCGAAATCCGGTTTGACTTTTCTGACAATATCAGCCGATGCGGCCTCGATCAGCGGCATCCCCATTCGCCTGCTCCGGCTGCATTCGATCGCTGCGTCCAGGCCGTACGTCTTAAGCACTTCGGCCGGGATCTTGAAAAATTCCGGCGGATCGATTGGGAAATCCATGGCCAGCTTGTCATCGGCTTTCGCCACCCTTAGCTCTCCGCTTTTGGTGATGAAAATCAGAGTTTCCGTTTCGACTTGATAAGAATCGAATAGGATTTTCGCGGCGGCCAGGGTCGCGTGCCCGCAAAGATCGACCTCCACGGTCGGCGTGAACCAGCGCAGGTTATAACGCGAAGGAGCCTCGACCGCAACCGCGAACGCTGTCTCGGAGAGGTTCATCTCTGCCGCTATCGACTGCATGAGACCGTCGGAGAGAGGCTTTTCCAGAACGCACACTCCAGCCGGATTGCCCTTGAAGGGGATTCTGGTGAATGAATCGACCTGGTAAATTCTCATTCTCATTCGATACCGCCTCCGTAATGCTTCTGCGATAATCTGCTGATCTTATCGAGCATTGGCAACATATTTATGCGTCAAATGATAACTTGACAACGATGCCCCCGGTCGAGTAAATTAAAACGATGCGGCAACTTTTGATAACGGCGCTTTCAGCTTTGAGCATCTTAGCCTGCTCCGGGGATGATTACTCCAGCGGCCCGGCAACCTTCGCCGAAGGAACCATATCGGTATTCAACGAATCGGTCGTGGCCATCAAATTGACCGATTTCGTCCAAACCCGGGGCGATCTCGAGCATCGTTCGCTGCTGAATATCACGGTCTATCCCAATCAGAGCCGCTACCTGCGCAATATGCTGGACGACGGCGAGTCGACAATTTTCCCCGGCGGGGATGGCGTCTCGGTGAAATACCGCGCCAATGTCAGCGATCCCAATAATCCCGGTCGTCCCCTCTTCGAGAACACAGCCAGCCTGGTCATTAACGGCGACAATACCATACTGGTCAAATCCGGGGGAGACTTCGGAATCGGACCGGGTCAATAACGCCATTCACCCGGGATTCCCCGCCAAATCCCGTTTTTCCGGCTCTGTAAGGCCGGGGTTGCGCAAACCCCCGCTGGATATTATATTCACAAGCTGATGATATAGGGATTTTGGCAGACTGGGGTGATTATGAAACAAAAATACAGGATACTTTTGGCCAAGCCGGGGCTCGACGGTCACGATCGGGGAATAAAGGTGATTGCCGCTGGGTTGCGGGACGCCGGATTCGAGGTGATCTACACGGGCTTGCGTCAGACG
>CAZDAH010000025.1:5305-7267 GCA_964503405.1 uncultured Ignavibacteria bacterium
AGCAGATCGCCGCGGCCGCGGTTCAGGATGACGTCGACGCTGTCGGATTATCGATTCTATCCGGCGCTCACATGACTTTATTTCCGCTGGTGCTGGAGTGCCTGAGAATGCAGGGCGCGTCGCGTACGCTTCTTTTCGGGGGAGGAATAATCGCCGAAAGCGAAGTCACGCATCTGAAGGAAATGGGCGTGGGGGAGCTGTTCACTCCCGGGGCGACCACGCAGGATATTATCGACTATCTCAATAAGACTCTGCCCGGTATGAAAAAAGATGAAAAGATCATTTGAATAATAACTTCAATAAAGTGAGGGAGCATTTTGCGATACAATGTGGATGACCGTCAGCAGGCCATAAGGGACAAAGTGGCCAAATTCGCCAAAGAACATATAGAACCCATATCCAAGGATCTGGATCATCGCGACGATCCCGATCGTTTCGCTTTCGATATTTTCAGGAAGCTGGGCAAAGAGGGATTCATCGGAATGAATATGCCCAGAGAATACGGCGGAAGCGCTGTATCCGCTATCGAATACACCACCCTTGTCGAGGAACTCTGCTATTACGATCCCGCCATTTGTCTTCTCGACGCGGTCGCCGAGCTGGCCACTTATCCTATATACACTTTCGGCGACGATCAGCAGAAGAACAAATATGTCCCCAAATGCGCTTCCGGAGAGTGGATTTCGGCCTTCGCCCTGACAGAGCCCGACGCGGGTTCCGACGCCGTCAACCAGAAAACTTCAGCGGTCCTCGACGGCGATCATTATCTTATCAACGGCGAGAAGATATTCATCATGCACGGCGACGTGGCCGACGTTGTCGTCCTCTTCCTGAGAATCGAGGGCGAGGTCGAAGAGAAAGCGTCTCGGAAGATCTCCGCGATAATAGTGGAAACCAGGAAGGACGGCAAAACCGTTCCCGGATTGAAAGTGCAGACCTTGAAAAAGAAAATGGGGATGCGGGCCGCCACCACCGGACGCATGTGGTTCAACAACCTGCGCGTTCCCAGAGAAAACCTCCTCGGCGACGTGGGAAAGGGATTCAAGATTGCCATGAACACCCTCGACGCCGCCAGGATCGGCGTGGCCGCGCAGGGGCTGGGTCTGGCCCAGCGCGCCCTCGATGAGTCCGTAAGCTATGCCAAAAAGAGGGTCTGTTTCGGTTCGCCGATCGGAAAATTTCAGGCTATTCAATGGATGATCGCCGACATGGCGACGCAGGTCGAGGCGGCTCGCCTGCTGACTTATAAAGCCGCGCTGCTTCAGGAGAAAGGTGAAAAATTCACCATCGAGGCGTCTCAGGCAAAACTCTTCTGTTCGGAGGCCGCCAAATTCTGTATCGATCGGGCCATGCAAATCCACGCCGGGTACGGATATATCGGCGAGTTCTCCATCATCGAAAAGCTCTATCGCGATCAGCGCATCATGGAGATCTACGAAGGTACGTCGGAAATACAGCGTCTGGTAATTTCGGGCAGCTATTTGAGGTAAAGGATCGGGGGTTCTTCAGAGCCTCTTTTCCGAGGAGATTTCATGAATTTAGGCGACGCCAAAGTTCATTCGATTTTCGAAAATTCTTTTCGTATCGATGGCGGCGCCATGTTCGGTGTAATCCCCAAAGTTATCTGGGAGAGATTCTACGATTCGGATGAAAATAACTTTATCCGTCTGGATCTGAATCCGCTGGTTATCGAGACCGGCACGGAGAGTATTATTGTCGATACTGGATTCGGCGACGTTCTCAACGAAAGAGAAAAGAAGATTTATCCTTTGGGCGGCGAAACCAGATGGCAATCGGAACTTGCGGCCAAGGGGCTAAAACCCGATGACATCACCGCGGTTATCCTCACCCACGCCCACGCCGATCACGCCATGGGGACTTTGCGAATGAGTTCGGTTGGCAAACCCGAGCTGCGATTCCCCAACGCCAAGATTTACGTGCAGACGAGGGAGTGGCAGGACG
>CAZDAH010000025.1:7277-7551 GCA_964503405.1 uncultured Ignavibacteria bacterium
GCGACCAAGCGCAAGGGCCCGCGCTACCGCTGGTTCGTCACCAACTATGGGCATACCTGTTGGGAGCTGGACGCCATGAACCCCAACGAACGAACCGCTGCGACTTACCTTGTCGACAAACTGCGTGTAATCGACGAATCCGGCAAGCTCGAGCTGGTCGACGGCGATACGGAGCTGTTTAAGGGTGTTTCGGTTATGGTCACCGGGGGACACACTCCCGGATCGCAGGCGATAATCATCGACGGCGGAGGGGAGAGGGTTATTTACCCCGCCG
>CAZDAH010000025.1:7561-17192 GCA_964503405.1 uncultured Ignavibacteria bacterium
CGATATTATGCCCACGTCGGGGCACATAAAGATTCCCTATGTCGCCGCCGTCGATCTTGATCCGACTACTACAATGGAGAAGAAGCGCTGGCTGCAAGAGAAAATGCTCAAGGAGGACTGGATCATCGCCTTCGATCACGATATCAATTTGAAGTTCGCTAAATTCAAGGAAGGGGAGAAGAGGCGGGTCGAAGCGGTTAAAGTGGAGTAGTATTTCACCCTGGCATTCCCGCGTCAGCGGGAATCCAGAATATTAGAGACCCGTCTATTCCAGGAGCATGAGCAAATACACCGATGAAGCCGAGGCCATAAGGGACGAAATCTATCGCTCCATGTCCGGAGGGAGGAAGCTTGAGATTGCCTATGAATTATACCTCTTCGCGCGATCGGTGGTGGAGTCCTCCATTCGCGAATACTTCCCCGGTATTGCTCCCGAAGAATTGAGGAAAAGGATGATAGAGAGGTTTCACGGGTGATTCAGGATCCGGCTGTTCTGAAAGTTCTCGATTTATTCGAAAATGAAAAAATAGACTATATGATTTCGGGCTCCGTGGCCTCCATGATGTACGCCAAGCCTCGGATGACACACGATATCGACATAGTAGTCGATCTCAAAGCGCCTTCGTCGTTAAAGTTAATTGAGAAAACCCAAAATGAATATCATATTTCGGAAGAGGGTATAAAAGACGCCATTGCCAATAATACGATGTTCAATCTCATTCACATTGAAACAGGATTTAAGATTGATTGCTGGATACTAACCGATTCCTCCTTCGATGGTTCGAGGTTCGCCAGAAGACAACGGCATAAAATAGACGGCCGCGAGTTCTTTTTTTCAACCCCTGAAGACACCCTGCTCATTAAGCTGGTTTGGCTGAAAGACTCGGAAAATGAAAAGCACGCGGAAGACATATCGGATCTGCTCAGGCTCTACCCGGGGAAATTGGATCTTGATTATATTTGGAAATGGATCGAAAAATTGGGATTGCGCTATCAGGCCGATATGGTAAAATTGACAGGTCGAATATAAGGGCCGATTCGAATGAACAAGATCCTTTCAGGAGACCGCTCTTGGAACTCGAAGAAAAATTAAAAAAATTAAAGGAGATGCGCGAGACCGCCAAACTCGGCGGCGGGAAAAAACGCGTTGATTCCCAGCACAAGAAAGGCAAACTCACCGCCCGGGAGCGCCTCGATCTTCTCCTCGACGACGGCTCCTTCGAGGAATTCGACATGTTCGTCACCCACCGCACCAAGGAATTCGGCCTGGAGGACGAGAAATACTTGGGCGACGGCGTTATCACCGGGTATGGCACCATCGACGGCCGCCTGGTCTTCGTATTCTCGCAGGATTTTACCGTATTTGGCGGGACTCTCTCCGAGGCCTTCGCCGAGAAGATCTGCAAGATAATGGACCTGGCCATGAAAGTCGGCGCGCCCGTTATCGGCTTGAACGATTCCGGCGGCGCGCGAATACAGGAAGGGGTAGTCTCCCTCGGCGGATATGCCGATATTTTCCTGCGAAATACTCTGGCCTCGGGAGTAATCCCGCAAATCTCCGTCATCCTCGGACCCTGCGCCGGAGGGGCGGTTTATTCGCCGGCTATCACCGACTTCACTTTGATGGTCAAAGGCACCTCCTTCATGTTCGTCACCGGGCCAAACGTGGTCAAGACGGTCACCCATGAAGATGTCACTTTCGACGAGCTCGGCGGAGCCGATGTGCATTCGTCGAAATCCGGTGTCTCCCATTTCGCCTGCGAAAACGAGGCCGAGGCCCTGTTGAAAACGCGCAAACTCATGAGTTTCATGCCGGCGAATAACATGGAAGATCCGCCTGAAATAGAGCCGTCGGACCCGATAGACAGGACCGACCAATCGCTGAATACGATCGTTCCGGAAAACCCCAACAAACCCTACGATATCAAGGATATCATTACTCGCGTGGTCGATGACGGCGACTTCCTTGAGGTGCATTCCGATTACGCCATGAACATCGTGGTCGGTTTTGCCCGGCTCGGCGGAAAACCAGTCGGGGTGATCGCCAATCAACCGGCTCATCTGGCGGGAGTGCTCGATATCGACAGCTCCATCAAGGGCGCCAGGTTCGTGCGCTTCTGCGATTGCTTCAATATCCCATTGGTCACTTTTGAGGACGTTCCTGGATTTCTTCCAGGGACGGTGCAGGAACACGGCGGCATCATCAAGCATGGCGCCAAGCTGCTTTACGCCTACTGCGAGGCGACGGTCCCCAAACTTACCGTTATCACCCGCAAAGCGTACGGCGGGGCCTACGATGTTATGTCCTCCAAACATATCCGCGGCGATATCAACTATGCCTGGCCATCGGCGGAAATAGCCGTGATGGGCCCCAAGGGAGCTGCCGAAATCATATTCAAAAAAGAGATCGCCGAATCCGACGAACCGGAAGCCTTATTGAAACAGAAAGAAGAGGAATACCGCATGCTCTTCGCCTCGCCTTTCAAGGCGGCCGAGCGCGGCTATATCGACGATGTCATTCTGCCAGAGAATACCAGGCCCCGATTGATTCGGGCCCTGCGCATGCTGGAAAACAAGCGCGATAAAAATCCGCCCAAAAAGCACGGGAATATACCGCTGTAATCGTTATCCGCGACGTCAGGTCACTCGACCCTTCGCCGCAGTTTTTGGATGGATCAGAATTGTAGGCGGTCGGTTTATCCGGCCGTTCCGCCGATGGCGGGATTGGGGGATAAACCCCCAACCTACGGCTGAATCTCGGGTCATTGCGAGGAGCCCCTGGCCAAAGCTCGGCGCGACGAAGCAATCTCGCTCCGAATGACCACAGATGTAATGTGCCGTCACGTCCCCGCACGTGACGGCAATACGGCGGTCAAGTACGGGGACTTGACCGCACAAAAATATCGCCTACGAGGGCGAGACCGGCGATGCCGATCTGATTCGTCTCGGGGCCTTCGTGGAAAGCGTCAAGGCCCGGGCGGCGGCGAAGAATACGCAGTGTCGTTAACATTCCTGTGGTGGCAGGTCTCCCATTTGGGTCGTATGACAGTACCTGCCACCTGCGGCGCTCAAGTGCGTCCATACGGACGCCCGCATGGGCGGAAACTTGACCACACAAGATTATCCTTGCCCCGCCAGTAATAGCTTCCTATATTTTCAATGGACCCCGTAAACGGGTCTGGAAAGGAGTCTTAGCAATGCTGGCTGAACTTACGTTTAGCTTGTTGAGCAAGCTCTTGTCTAGCCCCGCCGGTCCTTCCGGTTGAAGCCTATTTTGTCCGGACTCACATGGAGCGGGGTATCGATGCTTGGCAATGTGGAGTAGATAAGGTTGCCAGGTCACGGGCAGTCCCGCAAGGGCACTCCCGGCATCTGCCAACAGTCTCGCGTTGGTGATAGGCCATTAACGTTTGGACACAGGCAGTCTAAAGTGGGATAAGGATGCTTAGGCTCTGCATTCCAATACAATGGGAGGCAAGTAACCCTAAGTGTTCAGAATGAAAGACCAGGCTGCTGCCAAGTTATAATAATGCTGCCTTTGAGCGACTAGATCTTATCGTTCTCAGATGTTTCATCTTCGTAAAGTGGTAAGCTCTTGATTCCTTGTTGGCCGGATGCGGGGAAAGTTATTCCCTTCGCTTCTGCCTCCTTGCGTATTTTCTCGGCATGGGAGTGCAGTCCTGAGCGGGATAGTTGCTTGGCTCTTTTCTCTTGAGGTGGATTTAGTTTCTCATAGCGTTCATATTCCTCAACCTTCTCAAAAATATCACGAGGTAAGTCGGCCTCAGATTTTGAGAGAACTTCCAACGACAAATATTGAAAAAACTGATCAATTTGGATTCGCCGTTTAGTCATGTGAAAGAACTTCCCTATGACTTTACAAATGTTCTCCCTTTCTTCTGGGCTAAGTCGGTCGATGAACTCGTACTCTTCAAGCTTCTTAAGGCTCAAGATGATTGGCTCCAGTGCATCCAGTGTAACTACGTAAACGGTATAATCTGCCATATTGTAGGTGAATCGCTCCATTAGTTCGACGGCGTTGGATGGGATTACCAGATAGATCTGCTTCTTAACGCCCTCCTCCTTTATATACTTCTTAAGTGATTCGGTTTGTGACCTGATATAGGTTGGGAAATTTCTAAGGTCATCCGAACCTGGGCTTTTCGCGTCAAAAATGATGTACTCATCACAAATCTTCAAGGTGTTGTCTGGATTGCCCTTGAAGGGCACCTTTTCAACGTATTCAATAGTGTGCCTTTCGCAAATCATCTTAATAGTGTCCTTCACAGCCTCTTGGTGCTTGGCCCAATACTCCCTCTTTTGAGTAAGGCGTTCAATTTCCTTTCGGTTAGTCTCAGCAACTTCATTATCTCTATCTTCTTGAATCCGCTCTCGAATGGAATTCAATGAGGCAACATCATTTTCATATTTTCTCTTTCGCTCGTCTTCGGTGTTTTTAAAAATCGTGTTCTCGTCTCTTAGGGCAGTATTTTTTTCTTGCAGTGCGGTCAATTTTGCTTCAAGTGCGTTTACTTCGCTGTCGTGCTTAGACTGAGACTCTCTGAGATGCTCAATGTCTTTTGTTGTAATCGCCAAACTCGACTTTGAATTGACTAGTTCTTGTACGCAATTCGCGTGCTCAGAAGAGAGGGCCTTAAATTCGTTATACGCTTCATAACTCAATTTTCTGAATCGTGCCCATCTAAAAAGGCGTTGCCAAAATGTGAGCGTCTTGACCTGTTCAAAGAATTGTGCAAGTTTTTCAGTCGAGATTGCCATAATCAAATCCCCTTATTCTTGCGCTGTCGGGTTGCCTGACCCCACAGCCTTTTCTGGCCGGTCAAAATCAGATTTATTCGTTCTCTTGCCTTCTTTTGTCGTCAGGTCAGGCCATACGGCTCGTAGAGCGACCTGACGAGACGATCGATTTTTTCAATAAAGCCATGGTTATTTGTTAGAATCGTCAAATCTCTTTTCAGTGTCCTCAATAGCTTTCTGCGTTACGAAAGACATTATTAGAATTACACTTACCGGGAAAATCCATAGAATATGCAGCTTGCTGAAACCCGTAAAAAGGAATATGAAAATCAGTATCCAGCCTACGATGACAATTCGAGGCGTCGCTTTATGAAAGGGTAAGCCCTTTCGGACCGCCCTATCATAGTGTCCCGAGGTAAGTACCAAGGTTATCAGTAGTAATAAGCTCCAGATTGTCCATTCTGCAATTGCAAGTATATCCATAAGTTTACCCGATTTGCTTGTCCTGTCGACGCGCCTGAGCCGACAGCCTTTTCGGGCCCGTTAAAATTGGATTTATTCGTTCTTTTGGCTTCGTTTGTCGTCTGGTCAAGCACGGGTGCCCCACTGCTTGCAGTGGGTTGTGTTCATACGGAAGAACATCAGATTTCTACCTCGTCCATCAGCAGCGGCACTTCTCTTTCACCCCGATACCAGTTGAAACTCGAAAAGACATATTCCCCCGGTCCTGCGACCAAACCTCTTTTAACGGGGTTCTTATGACAATACTCGATCTTCTCCCTAATTGTATCGGCGGTTCTACAATTATGATCGTAGCATCGCTTCTGCCAGAAGACCTTTTTACCCTTGGTTGACGGCATCGTGAGGGCGAAATATTCTCGGGCCATCTTCGACTTGATCTCCCCTATAACTCTTCCCATCTTCATACCATCAGGGGGCCACATCACCAGATGCACATGTTCAGGCATGAGAACGTAGGCCAGAAGTTTGAATCGGTACTTTAGTCGGGCCTGTTCTATCTGTTTAAGCAACAATTCCCGGGATGTCATATTCGTCAAATACGTCTCTCTTCGATAACAGGAGAATGTCACGAACCTGGCAGTTCCCAGGTCGTCATAATGCCTGAGTTTTGGCATGATTCTAATCTATTGGCTATGCTGTGTTCCCACAGCAAGCTGTGGGGCACCGTCTATGTTCCCACAGCAAGCTGTGGGGCACCGTCTATGTTTTCACAGCAAGCTGTGGGGCACCGTCTATGTTTTCACAGCAAGCTGTGGGGCACCGTCTATATTCCGACAGCAAGCTGTGGGGCACCGTCGCACCGTCGCTCCTTTCGGATTCAAAGCCCCGATTCTCCCGCCCTGCGCGGACCTCCTTTTCATCATATGTACGGTTTGCCCCCCCGTTTACTGCTGGCAGGCGCAATAAAGGAGATAAGCGCGGCGGTGTCAATAGGAATCTGTTGATGTGCTGTCGGGCGGCCTGGCCCAAATAGCCGATTCCGGCCGGCCAAAATCAGTTTCTGATACGTCAGGATGGAGCAAAGCGACATCCTGATACTCCTGATATAGATTTCTACTGCCCGAGCATCTTGATAAACCGAGCCGCCGTGGCGGGAGAATGCCCCGAATAATGATTATTGAAGTACCCGTAGAAATCGTCGGTCTTCTCTTCCAGAGCCTTTAGCAGCCCTTTCCAGCCTTCCAATTCTTTGCCCCGATCCGCCCGCTCATGGGAAAAATTTTCGGGAATCAGTTTCCGGTCGCCCAGGAAACGAACGTATAAAGTCCTCGATGTCATCACTTCCGGCTTGGGCATCCAGGGATGATCGAGTAAAGCGAGCCCGACACCCGCTTCACGCAGTTGATCGTAAAAGCGGTCATCGAGCCACTTCCTGTCGCGCACCTCCACAACATATTCAAATTCGGCAGGAAGAGATTTCAAGAATAAAAACAGGTTCTCGGCCATATCCGGCTTAAATGAATACGGGAATTGCAGAAGCAGCGGCCCCAGCTTTTCCTTAAGTCCGGACATCGTCTGCAAAAACCTGTCCGAAATATCCTCGATTCCCGTCAGATCGGATTCATGGGTGATTTTCCTGGGGAATTTTGCTGCGAATTTGAAATTGTTTGGCACCGAATCGTACCACTTTTCGACCGTCGACTTTTTGGGTATGCCGTAAGACGTCGAATCGATCTCCACCGTGTTGAACTTCCGCGAATATATAGCCAGCAAATCGGCCGGCTTGGCCTTTTCCGGGTAGAAATTGCCCATCCAGTCGGCGTAGCTCCAGCCCGACGTCCCGATGCGTATCATTAAGGTGATAAATCGTCAAAATACCCCGCCGGTTCCCGTTTCGCGCGCCGCTATTCCTGCCCGGGAAATCGTCTGGTACCGCGCATGGGCGGGACTTTTGCTTGACTAACCGGAAATACGTTCTGATATTAACGACGATCAAAACCGGCGGTGATGTCAACAAATCGATGATGACATGAGAGGAAGGGTTGAGTGAATATCGAGAATATGACGATGGCAGACGTGTTGGGATTGGCCGTGAAAACCGAAATCCAGGGCAGGAAATTCTATGCCGAATTATCCGGGAAAGTCAGCAATCCCGCCGTAAGAAGCAAACTGAAAGCGCTGGCCGACGACGAGACCAGGCACGAGAGAATAATAATCGAGCTTTATAGAAAGATCCTGGGCCAAATGCCCGGAAATCTTCCCGATGAAGGGATCCCTGATATAGTCGAGGCCATCTCCTCGATGAATGTCAACGATAAATCGCAGCTGCTTCAAATCCTTGAAATGGCGATCGAGGCGGAGTTGATATCCGCCCGATTCTACCGTCAAGGTTCCAGCCTGACCGCCGATCCAGGAACCAAACGAATGTTCGAACGGCTGGAGAAAGAGGAAGACGGTCATTATAATTTTCTGGTGGCCGAAAAATCGGCCCTGACCGGCGATCTATATTGGTTTACAATAGGTGATTCATCCATAATGGAGGAATAATGAAAAGCTGGATCTGCCTGATTTGCGGTCATATGCACCACGGCGACGAGCCGCCCGATAACTGCCCCGTCTGCGGCGCCCCCAGCGAGGATTTCGAGGAATTCGAGTAATGACGGGTTTATCACGCCAGTTTTATGTCAGGCTAACGAGATTGATTTGGTGAAAGGAAGTTTCGATGACAGACAAAAAAGGCGGCGAAGGATTTTTCGAATTGAAAATTGATAAAAACACTTCCCCAGCGGAGGCCGCGAAATTGGCCCTGGCCCAGGAAAAGAATGCCAGGAAATTCTATGAGGATTGCGCTGGAATCATGTCTCATCCCGCGGCGAAAAAGATGTTCGAGTTCCTCGCGGCTGAGGAAAAAAAGCATGAGGCGTTGATACAGAAGGAAATCGACGCCCATTTTCTGCAGGAGATGTAATGACATACGGGAACACGACCCTTCCCGACGATTACAGGGTCGCCGATAATAGGGAATTGTCCGCGAGAATACTGGCCCGCAAAAAACACCTCGCGGGAAACCTGCTGATTCTCGCGCATCACTACCAGAGATTGGAGATCGTCAGGCTGGGAGACCATGTGGGCGATTCCTACGGGCTTGCCCGGCTGGCCGGGGAATCATCGCGGGCCGGTATCATAGTATTCTGCGGGGTCAAATTCATGGCTGAAGCCGCTGATATCCTCTCAGGTCCCGATCAAAAAGTGTATCTTCCCAATCCCTGGGCCAGCTGTCCCATGGCCGATATGGCGCCATCCGTGCTGGTCTATGACGCCTGGAATATGATCACGTCAATGGCCGGCTCGGAGATGGTTATGCCTGTCTCTTATATGAATTCGTCGGCCGAGCTCAAGGCCTTCACCGGTAGGCAGGGCGGACTTATCTGCACGTCCACCAGCGCTGACGCGGCCTTCAAATGGGCGTTCGATCGCAGCGATAAGATTTTTTTCTTTCCCGATCAGCATCTGGGTCGAAACACCGCGAAAAAGTTCGGCGTCTCACACGATGAAATAGCGCTTTTCGACCGGTTCAAACCTGACGGCGGCCTGACCGCCGCAATTATCAAACGGGCAAGAGTAATCCTCTGGAATGGCAGCTGCTACGTTCACACCAAGTTCAGGCCCGATCATATCGACTCCTGGAGAAAAAAAGAGCCCGATATCAAAGTGCTGGTTCACCCCGAATGCGTTCGGGAAGTGGTGGATAAGGCCGACGCTGTGGGCTCGACCTCTTTTATCGTAAATTACGTGCAAGACGCCCCGGCCGGTTCAATCATCGCCATAGGCACCGAATTGAACCTTGTCCACCGGCTGGCGGTCGATAATCCGAATAAAAGGATATTCGAGCTCTCCGGAGACTCTTGCCCGATATGTTCGAACATGTTCAGAACGACTCTGGCCGATCTCTGCTATACGCTGGAAAACATCGAGACTGCGAATCTCGTCATCGTCGATGATGAAATCAGGGATGATGCCGGACTTGCCCTTGAGAGAATGCTCGAAGTGGGCGGTTAGAGTTCGGTTTTCAATTCGATCAGTCAGCTTCCATATTATGTAAATGATTCCTGGGTCGTCTTCAGGGGAAAAGACAATGGGGAAATCCCCATTGTTGAGGAATCTATCCAATGAAAAATATTGAAAATTGGCAGCCCATCTTGATTATAGACTCGGCGTAATATGCTGATTTTGCTATGGTTATGAGAATGGCTGGTCGCCAGGCTCGCTTTCTGCATATATGGAAAGCGATAATTGCATATAAGTGAAATTGAAGATAAAGATTAAAAAAGGAGGAGTTTGATGAGCAAGAGGCTAAGGGGTTACTCGATCATCAGTGGCCTGGTCATTCTGGCAAGCCTGTTCATTATCG
>CAZDAH010000025.1:17202-21451 GCA_964503405.1 uncultured Ignavibacteria bacterium
TATCGCCGGATGCTCCAGCAATTCTCCAGTGGAACCGAATCTGCCTCAGGATGCCGCCGCCACGGAAAAGCTTTTTATCGAGGACGATCTGGAGCGGCTGACGGAGCCGCTGATAACGTGCACCACGGAGCTGATTGAGGTCAGTACCGGCGGCATCATCGAGATCGAACGTGATGATTACGTTCACCTCTTCTCAATAGAACCGGGCGCGCTGGACTCAGATACCGAAATCAATGTGAAATCGTCGAGGGAGAAGATTTGCAACAAAGAGATGCTGGTATTCGATTTCGGGCCCGACGGCCTGGCGTTTAATATACCCGCGTCTCTGGACGTCCAAATAGCGGAATTGAATTCCAAGGCTACCTCCGCCAAGCTCTATTACTACGATCCTGCTTCAAGTCGATGGGTATACCAGGGGTCCAGCAGCGTATCCGGCGGCGTCGCCAGTTTCGCTATCGGTCATTTCAGCAAATACGCCATCAGCGACTAACATCTTCGCCTGCAATTGAATCAATCAACGGAGATACACGGGGTCGGCGAATGCGGCCCCGTGTTCTGTTATGACGACGATCCCTAAAAGTAGATGGGATTTCCCCGGCGCACACTTGCCACAAAACCCCTATTTCCCCGGACCGCAGGTCGGTTTTTTCAAAGCGGTCACGAAATTGGACCCGACAATCGCCTGCATTATCACGAACAGCACGAAAATAAGCGCGATACCCTGAAACGAGAACGGCACTTCGAGAAGCGATCGGGCGACCGTCGGCTTGAGAGGCGAGCCGTATTATAGGCCGAGACATCAGCAGAAATATTATTTCCTTTCGTCCGAAAAATCGGTATAATGGCCCGCGGAGAGGTGCCGGAGCGGTCGAACGGGGCGGTCTCGAAAACCGTTGTCCCTTCGGGGACCCAGGGTTCGAATCCCTGCCTCTCCGCCAGGTTTTTTCAAGATCGCGCAACTTTATACTTGACAAAAGCTTCCGATAAGATATACTTAGGCAGACGGGCCGTGTGGCCAATTTGTGACCACCAGAAGACGGGGGTTTGCATGGGATCGATCTACAAAAGAGAGAATGTTTGGTATATCGACGTACGCGCCGGGGGGCGTAGAATCCGCAAACGAGTCAACTCATCCAAGAAGATCGCTGAATTGGCCCTGAAAGATGCCGAGGTCAAAATCGCCAGAGACGAGTTCGGGTTCGCCAAAAACGACATCTCCATTGAAGCGTTCATGGAGAAGTTTCTTGCATATTCCCAGGCCAATCATTCACCGGCCACTTTCAAGCGCTACCGAGCGGTCATAGACCATTTTCGGAAGTATCTCAGGCAACGCTCCGATATCGTTTTCCTTTCCCAAGTCAAGGCAAGGGAGATTGACGAGTACAAGGTCTTCCGCAAGGGGGAGTGGGTCAATCCCAACGGCGATCCGGTGAAATGCGACGAGGATGTCTCCGACCACACCCGTAAAGGCGCCCGGGCGCATACCATAAATTTTGAGATCGGAACCCTGCGCACGATCTTCTACATGGCTCTTAAATGGGGCTACATAAAGGAGAATCCGGCAAAGGGAGTAGTTCGCCTAAAGGTCAACGATTCCAAGAAACCGAGGTTCTTGACCAATGAGGAATGCCGGAGGCTTCTGGAGAACTCCCCGGCCAAGCTGAGAGATGTTTACTATGTTTTCCTTAATACTGGCATGCGCAAGGCTGAGCTCGAGAACCTGGAATGGTCGGATATTGATTTCAAGCGGCGCAAGATCAAGATTCAGCGGAAGGATTTCTGGCAGCCAAAGACTGGGGAGAGGGAGATCCCGATTAACCAATGTACCTTTAACCTCCTGGCCAAACTGAAAAAGGCAAACGACAAGGGCCTGAAGAGCGATTTTGTCTTCCCGCACAGGGATGGAAGCAGGATCAAGGACAAACTCCGCGAGCAGCTGATCAGGATCGCCCAAAAGGCCAAGATCGAAGGCCTGACCAAGCTCCATTCACTCCGTCACACCTACGCCAGCCACCTCGTGATGAAGGGAGTGGATTTACCAACTGTTCAAAAGCTAATGGGCCATTCCGATATCCAGACCACGATGATCTATTCGCATTTAGCCCCTGATCATCTGGCCGATGCGGCGGAGAAGCTGGAAATTTAGGCTGATTTATCCGGTGCGACTACAGGTCTGGCTCGATATAGTAGTCGAAAAAAGCCCCGGACGAAGCCGGGGCTTCAATGGTTCACCAATCCCACAATGACTAGGGTTCGAATGTAAATGCTACCCGGCCAAAGGGAGCCCCAACTTCGCGGTTTACAGCAAATCGCGGTATACTGACGGGATCACAATAGAGAATCAAACCGTTGTTTGAAAGCCCGCCGCCCGTCCATTTTCTGATAATTTCGGTAATATCGAAATACGCCTCCTGATCTCCCACGTCGGAAGACGCATAGATCGTGCCGCTCTGTCCTAATACATTATTCGTCAACGAGTCACCGAGGTCCTCCCAAGCGACGTCATTGGAGTCCCAGGCTATCATCAACGGATCACAGTGAACAACGAGAACTGACGAATCCGTTACTACGGCGTCAAGTACGACACGAAGTTCGGCAAAAATAAGATCGCCGTTCATAAGCTCGTCCGGGACGCTGATATTCATCAATAACCGGGCGTCGCTTCCATCGCCGTCGGTCACGACCGCGCTGCTGGTGACATCAACGAAAAGGGAGTCAGCCCGGGCCATACTAAGCAGGAATATAGTTATGGCCAAGCTGAGGATCAGCGTTCTGATTTGTCTTATCCTTAAGCTAAGCATAGCAATTCTCCTTCACCTCTTGATCCCGATTATCGCAAGAAAGTCGTCTTTATCGTTTTTTGATTATCTCTCGATTTCAACTGCACGAGATAGACGCCCGTGGAAACGGGGCTACCCCTGCGGTTGTCTCCGTTCCAGACAACGGTATTCTCACCGGATGATCCATAGCCCTCGAATATTGTCTTAACCTCCTGGCCCATTATATTGTAGATTTTCACGGTCACGAATCGTGGAGAGGTTAAATTAAAGCTAATTGTCGTCGCAGAGTTGAATGGATTTGGGTATGCTCCCGCGAGTTCGAAATCTTCCGCTAGCCCGACCATATCCCAAGCCGGTCTCACCTTAGGCAGCGGATCGCTCGCACGGTACGGCTCGTAAAGCGCATTCACAATCAGGGAGCCATTGAGTGGCTGCCAATAATTGTAAATCGCGCTCACCGACAACAAATTGACGTTGTACAAGTGTTTATAAGACGGCCCCATGGGATCATTCTTGATAAATGAATTGTCGCCAGGATCGTCTTCGGTCCCGAGATCAGTGGAAGAGCATCCAAAATTTATGAAAACGCCGTCAATCTTGGCATTCTCAAATTTCGTCCTTCTTACAGTAGGGGAGCTTGAGTTGGTTACATAGAGTCCGTAGTCATTAGACTTTACGAAGTTCTTCAAAGGAATGTCAGATTTTAAGCTCGGAGAAGAGAGGGTTAAATAAATGCCATAGATCCCGCTCTGGAAAACCGTGGATCCGGCAATTAGGCCCGCATTAGAAATACCATTAAAGTAGATGCCGCCTTGCCTAAAACCTTCAATGTAGCACCCGCTGATCGTCGGGCTGGCCTGACCTGTCGCCTTGCTGGCGTATATCCCGTAATAGGAATTGTTGATTTCTCCTTGGGAGAAAACAACAGTGCAGTCTTCTATGACTGGTGAAGAGTCACCGGTGTATGAAATACCGTACAGACAGTCCTCGACGCTGTCTTTTTGCGCGATAAAGGACTGCGAAACACATCTGATGCCATAGATACCGCAGTCGTGCAACCTGGAAGAACGAATCTGTGGGGAAGATGACTGAGAGTCAAGTGTCATAAAAATCCCGGTCGTCTTGATGCAATCAAAAAGGCAGTTTTCCACTACCAAAGTCGCTGGCTTATAGCCATAAATGCCATAATCTGAATCCCTGACTATGCAAAAATCCATAGCGACGTCCGAGCCGACGCCGGCATAAATACCGTTCCAGTCGGTTTTGCTGGCCACAACCCCGTGTCTTGAGGACTCAAATACGATTAGATTGCCCGATTCGCCATTAGCATCTAGTGTCCCATATACGAGAATCTCGGATCTGGTCGGTCCTAAGCCACTCTGCATCTTGTCGAATCCATAAACAAACTTCACGGTCGTCCCGGGATTGATGGTCAAGGTTCGTCCGGATGGCACCGTTACATCACCATT
>CAZDAH010000025.1:21461-22531 GCA_964503405.1 uncultured Ignavibacteria bacterium
AATTACGATGATGTTTCCCGGTCCCCAGATTTCGTTTTGGGTGAGCTCACCTGATTTGACGTTGTATGCATAGCGGAAAATTCCGTCATCGCCAGCGGCCGCCAAGTAGCATTGTTCTGTTCCTTCATCTTCAAGTATCTCCAGCCTATCCACGATCAAGTCGTTATCTCTTAGGTACTGGCCAAACTCGATCCAAGAACGCCCGCTGTCAGCAGTGACATAGCAATAGGGATCAAGGTTCTGATTGTTTTTGCCAAGTGCATAGATCACTATTGGATCCAGCTGTATTCCTGCATCAATCAGGTGTTTTGTCGAGACCATAGAGAAAATATCGACCTCGTTGGGTATCCCATTGTCTCTTAGATACCATTGACTGTCACCTGTTTGACGGTTGAAATTATTCTTGAAGATGCCACTGTTTAAGGGAGAATAGATTCCCTTTCCATAGGCATAAAGAACTGATAGCGTTGGCTGTTCCTCGGACTCAGTCACACAAGTTAATTCATCTATATCATCAAGGCCTCCGTCAAGTCTAATTTGATCAATCTGTCCCTTAACGTAGATGGCCTTATAATATGGGGAGATAGCACCATTTCCAACGCAGAAGGGGAAGAAATTCTGCACATCTTCAAGCAGGATCATGTCTTTATAACGGGGCCGCCCGTCTGCATCAAGAAAGAACATGCCTCCAATTGCGTTGTTGATCGTCCACACTTCCGGCCAGAAAAACGGGTCATTGTCAACTACTCCGCCGGCAAAAGAATTGGCCGCCAGGGGACTCAATTTGTCTCTCTTACCGGCACAAACATCCAGAGTGCTGGGCCAGTAGGAACCCTGAAAATCGACTACTTCTCCACCTTGTATGGCGGTCCAGTGATCATCGTCCTGACCTCTGGCGGTGGCAACGTAAGAGACATTGTCTCCATCATAGCAAGCCGATAAATCCTTGCCAGTGGCCTGTGTAAGAGCCGGGTCCTTTAGCAAAGCATCTTTGAACTCCCAATCATTAGGCCAGTTGGCGTCTTTGAGTTTCTTGTTGATGAAGATATAGCCGCCTTGCTCACCCAAGC
>CAZDAH010000025.1:22541-24257 GCA_964503405.1 uncultured Ignavibacteria bacterium
GCGAAAGACCAACCTCTGGCTGTGTAAAGAAAGGGATAAGGTCCAGGGGGATTGGTTGTCGGAATGAGATAATCCGCCCAATTGTATCCATTATTGCCGGCCGGAAAATCGATTCGCTGGCCAACCATGTCATTCGTTATGGAGAGGAAACTCAGTTGGTCATGCGAGACAATCCATAGAGAGTCCGGTGTGTTGGGGTCGCTATTTTGAGACGTGAGCAGGATCTCGAAGTCAGCAGATATGACCGAATTGGTAATCTCTGTCCAGTTCACCAGATCATAAGTATGCCAGAGGCTCGAAAGACCGTCCCGGCTGGCCAAGAGATAATGGTGCCTCGTCGTATTACCGTTGGAGGCTATGTCGATAGCTTCGTAGGAGGCCCCCCCAAACGGGCCAGGAATCTGCGCCCATGCGTTGCCAGCATCCGCAGACCAATAAAGTCCCGTAAAATGGAGGCACGCAAATGCCTCCAAGGCGTTTGGCACATCGAAGAATCTGAGAGAATTAACCGGCTCAGTATACGGGCTAACTACCCTGGGCGACCAAGTATTTCCGCCATCACTAGTTCTCCAGATCGTATATTCTTGGGGAAGAGGCGGCAATGCAATATCCGCACCCACCAATGTAATGTTGGGATCCGTCGGGCTCATGGCAACGCATAAGAGGTTATGCGCCTCCGGCTGGTGGTTAGGATCGAATCCCCAACTCTGACCTCCATTCTCGGTAAACGAAACGCCGTAATTTGGATTGTTGCCATTATCCCATGGCACGATCGCTGCCGCATTACGGCCATTGTCAAGGCTGGCGCTGACTCGTGTGACCCCCTCAATTACCTGCCTCCGGCCAGTGGTCGGCCAACTTTCCGCATTAAACACGTCAGTAGCATATGCCCACCTCTGCGAAAGATCAGAGGCCGTCATATACGTATATTGCGTGCTCCCGTCCCAACCTATAGCCACCCCTTTTACGTCACTCACAAAATATGGTCTTTCCAACGATTCCCAGTTCGCCTCTTGAGCAAAAATGGACATAGGAATCAAGAAAAGCGAAATAGCGAAGATCATATACCTTCGCATAGACTCCTCCCTCTTTTATGGTTGAATCTTTACTTCAAATAGATTAGTTTAATAGTATAGGAGTTTTGGGACGCTTCTGCCCTGGCGATATATATGCCTGAACAGACTTTATTTCCCGAGGCATCTGTGGCGTCCCACTTTATTCTCCCCTCATTTTCACCTCCTGTGAAAAAAGTTCTGATCAATCGTCCTTTGATGTCGAATATGGCTATACCACCCCCCTTCAGATTGGAGTAGGTTATAGTTGTCGTCGAATTGAAAGGATTCGGATAGGCCGACAGAAAGAATGATCCGGGAAGATCATCGGCGTTATCATCTTCAATCCCCACCTCCGGCTCCCAGCGTTTGTAGTAAATTTCGCTCCCAATAACAACTGGAGGTCTGCGGTATTCCTCCCAGACAAGATGCAGCTTGCCAAAGTCATAGGATATCCAAGGAGTATAGCCATATCCCTCGGCATACGTCAACCGCTCATAAGGATTCCAACTTTCACCCAGATCAGTCGATTTGGAAAAGCAAATCTCCCAGTTAAGGCTGCCATAAGAGGGATCTCTATCCGACCATACCGCCCAGAGACTGTCGCCTGTTAAACAAAGGCTGGGGTTGGCAACCTTGTGATGATGGGTAGCCCGTATCTCTT
>CAZDAH010000025.1:24267-24743 GCA_964503405.1 uncultured Ignavibacteria bacterium
CACCGGAGATTCTAAGATTAAGATCGCCGGGAAAACCGTGAGATTCGCCGCTGTCTACCCAGCCAACCAGGGCATTCCCCGTAGCCTCATCGCAACTGATGCACGTCTGCTGGGCGGCCCAGGTATCGTCACTCGACAACTGGATCGGCTCAGCCCAGGTCTCACCCCCATCCTGACTGACAGCGACAAATACCTCATACATCTGGCCGTCAGGAGCCACACCCGACCAGACTACATATATGCTCCCGCCGCATTTCTTCATATTGAAGCCATTCAGATACTGATCGGTCCGGCCGATTATAATGGAATCGCTCCAGGTGCTGCCTAGGTCGGAGGAGTACTTGAAGAAGAAGAGCTGATTGCCAGCCGAATCGGCTATCCATGGCAAATACGCCACATATATCGAGTCACCGGATAGCGCCGTGGACGCCTGCCCGTAACCCCGTATAGACCAGCGGGGAAAAACATAGAACGGT
>CAZDAH010000025.1:24753-26538 GCA_964503405.1 uncultured Ignavibacteria bacterium
AGAACGGTCCCCACCATGTCTCCCCCCCCATGGAGTATGAGTAACCTATATTGGATACCCAATCCATGGGATTAGTGTCCTCGTCCCCCCAGCCGACAAGCACTCGATCAAAACTCAGAGAGAGATCGGGAAAGGAGCCTCGATGGCGTAACTCCGATAGATCATCAATATTACCCCAGATCCCACCGCCGTCCGTACTACGGAGATAGGATATACGGTGAGGTCCAGCCACCTCCTGCCAGGCCACATGGACGGTATCGTTTCTGGCTATCACCTGCGGCTCGATCTCATAAAAGCGGTTGGTGAGACGCATATCCTCGCTCCAGCCGGCATAGGAAACTGCTGCAGGCCCAAGAACCAATAAGATTGTCTTTAAGATTACTCTATGCATTCTCCCGCTTTCCGTTCGGCCGGTTCCGCAGCACTACTGATCTATACTTATAATATTAACAAATATTCCCCAAAAAACAATCCCTTTTTATCTGGATTTATGAGAATTAGCTAAATTTTGTAATTTGACAATATCTTTTATAGGTCAATTCAGCTATAGGAACATGCCGTATGGCCTTGAAAAAATTCTTGGTTTACACCACTTGCATCTTTTTTGTTATTCTTCCTGCCTCTCCGCTGGAGTATTCTGGGGAGCCGCAGGCGGGATGGCATATAGGTTTCTCCCCAAAAATCCCTGAATAGAAAGCTGATTATTTGCGAACCGCGGAATAGGGCTCAGGCCATCGCTTTGACGTCGCCGCCGAAAGCGACTCCCATTTTCTTGAGCATATCGAAAGGCGGAATTCCGCCGGCGAAAACAAATACGAAATCGTTGGGCATCTCGGTAGTCTTGCCATCGGATTCCATCATTACCGATTTCTCCCTGATCTCCGTAACATTGGACGGAAACATCGTTTTAATATCGCCGCTGGTAATCAATTCGCTTATTCGATCCTCGTTCTTCTTCTTGATCCTGAACAGCTTCGATTTCCTGTAGGAAATAGTCACCTTATTCCCCGGCTGCCGGGCCAGCCCGATTGCCGCCTCCGCCGCGCTGTCGCCGCCTCCCACAACCAGAATATGCGAGTTGCTGTACGATTGAGCGTCGATTAATTGATACATGACTTTGGCTGTATTCTCCCCCGGAACGTTCAGTTTCCTCGGAATCCCCCGGCGTCCCATTGCCAGTATGACCCTTCTGGCGGTAATGCTCTTGTCTCCGAGTGGAATGATAAAGCCGCCGTCTTCCCTGACAATGTTATCGATCTTGTGTTTTGTCACTACATTCAGTTTTCTGCTGGCGATTATATCGAGCCATATTTCAAGCAGGGCTTCCTTGGAATATTCTGGATTTTCCAGCTTGCCGTAATCCGGAATCTCGACCGGCTGAGTCATTACCAGCTTTCTGCGCGGGTACTGCAGAATGGTCCCGCCGGGGTCCTGCTGATCGATCGCTATATAGCTGAGGTTGTTTCCCTGGGCGGTCAGGGCCGCGGTTAATCCCGCCGGGCCGCATCCCACGATGGCCAGGTCGAAATCGGCTCGGCCCTGGCTTCCGATCGTCTCCATGATTCTGGCGACCACCATTTTCCCCTGGTTGACGGCATTGCGGATCAGCGATATGCCGCCGAGCTCTCCGGCGATGAACAGACCGGGCACTGATGTTTCATTGTACGCGTCCATTATGGGAATATCGTCGCGGGTGGTAATGTCGCCGAGGCCGACCTTGAGCGCGCCTACCGGGCAGACCGCCTCGCAGTAGCCGTGGCCCGCGCATCTGTCGCCGTGAAGGAT
>CAZDAH010000025.1:26548-27618 GCA_964503405.1 uncultured Ignavibacteria bacterium
CAGGCTTCCACGCAAGAACCGCAGCCGATACAAGCCCCGTTATCGACCATGGGATATTGAGACCGCGGCTTGATGCTCCCCAACTCCTCCATCTCTTTCTTGCGCTTGAGGAAGATTTTCTGCTTTTGCCTGAATTTCAGCAGATAGGGGAAGAAAATCGCCGCCAGTATGATCCCGGTTAATAGCCAGATTATTAGAGATTCCATGATCGACTCGATTCCTATTTAAGCCTGTATCCGAACTCCACAAAATAAGAAAGACCGTCGATGTCATCCCCGGAGCTTCCCCGGAATTCCCAGGCCAGGCTTATCCACCGTGAAAGGAAATTATTTCCTCTCACCAGAATCGCCCGGCTGGAACGTCTCGTACTCGACGCCGCGTAATCGTAACTGTAAATATTATAATTCACCGACAGAAAATCCCCCCGCCGGAAATATCGTCCCAAACCATAAGAGAGATTGAAACCGTCCGAAAACTCGTTCGCGAATCCGGTCGCGCTGAAGCTGAGGTTCACTTCCAACGGCGTGAATCTCCTCTTGTGCAGATTCGCCGAATAAGTTTTCGATATCTCGTCCGCGTCCTCGCGTCCCCTGAATCCGGCATTTCCCCCGATGCTGAACTCGGCCGGAAGATCGATGTCAGCGGTCAGCTTTGCCCCCCGCCTGACCAGATCGTCGAACAGGCTGTCGGCCACGGTGATTAGCTCGTACGACCAGTAACGCTTGCGGTTGTCGAGGTTGAATCCGAGCGTCAGCCAGCGTGATACCCCGAATCTCCCGGACAAGTACAAGTTGGTCAAGGCGATCGTCTCATCCGTTTTCAGCCGACGCCATCCCCGGATGACATCCAGATCGGCGCTTTGGTAGAGTCGGATCGCCCGTCCGCTGCCGAACGTATTCCTCAAATGGACAAACTCCCGGCTCACCGTCGTTGAATGATACTCGCCCACCAGAGCAACTGTCGATTCCAGATTCGAGGCCTTTCGATCTCCCTTCCTGTACGTGAAATAGAATCCATATTTCTGTATCGAGCTTTGGAACGATGCGTATTGCCATTGCGGTTGAGTGCCG
>CAZDAH010000026.1:0-4545 GCA_964503405.1 uncultured Ignavibacteria bacterium
GCGCGCAAGTCAAAAACCAGGCGAAAAACGGTGGTCGCGAGGGGTACGGAGAGCCGGCGGAAAGCCCAGGAAGCGGCGCCGGCGCACGAATGACACTTTAAGTGGAAGGAGAAGACCAATGGCGGAAATGGGAGCGCTCATTATAACCGCCATGCTGTTGGGAGCGGCATTCGGAGTGGGTTGGATTATCGGCATCGTCATCCGGCGAATCCGAGCAGTTGATGACCCAGGCAAATCCCGAAGATAGGGATTCTACCCAGAAGTTCGCGGATAATGTCGATCGAATATTTCAACGGATCGGGGTCGCCCGGACCGTTGGACAACAGCAGGCCATCCGGCTTGAGACAGAGTATATCTTCGGCAGATGATCGGGCGGGGACGACAGTCACCCGGCATCCGGCGTTAACCAGGTGCCGTAGTATATTCCATTTTACGCCGTAATCGACGGCGACCGCATGATATTCGTCGTGCCGCCTTCCCGCGAACAGATCCTCCTGTTTCCATTTACCGTTGAGCCCGGCGATATTTTCGTTCCAGTCGTATTGCCGCCCTTTGCTGACGATCATGGCCAGGTCGCGGCCGTTCATCGAGGGGACATTTTTCGCGCGTTCGATAAGCGCTTCGATGTTGACATCGATGCCGCCGATCACGCCGCGCATGGCGCCCCGGTCGCGCAGATGACGCACGAGCATCCGCGTGTCGAGACCCTCGAGGCCGGGGATGTCGCCGGCTTTGAGGTATTCGTCCAGCGAGTAATCGGATCGCCAGCTACTGGCTATTCTGCTGTTTTCTCTTACTATCAGCGCGCAGAGGAATATTTTTCGCGATTCGAAATCGTCGCGGGATATGCCGTAATTCCCGATCTGCGGGTAGGTCATGACCACCATCTGGCCGGCGTATGACGGATCTGTCAGAATCTCCTGGTAGCCTGTTAAAGCGGTATGGAAAACCACTTCGCCGTCGGCATCGCCTGACGCTCCGAAACGGCGTCCTTCGAATACGGTCCCGTCCTCTAGGACCAGCCGCGCGTTTGCGGTTTTCTCGATCATCTCACCTTATCGGGAAACATTCCTTTTCTATCACTGATTCGGGGATATCCCCTTCCCGCCGCCGGCGGGGCCGAGCGATTCTAATGCATGGGGGATATAATGTCAAGCGGATGCTTGTCGCGTTTATAAGGGGAATTATCGATGGAATAACGGACGGCGGGCCGGGCCGCAGGTAGAAACAGCTAACATCTTAAGTAATAAAAGATTATGACCATGCTGCCAAATGAGTCGAAAGCTATTTCAGAAGGATGACTTTGGCGCTGGCGGCGACGGTTTCGTTGCGGGCTCGAACGAAGTAGAGGCCGCTGGGTAAGGGGACACGACCGTCATCGGCGCCGTCCCAACGGTATGACCATTTTCCGCTTGAGTTGTCGGAGATGGTTTCCGACTTTACGAGTCGCCCGAGCATATCGTAGATTTCGAGGCGGCACGGCCCGGTGTCCGAGGCTCGAATGGAAATCAGCGTGGAGGAGTTGAATGGGTTGGGGGAAAAAGGCAATCGGCATGTTTCTTATCGCTATTATAATTGGTTTGATAGGAAATAATCTATATTCAAATTGGGAAAAGCTTCAGGATTTTACATTCAACTTAAACTACTTGCCTCTAATATTTTCGTTAATGTTTCTGATGAGTGCGTGGATTGCCTCAGTATGGATTATTCAACAAGTATTCCGATCTATGGGTTTCAAAATTCCCTTCAAAAAAGTCTATTCGATTTATTTCAGATCAGTTTTCGGCAAATATCTGCCCGGTAAGTTCTGGCAGATAGCTGGTTCTACATACCTGGCTTCAAGGAGGGGAATTCCGGAAGGCACTGCAATTATGGCGTTCGTGCTAGGCCAGATTTATAGCGTCCTATCAGGACTTATCCTCGTTGCTGTTGTAATGTTCGCGCAATTATCCAAGGAATCTCCGCTGTTCAACAAAGGGATGCAATGGGAGTATGTGCCTATATTAATCCTAACCATTCTATTCGCTCTAAGACCAAAACTGCTGCAATTTCCTATTAATAAAATTCTAAGGTGGCTGAAAAGGGAAACGATTAAGATCGATGCGGGAGTTGGATATGGGTTTAAGTTAACTTTATATTATATAGCGTGTTGGCTTATATTCGGATTTTCATTTTGGCTCTTTGTTAAAGCACTCATTCCAATTGAGCTCGGTCAATATTTTACGCTGTCTGCCGTTCATTCGGCGGGAATAGTGATAGGATTTTTGGCAATCTTTGCACCAGGGGGAATCGGGGTCAGGGAGGGGGTCATTATCTTTATGCTCACTCAATTGACTAATTTTCAAGTTCCTTATCCGACAATAATCGCAATAGGATTTCGGTTGATTACATCGATTTCAGAGTTACTTTCGTTTACTATTACGTGGATCATTGACCGATAAGTCGACTTGATTATATTTCGATTTATCCAGGCTTATGACCTATAATGGAGAGGACATCAGATTTGACCAAATTATTCATATTATGGAGATAATTAGTCCATTATCAAAAAAACTCTTGACGTCTTTAAGTCGTTTCAATATGATATTTACGTAAGATTCCGTGATAATTGAACAAGGGAATTTTAACGGAGAATTTGGCGAATGTCGTATATCAGGATTATTTTAATTGCGACCGGGTTCTGTTCCGCCGCGTCCGCCCAAATCAATTGGCAAAAACACACAATTGACGCGAACTTTGGAGGACCGTGGTGCGCATTTGCGATAGATATGGATTTCGATGAGGATATTGACATTATTGGAGCCGCTTACGGAGGAAGTAAATTAGCGTGGTGGGAAAATGACGGGCATCAGAATTTTGTTAAGCATATGATTGATCCAAGCTATGCAGGATCCTTAGATGTTTATGCCGTGGACCTTGACGGTGATAAAGACTTGGATATTGTCAGCGCCGCGCACTGGGCACAAGAGATTACATGGTGGGAGAACGACGGGGAGCTGAATTTCGAAAAACATACGATTGAAAGCGCCTATTACGGTTCTCATCATGTTTTTGCGGTTGATATGGATAACGACAACGATATTGACGTCCTGGGGGCCACAAAACAGCGAGGCGATATCAGCTGGTGGGAAAACGACAGCGAGCAGAATTTCGAAAGGCACATAATTGTCAGTGGATTTGACGGCACCCGCTGCGTTACAGCGTGTGATTTGGACCTTGATGGGGATATAGATGTCCTTGCGACAGCCGAGTTCATCAATAAGGTGTCTTGGTGGGAAAACGACGGTTACCAGCATTTCACCGAAAATAATTTGGAGAGCGGATATAATGCTTTCTGGGTAGAGGTGATTGATATGGATTTTGACAGCGACCTGGATATAGTTGGTGCAGCGGCTTCCGATGGAGATATTTCCTGGTGGGAAAATGACGGCTATGTTAATTTCACCAGGCATATAATTGAAAATAGCGTAGGCGGTCCGCAGTCGATTTATCCAGCCGATCTTGACAATGATTATGACATAGACGTCATCTGCGCTGCCAGATACTCAAATGAATTATCCTGGTGGGAGAATAATGGCAATTACAATTTCACGAGGCACTATATTGAACCAGGATATAGTTATGCCACCGGGTCTTTTGCCGTTGATATTGATTCTGACGGAGACCTGGACGTGCTCGGTACTGCATTTGGCGAGGATGATGTGTCCTGGTGGGAGAATGATCTAATGACGGAAATTGATGGAAAGCCTTTTCCAAGGTCCCCCCAGATATCCTTGACCAACTATCCAAATCCATTTAACGAATCGACGGTCATCAAATTCTCTCTAAGCAGTCCCTCTTTTGTTGAGATCGTGGTGTACGATTTAATTGGAAGAAAGCAGCGGACCATTATTGATAGATATTTGTCAGAAGGACAATACAGTTCGACCTTATCTGCACATGAATTGCCGAGCGGCGTATTCATATGTCGCATGAAAGCTGGACCTCTAACGCAATCCAGAACTCTGGTGCTAATTAAATGAAGTGATAATGATGTCAGGGTGGTGAGGATTTAATTGCAATTTGGGCCAGGAGGATAAAATTATGAAAGCCCGACATGGTATGTTTGTGTTTTTGGTCTTTGCGGCATCTACATCTGCCGAGACAATTAGAGTTCCGATAGACTATTCTACCATCCAAGGGGGAATTCAGGCGGCAACTGACGGGGATACCGTATTAGTAGCTGATGGAATTTATATCGAAAATGTTAATTTCCTTGGCAAAAGCATCTTGGTTATCAGCGAGAATGGATATGGCTCAACTTTAATTCAATCGAATAATGCAAATACGCCAGTAGTACAGTTTGCGTCGTTCGAAGATCATAATGCCATCATTGATGGCTTTACCATTAGGAGTGCCGTAAATGCTGCCGGAATCTCCATTTCAGGGGCGAGTCCTATTATTAGGAACAATTTTATTACGAATAATGTCAATGATTATGAGGGGGGGGGCATTTATTGTACGGAGTCATCTGCTATTATCCGGAATAACGTCATTGCAGGAAAT
>CAZDAH010000026.1:4555-6646 GCA_964503405.1 uncultured Ignavibacteria bacterium
AGGCGGGAATGCAGCTTGGTATTCCGACGTTAGGGCTGATTCAAATGTGGTTATGTTTAATTCGGTTTCAATCTGGACTGCCGGGATAAGGTTTATCTACTGTGATAATTCGGTGATCTCCCATAATATTGTATATGAGAATTCCGCAAGCACTGGCGCCGTAGGCATTAGCATCACATATACTGAGTTTGCGGAAATTTCGAATAATACTGTTGCGAGCAATCACGGCAATAGCCACGGAACTGTTTGTATTTCATACTCTTACAACAGCATTGTTAAAAACAATATCGTGACAGATAATACCGGTTATGCCAGTCACGGCATATTCAGGTACGGCCCATCTACGGCTGAGGTTAGCTATAACGATGTATACGACAATGAGGCTGGAAACTACAACGGCTTCTCCCCCAGCCCCGGGTCCATCTCCGAGGATCCGCTGTTTGTGGGCGGGGAACCGTTCGACTTCCATCTGCAGGAAGGCTCGCCATGCATCGACGCCGGTGACCCGGATTCGCCCCTCGATCCCGACGGTTCGATCGCCGATATGGGCGCCTATTACTACGGTTCGGTCATCACCGCCGCTGTCGATATCGCAGATACTTACGGCGAGAACGGTCAGCCGGTCGATATCCCGTTGGCCATAACCGGATTGAGCGAAAACCCGGTTGCCGGTCTCGAATTTCACGTCGCCTACGATCCCGCCTGTATCGAATATACCTCTTTCTCGTCGGATTATCTGGCCGATCCGCTTGTCAACGCCGCCGACGGTGTGATCAATATACTCTGGGAGGATTTCGAAAATCCAGTTACCATTCCGGATAGCGCGTCGGCGATAAGTCTGCAATTCGCGGTCCTCGGCGAGCTGGGGAATGTCTGCGAGTTGAGCTGGAGCGACAACAACGAGCTTGTCGATCCCCTCGGCGAGGTCATTCAGGGAGTCACCTGGATCGACGGAAGCGTGACCATTGTCGAATTTCACAGCGTTTCTGGAAACGTAGTATACTATGATCTTCTCACGCCTGTGCCCGGGGTGACCGTGCAGCTTTCAGGCGATTACAGTCAATCGGCGGTGACCGACGATACCGGGGCCTACATATTCGAGACGCTGTTTCCCGGCAGTTTCACTCTCTGCCCCTCGCGGATCGAGGATGATCAGGGCGTGACAGTGACCGATATAGTCAGTATCCGACGTCATATCGTGCGGCTGGAGCCGTTCGATACACCGTATAAACTGGCGGCCGCAGACGTCAATGTCAGCGGGGGCGTAAGCGTAGCCGACGTTATCAAACTGCGCCGTTACCTGGCCGAACTCGAGGAGCTTCCCGGAGGCAATTGGGCTTTTGTCGACTCGAGTTTCGCCATCGATATGGATAACTGGGCGGCGGCGCCCGGCTGTATCGATTTCGATCTTTGGGATTCCGATCTTACTGATTCGAGTTTTGTCGGTATCAGACTGGGAGACGTCGATTACTCATGGACGGGAGATCGTCGGCGTATACCCCCGCCCAAGCCCCATGGCAATATCGAACTCGATCTCGAGGATTGCCAGGGAAATCCCGGCGACGTCGTCAGGATGCCGATTATCGTATCCGGATTCGAGGATATCGCCGGTTTCGAGCTTCATCTGGAGTTTGATTCGAATGCGCTGAATTGCCTGGGTTTCGAGAGCGAGTTCATGAACGAGCCGACAGTGAATATTTCGGCTGATAAGGCCCATTTTGTCTGGGAGGATATTTTCGACCCAGCGACGATTGACGACGGCCATACTCTGTTGTTTCTGGATATCGAAATTCTCGACGGCGCCGCTGACACCGCGGTAGTCGCTGTAGCAACGTCTCACGCGACCGATCTGAACGGAGTGGATTGCGTCGTCTTCGCGTCCGACGGCCTCATATTCCTGCAATATCCCACCGAAAACACGGAAAGCGGCGCCTTGCCTGAATTCTTCGCTCTGAGAGAAATCTATCCAAATCCGTTCAACGCCGCCACGAATATCGGATTCGAACTGCCCGAAGCATCAAACGTGAATTTGACGGTATATGACCTGCTCGGGCGGGAAATAGGGATTTTGACGGATCGGTTGTATCCGGC
>CAZDAH010000026.1:6656-8819 GCA_964503405.1 uncultured Ignavibacteria bacterium
CGAAAGAGCTGCGCTCGACTTTTGCCAGCCGGGAATATTTGAACTGGTTCGGCAAGAGTATTGAGGAGGCAAAGGGAATCGCTGTCCGGGATCTGCTGCATTTCGGCTTATGCCGACGTCATTCGAGTGCCCTCGGAATACCCGACCATCCAGGCCGGAATCGACGCTGCGGTTGAGGGGGACACGGTGCTGGTGGAAGCGGGCACGTATTCGGAGCATCTGGATTTCGAGGGGAAAAATATCCTCGTGAAAGGCGAGTTCGGGGCTGATTCGACCATAATCGAGCGGCTGACGTCGGGCATCCCGCTGGTCAGATTCGAAAACGGGGAAACATCCGACGCGATTCTCTCCGGATTCACTCTGAGGTTGACCGATAACGCACCCGCGATAAATATCAGCGGCTCGGGGCCGTCAATAATAAACAACGAATTTCTGGCCAACGATCGCGGAGGGATACACGCGGAAGATTCATCTTCTCCGCGAGTATTGGGTAATATTTTCGTGAACAACAGTTCCCCCGGCGGCGGGGCGATTTATTGTTCGGAGTCGGCTGTGTTTCTATCCGGAAATCAGTTTATAGCCAATTCAGTTTCCAACAATGGCGGCGCGGTTTATCTTTGGGACTCCGACGGCTCCATCATTCATCATAATCTGTTTTATCAAAACCAGAGCCACTCCATGGGCGGGGCAATATGTCTGAGCGAATGCCGGGATATCGAATTTTATAACAACACCGTGGCCTTTAACGGCACCGATCAGCAGTATCACGGTGGCGGAGTGACGATATGGAATTCGCAGAATTGCCATCTCTACAATAATATTATAGTCAACAATGCAGGGGAGGGAATACTGCAGGAGATGGATTTCACGTCGACTGCCACCTACAACGACGTCTGGGGCAATGATGATGATTATTACGGGATCGATCCCGGAATCGGTTCCATCTCCGCCGATCCACAATTCGAGGAAGGAGCGCCGTATTCGTTCGAGCTTATGGACAATTCGCCCTGTATCGACGCCGGCGATCCGAGCAGTCCGCCGGATTCGGACGGGTCAGTAGCCGACATGGGGGCATTCCATTACCGATCGGGGCCCGGCCCGGCGGTTGATATCGAGGACGTTACAGGGGGCGAGTCCGGGTGGTGGAATAGAGTAAATTTGTATGCGTATTCATTGCAAAATCTCGATATTGCCGGATTGGAACTTCATATTCGATATGATGAGGAACATTTTTGGATACTGCAATTTAATTCAGATTATTTCTCGAACGCTTTAGTGAATGAGGATAGCGGAGAAGTGCATATTCTGTGGGATGACTATTCGAATCCATTCAATCTTCCCGACAGCGGCATATTGATGGCTATTGATTTTTATGTCGACGGCGAAATCGGGGATTCATGTTTTATCGCATGGATGGAGGATAATGAACTGGTCGATCCTAACGGTGATCCGATCGCCAATCTGAACTTTATGGATGGGTACATCGTTATTGACGAGATTGTCGAGATAAGGGAAGAAAATTCGACAATACCGTCGTCCCATTATTTAAAAGGAAATCACCCAAACCCGTTTAACGCGAACACGACAATCGAATTCGGATTGAGTAACGAAGCCCTTGTGAACATTAGAATTTACGATATCCTGGGCAATCTCGTTGATACAGTCTCCCACGATTATTATCCCGCGGGGCATTATTCCATCCCCTGGGATTCGGATAAATATCCGTCCGGGACATATTTCTATAAGATAACGGCCGGTGATTTCAGCGATGTCGGCAAAATGAGTTTGATAAAATAGCAGAATCTCTCTGATTAAATCGCTATAGTGAGTGTCGGATATTTTTCAATATCAGATTTTTCGCGTCGGAATTTAAGTATCTACAGCGCGCTGACCTCTTCGCGCGGGGATCCCGGATTTACTCAATATCAGCCTGTCGTCGATACGCTTCAGGTCGTAATGCTCAAGCAAGGATCGCTTGATTCGCGAGAGTGTGACTTTGGTGCTGCCCCTGCTGGAACCGGCCAATGACGCCAGCCAGCCTATATCCGACGATTTCTCGGGATTTTCCAGCCAGTTTACGGCGATCTTTCTGTTCTTCGGTCCCCGGAATTTCCCCTTGGCGAAAAGAATGAGTCGATCGATAACGTCCTGTGCCTGTTCCCG
>CAZDAH010000026.1:8829-9092 GCA_964503405.1 uncultured Ignavibacteria bacterium
GTTCCCGAGGATCGTCGAAATCTTCCATATCCGCGGCCGAGTTACCTTTGTTCCGGCACCGGGTATCGGCGATAACGCAGCTTTCCGGGTCGAGGATATGCATCGATTCGGTGATCTTATAGTTATTCAGATTCCAATGTCTTTTGGCTTCGGCGAAGATCTCGGTGAGGCGCAAGACTATGTCTTTTCGAATCGCTTTCAACAGAGGGTCTCCCCCCGGGGCGGACGAATAGTCACCGATCAGGCCGAACAGCCTGTACTCC
>CAZDAH010000026.1:9102-17772 GCA_964503405.1 uncultured Ignavibacteria bacterium
ACTCCAGGTCCTCCTGAAGCTCGTCATTGAGGCCCTTGCCGTCGGCGAAAACGTCGCCGCCGAGTTCAGCGGTCATTTGCATAAGCGGACTTAAGGACGCCCTGTTGCCGCTGCAGAATTCAGCGATACAAGTTACCAACTCGTCGCCACGGCATCCGAACCAGTTGTCTATTTTTTCCCTGATCTTGATTTCCAGTCGATCATTATTGGGCATTCAAATCCCCCGAATTAACCCGGTATCCGGCAACAAATGATTGAAAAGGTTTGCCGAGAATAAGATCGAACATAGCGCTGTTTACAGCTTTTTGAAACCGCCGCCGAGCGCTTCCACCGGCCTGACGATCACGTTTTTTTCGGGGGCGTCTGGCGAGTATTGCCGGATGTCATTTGATCTGTCTCCGCCGTCCTGCCCGGTTGCGCCCTGACCGAAAATGGAGATCATCAGGCTGATGATCACCTCAGTAACTGATGTCAGCATCGTTCCTCCCGTTTATCCTTTAATACTGATTAGCCTCGTGTATCACCGAGAGAACCGTTTCCTTAAACGGCCCGTAATTCCTCAGATTCGATAAAGATTCGTCCTTTATGAAGAAGGATGTTATTTCCTCATTATCCCGCCAATCAGGAAAAGTCGCAAGGGTTCGTTCGATCCAGGCCATCGCCTCCTGCAGATTTCCCTTGCGCGAGTTCCAGGCGGCCAGGTTAATCAGCGGGGGAAAAGCCTCCCGATCGATGAAATGAGCGGCTAAGTACATCGCCTTGCTGTATTCGTCGTGCCCCTCCTTTTGCGCTATCAGGGCCATGTTGTTCAATATATGCGACGTGTAATAGACGTTATCCCTGTCAGTCGCGCTCTCCAGCGCGGCGATACAGCTTTCCCTGGCCTTTTGATAGTTTCCGAAAGATTTATCGATAACGTCGAGGACAACCCGGAGATTCAGCAGGCCGGGTTCGTCGGGGTGACGCGAGATGGCCTCGTCCAGTCGGCGCCCGGCCTCCTCAAGCCTTTCCTCGCGTATGAGCGTGTTAATGGCGCCGCCGATTTCGCGGATATGCTCGGAATCGCGGTCGATTTGCTCATCGCGTTCGGAGCGGGAAGGCACACTTATAGTGCGCTTGCCCAACTCGATTCGTAAAGCGCGTTCCCGTTCGCTCAGGGGATCAGGGTTTTTCATTGTTCCCTCCGGCACGAGATCAGCGACCAGATCGTGCTCGAATATGGCGGTTATCCTATTTAAGCCCCGGAGTTAGCAATTTTGGGGCAAGAAGAGGCAAACTCTTTCAAAAAATCCTCAAATCCGCTTTTTCCGCCGGCCCGGAAAGCTGCCATATTTTGTTTTAAAACCTAACCCGATCAATATTACCTGATTTTGAACTTGAACACAAGGAAAATCCGGTGATTTTCAGAAGTTGTTAACTTCGGGGCTCGTGTGAAATCCTCCGAGGATATACCCCTTCCTTGGGGATCAGGGCTCCCCGCGACGTTTATCGAGGGACGTTCGAGGGGGGAAGAAAGCCGGGTCGTCCTAAACGGATCCGTAAGGATTGATGGGCGGCCCGGCTGTGTTTATTAGGGCCTTTCAGTAGTGAAACATGCGGATTGACAGCGATTTATCCCCTCCAAATCAATGCCGATACCGATAAGGGCTCGGCAGTCATGAGCTTTCGGCTCCAGACCTGCGGCTGCTGACTATACCGTCAGGAGAGGATTTCTGACGGTGAAGGTCTTGTTGTTTTTTGCGCTAACGAAGAGAAGATTTCCTGTCAAATAGGAGGGGTGTAATGGCTGTCATGATGGAAGTAATCGAATGGGTCGATATGACCGGGACCGATATGATCCATCGCTACCCGGAGACGGGCTCGGCAGATATCAAGGCCGGGGCGCAGCTGATCGTCCGGGAATCGCAATCGGCCGTCTTTTTCAAATCAGGCAAGGGTTACGACGTTCTCGGGCCGGGGCGACATACGCTGACGTCGCTTAACGTGCCGATACTGACCCGCGCCCTCTCGCTTCCCTGGGGCTTTAAATCGCCCATCAGGTGCGAGGTTTATTTCGTCAACCATAAGATATTCACGAATCTCAAATGGGGCACCCGCGACCCGGTCGCTTTTCGCGATAAGGAACTGGGGTTGGTGCGCCTGCGTGGATACGGCGCCTACACCTGCCGGATCGTGGAACCATTGGTATTTTTAAACAGCATCGTGGGACGCGAGGCGGCCTACACCACCGAGGATATATCAGGCTACCTGCGCGACGTCATAGTAGCCCGAATCAATGATTTGTTCGGAGAGAAACTGGAAACCATTCTCGATCTGCCCAGGCAGTATGACGAGCTCAGCGGGGAAATCAAAGAGAAGATCCGCGGGGAGTTTTCCAAGTACGGCCTGGAACTGATCGACTTTTATATAACGTCAATTACCCCGCCCGACGACGTTCAGAAGATGATCGACGAGAAATCGTCGATGGGCGCGGTAGGCGATCTCGATAACTTCCTGAAATACTCCATGGCCAAGGCGCTGTCGTCGGGCGACGGCACTGCGGAAGCGGGCGCCGGGATGGGCATGGCCGCAGGTGTCGGTCTGATGGTTCCGGCGATGCTATCCAGGGCTTTTTCGCCGGACGAAAAAAATCTGGCGACGGAAAACCTGCCCACGGTCACCTGCCCCGACTGCGGCAACGACACTCCGCAGAATTCGCGGTTCTGCTACAAGTGCGGTCATCCCATGGTGGCGGCCGACCGCTGCCCGGAATGCGGCAAGGACCTGCCGGGCGACGCCAAATTCTGCTCGTCGTGCGGAAAAAACGTCACGGAAAAGTTGGTTTGCTCCAAATGCGATACCCAGCTGCCGCCGGGATCGAAATTCTGCACCAACTGTGGCGAAAAAATCTGAATCGGAGTTGATATCCGATGGCCGACTATTCCGCCGTATTCGACTGCCCCGGCTGCGGATCGCCGCTCGAGATTCTCGAAGGAACCATAAGCCTGCGGTGCTCGTACTGCGGGCTTATAATGCGCCTGGGTTCTCCGGGCAGAATTCTAAAATACTACTACGATTCGAAGCTGGACGATTTCGCGGCCAAATTCGCCGCTGAGAAATATATCAAGGATAAGGGGCTATCCCTGAAGTTCACGCCGCTGTCCAACAAGCTCTACCATCTTCCATTTTACAGGTTCAAAGGCATGTCTTACGCGCTGTTTTCCGAGGATGTAATTTCGGAGCCCGAGGAACCGGAATACGATCTTCCCTTGAAAAGAACGGTCTTCCATCAACGATGCCGCAATTTCGATCTTACCGTTCCCGCTTTTGAGACCAAGATTTTCGGGCTCGATTCTCTCGGGGTCAGGCCTGAGGTGATGCCGCTGCGGGTCTATCATAAAAATAGTTTTCTCTCTGAATCGACAGCGCTCGATATAACGATCGCCCCGGAACAGGCAGGGCAAATCGCCATGGCCATATATTTCTTTGGGATCGGAATGACCGCCGTCGAAAAAAACTACTTGTCGTCGGAGATGATAGGGGAGGGTTTCTCCGTCATTTATTACCCCGTTTGGGCGTACTGCGTGGAACGCGACGGTGTAATAAGCACGATGTTCATCGACGGATTGACAAAGGACGTATATCATGAAGTTTTCGGTTTGGCGGAGTATAAGAGCAGGGGAGCGGATGTCAGCCGGGCAGCGGAACTTAATCCCGTTCAGCACAAATGCCCCAATTGCGGATTTGATTTGCCGGTCTCGGAATCGTCGCTGCATTACCACTGCGCCAACTGTGACAGGTCGTATATGCTCGGGGCCGACAAATACAATCTGACCGAATTTCATGGCGCGCCGCTGGAAAACGGAGGGTATTATCATCCGTTCTGGCGATTCGACTTCGCCGCTGGTGAAACCGAAACCGTGGGAGAATTCTCGAAAATCCTGACCGGCGAGATTCCCCTTGTTGCCCGTTCCAAGACCAACAACCGATTCTATCTCTACGTGCCCGCTTTCCAAAGCGCCGACCTGGGGCAATTGACCTCTCTCGGCGCGCGCTTGTGCCGCATGCAGCCGGAGTTGACATTCAGCGGACAATCGAGACCGGCGGCCGCCGATATGGTTCTGCCCGAAAGCGAGGGATTGCAGCTGGCCAGGTTCTATTGGAACCTGCTTCGTTCCAGGTATATGTATCTTTGCGGCAAGAAATATGATTTCGAAAAATGCCGTATCGCCAACGGCGAGCTAATCTGGCTGGGATTAAACAGAAATTATGGAGGCCCTAAACGGGTCACAACCCCGAAGACTTATGCGGGGCATCTGTAAATTTCGGCAGAGAATTCCAGGCCCGCTTTAAACCTGCTTTGACAGGACAGGCTTTATGGCCAGTCTCATTTTACCTCCGGCCAACACGCCCCCAATTCCCGATGCCAGCTGAGTAAGCAGGTACCACATTGGAATAATCCCGTATTCGACGGCAATATTGACAATCCCGAATCCGAGAACTACAGCCGCGAGGAACAGGACATGTTTAAAATGGGATCGATCGGCGATTATGGCGGTTAGATATCCTCCGATCACCGCGAAAGCGAATCCGAGGGTCAATATCAGGATTAGCAGAGAATCCGCGGGCGCGGCGCCGGGTTTGGGGAAGGCTTGGGGCATTATCACCATGATCAGAGCAAAACTGGTCATGACCAGCAGCGAAAGCGACACGTAGCCCGCTATTACGGCTAAGACGCTTCTGAGCATCAGCCGATCTCCAACATCCTGTCCAGCGAGGCTCGGGATTTGCGGATGATGTCGTCGGGGAGAGTGATCTCGTATCGGCGATTCTCCAGAGCGGCCAGAGTATCTTCCATGGTAATCTCGTTCATGTGGGGACAACGCACGCTGCAAAGCCTGAGCATCTCGCGCCTGGGATTCTCGGCGGCGATATTATCCCCCATGCTGCATTCCGTCAGGAGAAGATAGCGAGGCGCGGCCACGTTTTTCACGTAGTCGATCATAGCTTTGGTACTGCCGGAGAAATCCGACGCTCTTACCACATCCGGACTGCATTCAGGATGGCAGAGAATAACAGTATCCGGGAATTGTTTTCTGACATTATCGATGTCTTCGACGGTAAATTTCTCGTGCACCTCGCATCGTCCCCGCCAGCCGATAAGCTCGCGCTTCAAGTTTGCCGGATCGTCCTTTGTTATGCCTTTCGGCAACGACGGGAAAATTATCGGGATTCCGGTCTCGGCAGCCACATTCCGGGTGAGGTATTCATCGGGGAGGAAGATGATTCTCTCGTGGCCTTTGCCGGCCAGATGCCTGATCACGGACGCGGCATTGGATGACGTGCAGCATATATCGGTCTCCGCTTTGACATCCGCGTAGGTATTTACATAGCTAACTACCGGCACGCCGGGAAATCTCTTTTTCAATTTGCGGACATCCGCGCCGGTGATGCTTTCCGCCAGCGAGCATCCGGCTTTTTTGGCCGGGAGCAAGACGGTTTTTCCAGGATTCAGAATTTTGGCGGTCTCGGCCATGAATCTCACTCCGCAGAAGACGATGATGTCGGCTTCACTCTTTGCCGAAATCCTGGCCAACTCCAGCGAATCGCCGGCGTAATCGGAAACGGAATGGTAAAGCGCCGGTTCCATGTAGTTGTGAGCAAGGATGACCGCGTTCATCCGCTTCTTCAGGCGGTTTATCTTGAACGCCAATTCGGCCTTATAATCCAGCTCGAATTCCGGGACCACATTATTCAGTTTGGCTCTCATGCGCGCTAACGTCTCCTCGACTGTGGAGGCATCCTGTACCCGCGCCTGTATTTCCCCGGTTTTCATTTCCGTTCTCCTGAGTTCACCTTTTGCCTACATAAACAAGGTCAGGCCGCGAACAGTTTCCGGCAAACAATCCGCGTCCCGTCGCTTTGCTCGCGCCAGCCATTACATTCCGTGGGGGTCAATCGGAACCGGTCGGCCATGATTTGGTCCCCCTGAGGTTTTCCTTTGAGAATCCATTCTCGATCTCGGGGTCAATAAAGACTCCGTCATTGCGAACGAGCTTGTCGTCGAACCAAATTTCCCCGCCGCCGTATTCGGGGCGTTGTATCTGTATAAGGTCCCAATGTATCGACGAATCATTTCCGTTAGGGGCGATATTATAGCATTGTCCCGGAGTCAGGTGGAACGAGCCGGCGATTTTCTCATCGAAAAGCGTGTCCTTCATCGGATTCAGGATAAACGGATTCAGACCGAGGGCAAATTCACCTATATAACGCGCTCCCTCGTCGGTATCGAGGATCTTGTTGAGCTTATTGTCGTGGCCGTCGCAGGAAGCCTCGGTGATCTTGCCATTCTTGAACCTGAAGCGAATATTATTAAATACCACCCCTTCTTTCAGCGACGGCGTGTTATACTCGATTGTCCCGTTGATGGAGTCGCGGACCGGAGCGGTATAGATTTCGCCGTCGGGGATATTGCGGATGCCGTCGCATTTTATTATAGGTATCCCTTTTATCGAGAAGGTGAGATCGGTCCCCGCGGCCTTAATGCGCACTTTGTCGGTGGATTTCATGAGGCTGACAAGTCCGTCCATCGCGCGCGACATTTTCGCGTAATCGGCGCAGCAAACGTCGTAATAGAAATCTTCGAACGTCTCCTGCGACGTCTCGGCCAGCTGGGCCATAGCGTTGTTGGGGAAACGCAATACCACCCATCTTTTCTTCTGCACTCTTTCCTCGAGGTGGACAGGTTTGTAGAAGAGCCTGTTATTCTTTTCGATTTGTCCCGAGTCGATATCGGCCAGGTCGAACGGATTATCCGATCCGCGCAGCCCGATATATGTATCCGATCGTTTCATCAACTCCATATGCAGTTCTGCCTGCTTTTTGATCTGATCGTCGTCGGCGGTTTTGAGCCACTGCCTTATAAGCGACTCGTCGCTGTAATACCAGAAAGGCACAGCCCCTTTTTCGGTCGCCAGGCGTATTACCTGTTTGCCCAGTTCGAGCGTCTCTTTTCCTTTTATTTCCAGGTAGAGCACCTCGCCCTTCTTGATTTTGACGGAGTAGTCCAGCAACTGCCGAGCCAGTATTTCGTTTCTACTATCCTTCATCGAACGCTCCCTAAATTCGGGTTTATTTTCCGGCGGTTTAAAGATAATCGTAAGTTCCTTGTATGGCAAATAATTAACGAATTTCAAGGCCGCATTTGCTTCGGTAAACGGTTGGTCATGATTCCCATTTCCGGACTGAATACTGATTTTCCACGCCAAAATCGATAGCCGCGAGAACACTTGACGGGCGGAATACCGATTCTTCTGGATAAATCGTTTGAATCTAATCAGTTAAAGCGGGCCCAATGCGTTTCGAGCGGACGCCTCCTCGTGTCTTTGCGGACATCCTTCTCCCATTATTAGCCCAAAAAAATACTCCCATATGAACTTTCGCCTTATTATGATAGTTTACTCAACGATGGACTGCGCATTCACGAAATCTCGATTTTTTCGATTCGAAAGAAAAGGCGGTTTTTTCAGATGGCTTACCTCGAAATTAGAGACTGGATAAGTGAATTAAGACCGGGAAAACCGAAAAAAGAAATTTTTGACGATTACGGCGGGATAGACCGCGAAACGCTGCTGAGAATGTATCGCGTCATGGTCCTGGCAAGACGAGTGGAGCATGAGGAGAAAATTCTCCTGCGCAAGGGTTTTTGCCGGTTCTTCATCGGATGCGGGGGGAAGGAGCTGATCGACGTCATAGCGGCGCAGGCTCTCCGCCCCGACGATCCTCACATCGGGTACTATCGCAATAAGGCCTTCGATATGTACAGGGGAGTTCCCATAGTTCAAAAAATATACGAGGCGGTCGGAGACCGCCGGGCAGAGGCTACCGGGGGCATGCTGCAGGCATCGCATTCGTCGTATCCAGAGTTAGCAATACTCCCTCAAGCATCCCCGACCGGATCGCACGCCCTCGAGGCCGCCGGACTCGGTGAAGGGATCAAGAATCCCACGCCCATTAACGGGCCGGTCGGTATTGCCGGGGGACGATTCAAAAGAGACTCAATCGTCAACTGCTGCATAGGCGAGGGCTCCACATCGTCGCCTGAATTTCATCGGGCGGTATTCTACTCAGTCTATAACAAGACCCCCAATCTTTTCGCCATCTATAATTGCGGCTGGGCCATCTCCACCAGCGTTTATGAGCAGTTTCCGGAGGGAAATCCAACCACGCCATTTGAGGGGTTCCAGCGGTTCGGTTTGCTGATCGAGAATTTCGACGGCACCGAGATCATAGAATCGATCGCCGCGTACCGCCGCATGATCGACCATGTACGATCCGGAAAAGGCCCGGCCATCGCCAATATCAATGTCACCCGCGAGGATTCGCATTCAGGCTCCGACGATCAGACCCATTACATGGAATTGGAGATTCAGCGTTATCATATAGAAAACGACCCGTTGCGTAAGGCGGCCAAACAGATGATCGACGAGGGTATATTCACTCCGCAGCAACTGGCCGCGATTTACGACGAGTGGGATGGGGAAGTGGCCAAAATCTCCGCCGAGGTCACCGCCGAAATTCACTATAAGAAACCGTCGGATATTCTGACCAAGGTCTACAGCTACAAGCCCGAGAACGCTCAGAAATTGTGGCAAGAGATGGTGCGGGAAAAAGGCTCGGTTAGGGATGCGA
>CAZDAH010000026.1:17782-21123 GCA_964503405.1 uncultured Ignavibacteria bacterium
GATACAGGGAGTTTCATAAAAGAGGATTTTTCCCGACCGCCGAACTGCCCGAGAATCAGAAGCCGATGTTCATCCGCACCGCCATCAACTACACCCTTTTCGATATCTTCATGCTTTCCGACGATACAGTCCTTTTCGGCGAGGACGTGGCCGATTTTGCCAAAGAGGTGTTCGAAAAGGGAGATGAGGCGATGAATAAACTCAAGGGGAAGGGGGGCGTCTTTCTTACGACGAAAAACCTGCAGCGCGCGTTCGGCCAGGATCGTGTTTTCAATACTCCGCTCGACGAGGCCGGCATTCTCGGCCGAGCCGTGGGGCATTCTTACCAGGGACGCGTTCCTTTTCCTGAGATTCAATTCATAGACTATATCAGCCCCGGATACCAGCAGCTGAAAGACAGAATCGCCACAACCTACCAGCGCTCCAACGCCAAAGTCAGGCAGCCCATGGGCATCCGCGCCTCATACGGAGGCTACAAGCAGGGGGCGGGAGCGATGTGGCACTCGGAAGCCAATCTCGGCACCTTCATCAATATCCCCGGCCTGTACGTGGTGGTGCCGTCCAACGCCGCCGACGCTGTCGGGCTTTTGCGCACGTCGTATGTTTGCGGCGACCCGGTGCTCTACCTCGAGGCTGTGGCGCTGTATAATCGTCGCGACTGGGACGGCTACAATATCATGGCTAAATATCCGCCCATCGAGGAATTGATCCCGTTCGGCAAGGCGGAGGTTTACCATGCTGACGCCGCCGATATGGCCATCATCAGCTATGGGATCACCTTACCGATGACGCTACGAGTAGCAGAGCAATTAGCAGAGAAGGGGATCGAGGCACGGGTGCTCGATCTACGTACTGTTAAGCCGATAGACTGGGAGGCCATAGACAAGGCCGTGCGTGACTGCTCCAAAGTCCTGGTCGTCTCCGAGGACCGCTTTTACGGCGGCGTGGGGCCGACTATCTCGGCCTACATCGCCAATCAGCTTTTCGAGTATCTCGATTCGCCGGTGCGCTTGATCACCGCCCAGGACGCCCGAGTGGCCTACGGCCCCGACGGCGACGAGGCCTGCATCCCCCAGCAAAGCAAGGTGCTGGAGGTAGCCGAGGAGCTGGCGGAGTATTGAGATATTGTGCTGTCGGCAGTTACTTCCAACAGTAACCGTAGAAGGCGTCAGAAGTAACTTCTGACGCCACATATGTGGATTCATTGTGTCGTCAGGTCGCCTGACCCGACGACCACTCTGTCATTCCGGACTTGATCCGGAATCCAGGGGTGGGGATGGGAATGGGAAAGCAGGCGGGGAGCTTGCCTCCCCGCTACAAGGAAATGTGGGGAAAATCCCTTCAGGGGTTGTGCCAATGATATCGTGACGGAAGGAATGCCAAAGATTTCCTCGCCACGCCGGCGGCCTATTTCCCCAGCAGCACCGACACCCCCAGGCTGATTTCGCCATACGAAAAATCATCGTTAAACGGCCACTCCACCGTTCGCAATTCCATGTTCCAGGGATCGCCCGGATCGGGGTAATAGGGCACCGTCTCGCCGATCGAGCTTTCATATTGCGCTTTGAAGACCTGATAATCGAGGCGTAACGAGATTTTACTGTGAATTCTGAACTTCACTCCGCCTCCATACCCGAACCCGCGCACGGAATCGTCCTGCATCAAAATCCAGGTCAGATTGCCGGAGATAAACGGCCTGACCGGCCCCTTGAGAAGATCTATCGACAACCCGGCGCGGTAGAGGAATATGACGTCGGATTCCTCGATGCTCAACGTGTCCGGTTCGTAATAGGTATTCTCCCCCTGTTCGACCAGATACGTCAGGTATTGCTCGGTGGAAGCGCCAATCGATGTTTCAAACCAAAGAAGGGAATATATCCTGGCTCCTAGACGCATTCCTCCCAAGTAAGAGCTGCCGGAGGAATGGTAGTTGGAAACGGTGCGGTCGGAGCCGACATACACGATCTTGCCCGCGTCGAGCCCGATACCGCCGCTGTAGACGCCGAACTCGGCGCGGATTCTATCGAATTCGGATGAGAAAGCTGCGGGGCAGATGGCAGTCGAGGCCGCAAGCAAGCAGAGCGGCAGATAGAAAAGAAATAGTTTGGATGTGTGCCGATCGCTTCTGAAATTCCCGGCCATGCTATTTCCTGAGTTCATTCTCGTGTCAGCCATCAAAACAACCAAATATGGTGAAAATTCACCATGTAAAGATAATTATCGGGTCTATCGAAAAGCAATAGCCAATATAAATCGATATGGACGGAAGTTGATCTCGCCGCCGGCAGAGAAGCGTCAAAAATAACACCTGACGCCACATTGAAGACACTTAGCAGGGTTAGGCTAACCCTATCCCTACGGATATCCGCAAATTACCGTCAGGAAAGGATTCTTGACGGCGCATTCCTACTCCAGGAACGGATACTTGTAATCTGTAGGCGGGGCGAAATTCTCCTTTATGGTCCTCGGCGACGTCCATCTGATCATGTTGAGCAGGCTGCCCGCCTTGTCGTTGGTGCCCGAGGCTCTGGCGCCGCCGAACGGCTGCTGGCCCACGACAGCCCCCGTCGGCTTATCGTTGATATAGAAATTCCCGGCGGCGTGCCTGAGTATCTTCGAGGCCGCGATTACGGGCTCGCGGTCGCGGGCAAAAATAGCCCCGGTCAGAGCGTAAGGTGACGTCGAATCACATAGCCTCAGCGTTTCGAGATATTTGTTGTCGTCGTAAACATACACAGTCAGCACCGGGCCGAAGATCTCCTCCTCCATTGTCTTAAAATGCGGATCTGCAGCCTCGATCAATGTCGGCTCGATGAAGAATCCCGTGGAATCGTCGCAGCTGCCGCCGAAGACGATTTTAGCGTTTTTGGAGCCTTTGGCGTAGTCGATATACCCCTTGATCGAATTGTAAGCGTCCCGATCTATTACGGAGTTAATGAAATTGCCGAAATCGTCCGGCGCCCCCATCTTCATCTCTTTGGCATGGGAGGTCATGGTGTCCTTGATTTTCGGCCATAACGATTTGGGGATGTAGGCCCTCGATGCCGCCGAGCATTTCTGCCCCTGATACTCGTAGGCGCCCCTGGTCAACGCAGTTGCCGTCTGGGAAATATCGGCCGAGTTGTGAACGACTACGAAATCCTTGCCGCCTGTCTCTCCGACTATGCGGGGATACGACTTGTAATTCTTGATGTTCTCTCCGACTAATCTCCACATCGTCTGGAAGGTCCCGGTGCTGCCGGTAAAATGAATCCCCGCTAAATTCGGATTTTTCAGGATCAATTCGCCCACGTCGGCGCCCCGGGCGGTCACCATGTTGATCACTCCATCAGGCAAACCGG
>CAZDAH010000026.1:21133-26919 GCA_964503405.1 uncultured Ignavibacteria bacterium
GAGACGAAATTGAACGGGGTCACGGCGAAGACGAATCCTTCCAGGGGGCGATAATCGAGCCGGTTCCACATACCGGGCTGATTATCCGGCTGCATATCGAAAATCTGCTCGGTGTAGTAGACATTGTAGCGGAAAAAATCGACCAGCTCGCAGACTGCGTCAATCTCGGCCTGGAATACGTTCTTGTCATGGGTCAGCATGGTGGCGGCGTTGACCTTGCAGCGATACGGCCCGGCCAGCAGATCGGCGGCCTTTAGGAAGATCGCGGCTCGATGCTCCCATGGCATCGCCTCCCAGTCAGGTTTGGCACTGGCAGCGGCATTGATGGCGGCCTGGACCTCCTTCTTGCCGCCTTTCGAATATTTTCCCAATATCAGCTTATGATCGTGAGGGGCTGAGATCTCGACTTTATCGTCGGTGAATACCTCTCTACCCCCGATAATCATGGGGATATCGGTTTTAAATTTTTTTAACGATTCGATTTCATTAACCAGTTTCTCCCGCTCGGGCGAACTTGGAGCGTATGAATACACAGGCTCATTTTGCGGTATCGGTACCCTGAAATTACCCATAATTTCCTCCGTCTATCCTCACAAAGAACCGTAATCTTCAAATGATATTCCGGCGTCAGGAAGCCGCTTCGCTCCATCCCGACGCATGAAAATCGAATGGGGCTTTATAGTCAAGCGATTAATGGAAAGGTTCTGCGGTCACAAGGTTTTGATCTGTTCCGGGTAAACGGGGATTCGACGCATTCAGCCATTGTTCGAGGTTTTTTGCGACTCCAGATACTCTCAGTGACAACGAATAGATTTGACTTTTGGCCCGTCTGCCGATAAATAACGTGTGAACGGAACGGGCCGATATCGCGTAATACAGCGAGAAGGCTCGCGGCGCGAATCTCGATTGACTGATATCGCCGGATCGATAAGATAAGAGATTTCTTCAAGGAGGATCGATGAGAGTATTTCTAGCGGGGCTGCTTGCGGCAGCGTTGGTTTTGGGATGCGGTACCAAAAAAGTAACTCGACTTGACAGCAGTACGATTACCGATGTCAGCGGCAAGTGGAATGATACCGACGCCCGGCTGGTATCGGAGGAGATGATCGACGATTGTCTGTCGAGACCCTGGATCATGACATATATCGAAAATCAGGGGCATAAGCCCGTGGTCACGGTCGGCACCATAAGGAATTTTTCCGACGAGCATATCGATACCGAGACATTTACGACAGATATGGAGCGGGAGCTGATCAATTCGGGACAGGTGCGGTTCGTGGCCAGCCGCGATCAACGCGATGAAATACGCGACGAGCGTGCCGATCAGCAGGAGTATGCCTCAGAGGAATCAATGAAGAGGATGGCCCGGGAGATCGGCGCGGATTTCCTCGTCATGGGAGCCATAAAGACAATTGTCGATCAGTCGCAGAAGATTAAGATCGTATTCTACCAGACCGATCTGGAGATGATTAACGTGGAAACGAACGAAAAGGTCTGGATTGGAACCAAGAAGATCAAGAAAGAGATATCCCGCAGCAGCACCAAATGGTAAGATATCGCCGCGTTGGAATCGTTATAGTACTCCTCTCGCTGACGGCACTATGGGGATGCGGCGCGTTTGTCACAAGGACGAAATTCCATGAGCCGATTTCGGCTGACGTGACGGCGGGCAATTTTGAAGAAGCGGCCGCACGGGTGGAAAAGGCGCGCAACGACGGCAAATACGACCGGAAAGACCGCCTGCTTTACTATCTCGATTCCGGCGCCCTCTATCATTACGCGGGCATGCCAGATTCGAGCAATGCCAGGCTGATGTCGGCAGAGGCAGCGGCCGACGAGCTCTTCACGAAGAGCGTTACCCGGGCCGTCGGATCGATGATGCTCAACGACAACCTCCTCGAATACGCCGGGGAGGATTATGAGATACTTTATACCAATCTCCTGATGGCCCTGAATTACATTTCGCTGGGTTCGTTCGACGACGCTTTCGTGGAGATACGCCGGGCCAACGAGAAGCTGGCGCTCCTGGAACAGAAATACGGCGCGATGGTCGACGAACTCAACGCTCAGAATGAGCAGTCCGGGGATAATGTCCCGATCGACTATGAGGCAGCCAAAGTGCGCTTTTACAACGACGCTTTTGCCCGCTATCTGAGTATGAGGAACTACGCCGCAGAGGGGAAGATGGACGACGCCCGGATCGATCATGATCATCTTTCCGACGCTTTCGAGATTCAGCCGCACATATACGATTTCCCCATGCCCGAGGTCAAGCAAACGTCGGAACAGGGAGCGCTTCTGAGTATAGTGGCGCTGGCCGGGCTTTCGCCGACGAAAGAAGCAATGAATCTGCGCATTCGGACCGATAAGGATCTCGATCTTGTTCAGGTCCTCTATACCGATTCGGAAAACAAGGACGCCGAGTACGGGCATCTGCCGATGCCTGTCAGCGAGGATTATTATTTCAAATTCGCAATCCCCAGGCTGGTGCCACGTTACTCCGAGGTGGCAATCATAGAAGTATATGCCGATTCTCGATTTTTGGGTCGGCTGGGGCTTTTGGAGGAAGTATCCCATGTAGCCGGGGAAACATTCAAAGCCAAGAGTTCTCTGATTTATCTGAAATCGGTGGCCCGGGCGGTGACCAAAGGATTGGTTGCTCATAAGGCCAAACAGCAGGCCGATTCCGGCGGTTTCGAAGGATGGCTGAAGAAAGCGGCTATCGACGTGGCCACCGACATTTCCGAAAACGCCGATCTTCGATGCGCGCGTTATCTTCCCGGAAGAATCCATGTCGGCGATTTTGAGATTGAGCCGGGAGTATATGATTTGAGAATCATATTTAAAGACGCCTTTGACGGGGAGATAAAAAATGTCAGTTTCCCCGGCCATGAAATAAGCGATGATGGCCTCAACCTGATTGAAGCGTTCTGCCCCAGGTAACGAGACCTCTGCTGCGGCCTGGCCGGCGACGGTCTGAACCTGCATTGATGGCCCACCGGAAGAATTTTGATCTCAAGAACACTGCGGAAACAATTATGAATAGCCAGATAGCCGGTTATGGAGAATTAATCTGCGAGATGTCGATTATTGGCGCCCGTTTTGCGAGTCGGTTCTCGGGCGATTCTGTTTTTCGAGTATCCACCAATACGCAATAAATAAGATTCCCGTCAGGGGAAATATAAACACCACGTTCATCGATACCGAGCCGGGGTTTACCACGGCGAACATCAGGTAGCCGCCAAGTACAATCAGGCCGCCGATTCCCTCGAGCTTCCAGGCGATAATCAGGCCGGCCAGCATTATCACGAATGAAAAGAAGGTAATTGTCTCCGAAAAGCCGAGCGCGAACGGGTTGGGTATTCCCTCGCCGACGGCGAACATGATAATCATCAGAAACAGAACGCTTCCCAGGAATCGCGCCGTAGCCCTAAGTGCGATCAGAATGACACGTTTGTAATCAGCCCGCTTTGCCAATATCGTAGCCTTTCTGTGAGGAATATAATATCGCTGGCGATTCTAAGGTATTAAAATCTTTTCTTTCTGGTGTCCCAATTCGATAAGTTTCTTGCGCAGATCAAGCTGCATCAAGGGCGGACCGCACAGGAAAATTACGGTCTCATCCGACGGCGCCGGAAGCTTCTCTTTCATCAAATCGGAATTGATCCTGCCCGTGCCCATATGCCAGCCATCCGGAGGTTTGTCGACTATATAGTAGCGGCTGAAATTCTCTTTTTCCGCCGCGTAACGATCGAACTCATCCTTCAGGATGATATCGTCGACCGATTTGTTGGCGAATAGGAGCGAGATCTCCACGTCGAGGCCGCGACGCAGGATAGTCCTGATCATAGCGATCATCGGGGTGATCCCGGTGCCGCCGGCCGCCATACCGACTTTGCCAGCCATCCCCTCGGCAAAATGCCGCCCGGCATGCGGGCCGCTGACCGCGATCTCGTCGCCCTCTCCGCGGCCGTTCATATATTTCGAGACCATGCCGTCCTGGTAGTGTTTTATAATCAATTCAAAATGGCCGGAATCATCGGGCGTGGATGTCGGCGTGTAAGGGCGAAACTCCAGCAGGTCGGACTTGTCGGGGTAGACGTTTATATGATCTCCGGGCAAAAAATCAAACCGCGCGTCATGCGGAAGTTCGAAGATAAACCGGCTGGTATCGTGCGTGACACTCCCTTTTTCGATAATTTTATAGAAATCAATCTTCGCGTCTTTGGCGCCCATCCTTTAAATCCAGCCGCTCCTTCAAATTGATTATAGAGGATTAAAAGCGGTCGATCAAGCGCAATCGAGCTATCTGTCGCAAACCTGCCGAAACACCCGCATGAAATTGCCGCCGAGAATTTTCCTAATATCGGCCTCGGAATATCCTCTGGCCACCAGGCCGGCGGTGATATTGGGCATCAGCGAGCAATCATCGATTCCCTTGGGTATCCTGTGCACGCCGTCGAAATCGGAGCCCAGGGCGACATAATCTGGCCCCACCAGGTTCACGATATGATCGATATGATCGAGGATAATCGTGTAATCGATATTCAGCGAATCGACTTTGCGGCCGAATTCTGCGTAGATATGCCTCATAGCCCGACGACGTTCCCCGTAGTCTTTATATAGCGCCTTGAACGAATCGATCTCCGCCTTATGCTCGGCCTCGAACGCCTTATCCAGATCGTTGAATTCTTTCGAGAGATAACCGGTGTAGAAGTTGATCCCGATCACGCCGCCGTTATCAGCGATGGCCTTTATCTGATCGTCCGTGAGATTGCGATCATGCGGGCAGAGGGCATAGGCGCAGGAATGGGAGGCAATTATCGGGTCGGCGGTGATTCTCAGAACCTCTTCCACGACATACGGATGGGCGTGAGAGATGTCGACAATCATCCCCAGCTCGTTCATCCTGCGGACAACATCCTTGCCGAATTCGGTCAGGCCGTGGAAAGCGGGGGCAGTATCCGCTGATGATATGCACCAGTCATTCGACGCTGTATGGGTCAATGTCATATAGCGCACCCCGCGATCGTAGAAATGCTCGAGACTGTCGAGGCTGTTGGCGATGGCCACGCCGTTCTCGATCCCGTAAAAAGCGGCGATTTTGCCGTTAGCGATTATCTTCTCCGCCTCCCCGGCGGTTTTGCAGACGGCGATCTTATCGGGATTGCGCCCGATCTGGACGTCGAGGGAATCGAGCAGCTGATCGACCCTTGCCCGGCATTTCTCGATGGGGGTATCGGTATCGAGCCAGCAGGCGAAGACCTGCAGGTCTATCCCGCCCTCTTTCAGACGGGGAAGATCCATGTGGCCGGATGAGTCCTTTTTCGCGAAATCGAATCCCTCCTCCACCATGCGCAGAACCGTATCGCTGTGCAGATCGACGACTAAAGCGTCGCGGTGGATTGTTTCAGGGTCGTGGTTAGCGGGTGTACAGGCCAAGAGCCCTCCCAGCAGAATCGTAAAAGCGATTATTTTAGTTTTCACGGGTGGGTTATAATAGAAAATATCGGGGAAATCAAGGGAGGATTGTGGCAAGCATATCGAACAACCGGGATCAAGATGGAGTGAAACGACATCCTGATCGATAGCAATTTATCTACTGTCTCCTCAAGCTCGGCGCGGTCTCCTTCTGATTAAATTCGAATTAAGTTCATTCACATGAATATTGATTTGATTTTTTTGGCCAGTTTACCTTTTTTTATTTCACATTCCCAAATTCTGATAACCTTCCATTCTCGGCCGTGCAATCTCTTATTGACAAATCTGTCTCTTGCCTTATTCCG
>CAZDAH010000027.1:0-3455 GCA_964503405.1 uncultured Ignavibacteria bacterium
GAGCTCGTGAAGTAGCGCAGGTCAAGTCCCTCCGGGATTTGACATGCAGAGATCGTCAAGTTCCGGGGGAACTTGACCTACTTTGGAGGTCAGGTACGTTGAACAAACTCTTGTCTCGGAGGATAAGATGAATTCAAAATCTCTGATGGGCATAGTCGGCGCTCTTGTGCTGGCCGCCTGTTCGGATAAGGCTACCGAATCGCAATATATCGGCACTTCCACCTTCCCGCTGACCGCCGGCAGCAGGTGGGTGTACGAGCAGAATCATCACAATTTCCGCTTCAGCGATTCATCATATACGGAGACTGAAATAAACTCTATAATCCGACACGTGGCCGGGCCCGATACGGTAATCGACGGCATCCAGATGATCGCCGTCGATGACTCCACGGTACGTGCCGATTCCATCGACCAGAATCCATATGTCGCTCGTCACCTTTACTCTATCGTGGAGAATCAGCTGAGGGAGTACGGACGTATCACCATATTTCCCTGGGGCGACGAGGTGCCTGTATACTTCAATCCCCCTCATATCATTCTCGATCTCCCCATAACCAGCGGCAAAAACTGGACCTCGCATACCGAGTCTCTTGGAGACGTCCGCTGCAACGTAGCCGGAATCGAATACATAAATGTCGCGGATACGGCGATTAAATGCGACGTTATTCGAAAACGGCTGATAGACGGCGATACGGGCCACCTTTATTACGATTCGTTTCACTGGTTTTCCAACGACGGCCTGATGCGCGATGAATTCGACTATGGAACCGATTATATCGATGACGGCTCGGGGAATATCATAGATTCGATCAGGGCGACGGAGGTCCTGGAGCTGCTGGAATTCGAAATCGTGCCGTAGGTCAAATCGCCTGCGATTTGACATTCCTGGCCGGGAGCGCAGGTTAATACGAAGAGTGGGGTTGGCAGGTCGGACATTCCTGTCTGACCTGGGGGCTGGGAGGTACATGAGTGCCTTGGACCGATGATGACGGAGGATGATGAATGGTTTCAGAATGCAGTCCAATATACAGGACTCCATCCTGAAGCAACCGAAACGGATTTAATCCTGCTGAGATTGAATGCCTGCCGTCATTATGAGGAAGCCGAAGGTCCAACGGATCCGTATGGACCGACGTAATAATCTGATGAGAGTCCAACGAATAGATCCTTACGCCCCTGCCCGAAGGGCGGGGCTCAGGATGACGGCAGCCGGTGTAGTCAAAACCGCAAGGGTTTTGACCTACGGCTTGTTGACGCAACCGGTTTCTTGAGAACTTAACAATGATCAACGAAAGGGAATAAATGCCAATCAAACATGTAGCGGTAATAGGCGGGGGAACTATGGGCAACGGTATCGCCCACGTTTTCGCCCAATTCGGTTACGAAACGCTTCTGGTCGATACCGAACAGGAATTTCTGGACAAAGCAATCGCGACAATCAAAAAGAACCTGGAACGTCAGGCCAAAAAGGGGGATATCACCGCCGCGGATATCTCCGTCACCATGGCCCGCATCAGGCCGACAACGAAATTAGGCGAGGTCAAAAGCGCGGATCTGGTCGTGGAAGCTGTCTTCGAGGACTCCCACACCAAGGGGGAGTTATTCGAGGAACTCGATTCAGTATGCAAGCCGGAAGCCATTTTCGCCTCGAATACATCGTCGCTGCCCATTACCGCCATGGCCGCCGATACCAGCCGTCCCGATAAATTCATCGGCATGCATTTTATGAACCCGGTACCTATCATGAAGCTGGTGGAGATAATTCGGGGACAGGCAACCTCGGATGAGACCTATAAGATCATCCACGACCTGTCGACAAAGATCGGCAAAACGGCGGTGGAGGTCAACGATTACCCCGGCTTCATATCGAATCGCGTTTTGATGCCGATGATTAATGAGGCGGCCTTCTGTTTGATGGAAGGGGTGGCCAAAGCGGAGGATATCGATACGGTGATGAAACTGGGCATGAATCATCCCATGGGGCCGCTGACGCTGGCCGATTTCATCGGTCTGGACGTTTGCCTTGACATCATGGAAGTATTATACGATGGTTTCAGCGATTCGAAATATCGTCCCTGCCCGCTGCTTAAGAAGCTGGTTATGGCGGGCTACCTGGGGCGCAAATCCGGACGGGGTTTTTACGACTACAGTAAGTAATCTTTAAATACAACATCGAGGTGGTGTGATGGATTTTGAGTTGGGTGAGGATCAACTATTGATGCGCGAGGCGGCCCGGGAGTTCGCTGAGAAGAAGCTCATGCCGGCCGCCGAAAAAATGGATGAGGAAGAGGCCGTTCCTCCGGCTATATACAAAGAGCTGGCCAAGCTCGGTTATTTCGGCATGCTTCTGCCGGAGAAATACGGCGGGCTCGATCTCGATACGCTCTCTTACGTTTGCGCCATGGAGGAGCTGGCCCGCGGTTCGGCCGGAGTGATGATCGGCCTGTCGGTGCATAATTCTCTCTGCTGCCGCGCGATCTACGACTGGGGCTCCGATTATCTCAAGGATAAGTATCTCCCCGGTATGGCCTCGGGCGAACTGTTCGGGTCATATTGCCTCTCCGAGCCGGAATCGGGCACCGACGCCGGATCGTTGAAATGTACAGCCGACGAGAAAGGGGACAAATTCATCCTCAACGGCACCAAGTCGTGGATAACGTCGGCGGGAGTTGCGAAATTGTTTATAGTCTTCGCCTTGACCGACAAATCTGCCGGCTCGAAAGGGATTTCCTGCTTCATAGTCGACGCCGGCGCTGCTGGGCTGAATCTCGGCGCCAAAGAGAAGAAGATGGGGATAAAACCGTCGGATACCAGAGAAGTCTCCTTCACCGATTGCGAGATCCCCAAAGAGAACCTGATCGGCGAGAAAAATCACGGCTTCAAAGTGGCATTGTCCCTGCTCGACGGCGGCCGGATCGGCGTTGCCGCCCAGGGCGTCGGCATCTCCCAGGCGGCTTTCGAGGAAGCGCATAAATACTCGCAGGAACGTCGCCAGTTCGGCCAGCCTATCGCCAGTTTCCAATCAATTCAGTTCAAACTGGCGGATATGGCCTTGCGTATCGAGGCCGCCCGTCTGCTCACTTACTCGGCCGCCTGGAAGAAGGATAAGCTCGGCCGCGATGCCGCCAAATATATCTCCATGGCCAAGCTCTTCGCCTCGGAAACCGCCAACTGGGTGGCCAACGAGGCCTTGCAGATTCACGGCGGATATGGATACGTCAAGGAGTATCCGGTCGAACGATATTTCCGCGACGCCCGGGTTACTGAGATTTACGAGGGAACGTCGGAAGCGCAGCGCATGGTTATCTATAGAAACCTGGGGAAAAAATAGATGTGGACTAACGATAAACAGGAAGCGTATAGAACGAAGGTCCGCGAGTTTGCACTGTCCGAGATACAGCCGATAACCCGCAAAATCGACCGCGAACAGATATTCCCGCAGGAACTTGTGCGGA
>CAZDAH010000027.1:3465-11725 GCA_964503405.1 uncultured Ignavibacteria bacterium
CGACCGGGATCACGCTCGCCGCCCACAACTCCCTCGGATGCTGGCCGATCTACGCCTTCGGAAACGAAGAGCAAAAGCAGAAATATCTGCCCGATATAACGTCGGGCGGGAAGCTGGCGGCCTTCGGGCTGACCGAGCCCGAAGCCGGTTCTGACGCCGGCGGCACCAAAACATTCGCGGCCAGAGTGGACGGCGGCTTCAAAGTCAACGGCACCAAGTGCTGGATAACCAGCGGTGGAGTGGCCGCGACCTTTGTCTTCACCGCCAGAACGTCGCACGACCCCGGCTCCCATTCGATATCATCGTTCATCATAAAAGCCGGGGCTAGGGGATTCTCGTCGGGCAAGAAGGAGAACAAGCTCGGCCTGCGAGGATCGGATACTCGTTTTTTGCATTTCGATGATTGTCTCGTGCCTGAACGCGACCTCCTGGGCAAAACCGGCGAGGGATTCAAACAGTTCATGAAGACCCTCGACGGCGGCCGCATCTCGATTGGGGCCATGGCTCTTGGCCTGGCCCAGGGCGCTTACGATGTCGCCTTAAAATACGCCAAACATCGCAAGCAGTTCGGCAAATCGATCGCCGATTTTCAGGCGGTCGGTTTCAACCTGGCCGATATGGCCACCGAGATCCAGGCCGCCCGCCACCTTGTCTATCACGCCGCCGCGCTCAAAGACGCCGGCAACAAGCGTTTCTCCAAAGAATCGGCCATGGCCAAGCTCTACGCCTCTGAGGTCGGCAATCGTGTCAGCTATGCAGCCATCAGGATCCTCGGGGCCGAGGGGTACGGCGACAAATACCCGGTCGAGCGAATCCATCGCGACGTCAAACTCTGCGAGATCGGCGAGGGAACTTCCGAGATACAAAGGCTGGTTATTTCTCGTATGATACTCAAGGAGGTCGATTAAGGAAGTAACCGGGCCCGTGGTGTCATTCCAGCGGAAGCAGGAATTCACGCAATGACCAACCTGTGGATTCCAAATCGAGTTTGGAATGACAAGGAGGGCGGTAGGCCGGGTTCCGCAGGAACCCGACAAAAAAGACGTCATTATGTGGTGTCGGGTCGTTTGCCCCTACGCTGGTGGGCCCTGACCCAACTCCACCGAGCGCTGCCGCAGTTTCCCGCGTGTCATAGCTTGCTATGACCGCGACTTTGAGAGGATTGAGGAGATGGAAATAATGGACGTCCTCGAAATATTCGTCATAATCGGCGTCTGGCTCTTTCTGACCCGTTACCTGTTTCCCAAATTGGGCATCCAGTCGTGAGCGTCGCCGCCCGGCCGTTCCGTGCGAACGGATGACAAAAAGAAATGCGGATGAGAACCGTAGGGGCGAATTGATATTCGCCCTATTTTTTATTTCTGTTGTGTCTGGATGGAGCGAAGCAATATTCTGACACTCCGAGTCCCGGCACAAGCGGGATCGCCCCATTCGATGGACTCCATCTCGCCGCAACTCGAACCACGCTATAATTCGATTTTTTTCCTTAGACAACCAAATCCCGCCTCCTATATTTACTCAGGCAACAAATATCGCCGCTTTTAACGACGGAGGTTATAATGAAATCGAATGTCATAGTTTAGTAGGTCGAAACCCTCGCGGTTTCGACACCAAAACTGTCGGGTCAGGCGACCAGGCAGCACGTCAAGTTTTCGCGTCATCCTGATCCCCGCTCGCCGAAAGCGAGCAGGGGCGTAAGAATCTAATCCCGGTCTAACGGATCTGTAAGAAACTATTTTTCCCGAAACACCTTTGACCATATTACCTAATCAGTTTGCGTAGTGGGGGTAGCCCCGACTGCAAACTGTCGGTTCTGGGCATCTACTTTATCAGCACTGTACCGAATTCGCGACATCCCAATAACGGTCCTTTGCCAATTCCGAATTAGACCTTCTTTTGGGCTTGAAATCCTCCTTCAATTATGGTAGTTATTCAGTTTATCTATGGAAAAAGAGGTAAAAATGACAATTCGCGTTGAAAAAGATTCTTTAGGCGAAGTCAAAGTCCCCGCCGACGCTTACTGGGGCGCCCAGACTCAGCGGGCGGTCGAGAATTTCCCCATTTCCGGCATTTACGCCCATCCCGCTTTCATTTGGGCCTCGGCCCAGGCTAAAAAAGCGGCTTGTGTCACCAACAGCGGCCTGGAGCTGATCGATACGGAGCTTGCCAGGGCCATCATCCGGGCCTGCGACGAGATAATCGAGGGCAGGCTTCGGGATCAATTCGTCGTCGATATTTTCCAGGCAGGGGCCGGCACTTCCCACAATATGAACTGCAACGAGGTCATCGCCAACCGCGCCAACGAAATTCTCGGCGCTAAAAAAGGGGATTACAAGCCGATCCACCCCAACGACACGGTCAACATGTCGCAATCGACCAACGATTTTATTCCGACTGCTATTCGCTTGACGGCGTTGTATTTACGCCCATTGCTTAAATCATCACTTGAGACGCTGCGGGCAGCCTTCGTCGATAAAGCTGAGGAATTCGATAGCATAATCAAGTCAGCGCGCACTCATCTTCAGGATGCCGTTCCTATCCGCCTCGGTCAGGAGTTTTCCGGCTACGCCGGGGCAGTCGAAAGACATATTATGTGGATCAATCGGGCAGTCGACGAACTCAGCGAGATTGGTTTCGGCGGCACCGCCGCCGGGACCGGCCTGAATGCCCATACTGCGTACCGGGAAAATGTCGCCAGGAATCTGGCCATTCAAACGGGCTTCGACATCAGGCCGGCGAAAAATTTTTTCGAGGCGATGCAGTCCATGGCCCCTTTCGTCGGGGTATCGTCGGCCTTACGCAACTTCGCCCAGGATCTCTCTCGTATCGCCAACGATCTGCGGTTGCTCGCCTCCGGCCCCAAGACCGGCTTGGCCGAACTGCTGCTTCCCGCCCGTCAGCCGGGATCATCGATTATGCCCGGCAAGGTTAATCCGGTTATGCTCGAGATGACCAATATGGCTTGTTTCGCGGTCGTAGGCAACGACGAGTCGATCCTCTGGGCGGCTCAGGCGGGGCAGCTCGATCTTAATGTCATGATGCCTCTTATCGCCTATAAGCTTCCCGAATCGATGACCATCCTGACCAACTCCGTCGACGTCCTTACCCGCTTCTGCATAGAGGGGATAAAGGCCGATCCGCAGCGTTGCAAAATTTACGCTGAGTCATCGGCGGCGGTGGTGACAGCGTTGAATCCGGTGATCGGGTATATGAAAGCGGCCGAGGTGGTCAAGCGGTCATACGCCGAGAACAAGACCGTGCGCGAGATTTTGCTTGAGGAGAAGCTGATCGAACCTAAGAAGCTTGATCAGATCCTCGATCTTATCAAGCTTACCGAGCCGGGGATACACAAATAGCGTATTCTGCCAACCTATTCCACGTATCTTGGGTCAACCGGCGGCCCTATTCCCGGCATCATTCCGAATATGGGATAGGGGTGACCCGCGCTCCAGTTCATCTTATAATCGCCATAGGCGCTGGAGTAATATCGCATTATCACGCTATGCGCGAGGTGGTCGATAATCCATCTCGTTGTGTATTTATCAGGATAGACGGTCCCGAATTCGCTGTCAGTCTCGAGCGGGTCGATCGATATACCGTCTATCAGGCAGTCGATCAACACCGCCTGAGAATCAGTATCATCGGATATGAAGAAATGAGTCAGCGAATCGGCGGTCGGGTTCAATATGGCAACTGTGACCGTGTCGCCGTTCACTTGCCAGGTGAATTCGACTCCCGCAGTATCGGGATAGACTAAACCGTCCTCAGCGTAAGACGGTAAATTTAACCACGCGCCGATCAGCAGGGCCGGCAATAACGGCGAAATAAACGCCCGAGAGCAAATCGAGATCAACCCTTTGCGAATAAGCGCCAACAGTCATCCGCTCCTGACGAATCGTCCCTGTTCTTCTTCCCAGAATATCAAAGATATAGACGCCGTAGTAGCCGTCGTCAATAACCTGCCACCGCAGCGTCAGGCCCGAATTAGTCGGATTGGGGTGAACCAGCAGCTCGAAAGCTACGGGCCCTGTATCCAGTTCACCCCCGTCGGAGGGCCGATTCCGGTCTCCGGATTGTAATAGGCCGTGTCCGAGACAGCCACCACCGACGTGTCATTCATGATCGAGATCGCCCGGATGTGAAATATCGCCCAGTCGCCGATATCGGCCAGAACCGCCGACGTTTCCAACGTGTCCCCGGCCGGGGATTCGCCGGCGAGCGAATCGGTCACCGCGTTGATCTCATACGACCAGATGTAATGATCAAGCGGGTTTCCGAACTCCGGGGGCGACCAGGTCGCAGTTAACATACCGTCGTGATCGTTGAATTGCGCTCTGACCAGCGATGGCGCCGAAAGAACGATTAGCAAGATCAATATTCGCATGAACCCTCCGCCTGTTTAATTGTGTTGTCGGCCGCGCGGCGATTTGGAGGAAGTCTATTATTCCGCGGCTTTGCAAGGCCTGTCAAAAAACAATCGAAACATAGATCCACGATAAGATATGGATTCCTCTGGTATTGTCAAGACTTATTCTTACACGACAGAGTTGTATACTTTTATTTATCCGGGCACAATTTAGCCGCAATCTCCAGCAACTTCGTGTTGGCGGCCTGCGGCCGAATTGTAATATCCGTTAGCACTATACGAACTCATTGTCATTGGCAATGCGAATATCGGCGTCGTCGCGGACCGACTGGATTAGAATCTTTTAAAGGGATACGGAATAAGATCATACCCCCTTTTAGTTGAGTTTGCAAGTTTGATTTTCAAGGCCTGATCGAGATCGATGGCTGGCAGGACTGCGACTTTCGGTTTTATCGTGGGGTCGCGTTGATGGATGATCTGCCAGGGGGTCTGATGACCTTTGGATCTGTTTTTTCTGCCCACGTTGTACCACATTACATATTGGCTGGCTTTTTGGATGAAGATCTGATGGGAGAAGAAGGGTTCCACTTCGTAAAACTCATCTTCGATGGATCGGTGCACGGTTTCGACATCGGCCTGGTAGGTATGGGCGGCAGGAGGGATGGTCTGATGACGGAGACCTTCTACGGCTTCTATGGCCTTAGTGAAGGGGGATATCCCGGTGTTACACCAGGGGCCGATGAACTCGCTGCCGTTGTCGGTTTGAATCCGGCAGTCTTTAAGGCTGACGTTGCACTGCTGGAGGTGCTGGATGAGGATTTCAGCGAAGAGAGTGGCGTTGGTCAGATTGCATTCCTGGGCGAAGCCTAAGAACTGCAGGCCGGAGACGACCTCTCTGGCGGTATATTGATATTTGGGCAGACGATGTCTTTTCATCTGCGGCCAGTATTCGGGGATGTCGTAGAGGTGCTTGGTGTCCATGTCCGTCTGCTGGAAGAGCCGCCATTGGGCTTTGATTGCCCGCAGGTCGTTTTTGGTCTTATGCTTGCGGCGTTTCCTCTTGAGCAGTCCTTCCTCCTTCCAGATCCGGCGGATGGCCTTCTCGGAGATAGTCAGGCCGTAATCTCTTTTAATCCTCTCTGCTCCGAAGCTTTTCAGTTTTTTCTTAAACTCGATAGCCTTCTTCCTCTGGCTGGGGGGGATCTTACACTTCGGGCTCTTGGGCGCTCTGCTTTGATCGTCCAGGCCGCGCAGGGAGCCGGGTTGCCAGCGGGAGAACCATTTGCGCACCGTCTTGGGAGTAGTCCTGAAGGCTCTGGCGGCGGGTTTGACCCCATGCTCCCGGGCGTACCTGACCAGCTCGTAGCGAAGCAATTTTCGGTCTTTACTTAAGCGCATATTTGTGTAATAATTAAGCGGGCACATGGCCCTCCCTCAGGTGATCCAAGGTTTTGTTTGCACAAGCTCTTTAGGACCACAGGGGTAGGGCCTGTCCATGATTTTTAATTTAAAAATCGGCGCCCATTTTTTACCGAAAGCTAATTTTGTACTTCCTCATCCAATTTCCAATCTCATACCTCCCATCCCTCCCCCAAATCAACAGGGGGATACCATCTCCCTTCCGTTTCCCAATTAGATTCTTATAATAGATTGAATTCGCTATTTTCTTATCGTATATTGCGCGCGGAATTATTACCTACGTCGGTCGTTCGGGATTTCTGATGATACGGAGGAGTAATGGCATTCCAAAAGACTGATAAAATATGGATGAACGGTAAGCTGGTGGATTGGGACGACGCCAAGGTGCATGTGCTTGCTCACGTATTGCATTATGGCTCAGGTATTTTCGAGGGCGCAAGGTGCTACAAAACTCCGCGGGGGCCGGCCATTTTCAGGCTCAAAGACCACACCGACCGCATGTTCGATTCCTGCAAAATTTATCGTATGGAGATCCCGTTTTCCAGAAATGATATTAACTCCGCCATTATCGAGCTTATCAAAATCAACAAACTCGAAGCCTGCTATATCCGGCCGCTCGTTTATCGCGGTTACAGTCATCTCGGTGTCGATCCGACCGGCGTGCCTATCGACGTCGCCATAGCGGTCTGGCCGTGGGGCAAATATCTTGGCGCGGAGGCTTTGGAGCAGGGTGTCGACGTCGGCGTGTCCTCGTGGCGCCGCAACGCCCCCGGCACGATGCCGGCCATGGCTAAATCGTCCGCTAACTACATGAACGGCCAGTTGATTCGCATGGAGGCCCGGGCGCACGGCTATATCGAGGGGATCGCCCTCGACGTTTACGGACATGTCTCCGAGGGCTCCGGCGAGAACGTCTTCATAGTCCGCGATAACGCCATCATCACCCCGCCCTTCGGCTCCTCGATACTCCCCGGCATCACCCGCAACACAGTGATTGCCCTGGCCAATGATTTGGGCATTAAGGTGATCGAGGAGGAGATTCCCCGCGAGGCGCTTTATATTGCCGACGAGGTCTTCTTCACCGGCTCCGCCGCGGAGGTCACCCCGATTCGCTCCATCGACGGGATTCCCATAGGAGCGGGCAAGAGAGGGCAGATAACGGAGAAGCTGCAGAAAGCGTTCTTCTCTATATTCGAAGACAGCAAATACGATAAATTCAAATGGCTGACTTACGTAAAATGAAGATTGCCCTGGGCGCCGATCATAAGGGCTTCGTATTCAAGAACAAGGTCAAGAAGTATCTGAAAGAAAAGGGTATCGAAGTCACCGATTTCGGCACCTTTTCCGAGGATAGCGCCGACTATCCCGATTTCGGGATTAAGGCGGCGGAAGAGGTGGCGGCAGGGAAGGCCGACTTCGCCGTGATCGCCTGCTGGACCGGCAACGGGATGGCTATATCCGCGAACAAGGTAAAGGGCATTCGCGCAGGACTGGCCTTGAACGCCGAGATGGCTGAACTCTCGCGCTCGCACAACAACGCCAATGTTCTCGTCCTCTCCGGGAAATACACGCCGCCGGAATCGATCGAGGAAATAGTGGATAAGTTCCTGGCAACTCAATTCGAAGGCGGAAGGCATCAAAGGCGGATAGATAAAATAAAGAAACGTGAGGAAGGGGATGCTTGAGCGTCTGCAAACGGCCGATCCGGAAATATTCGCGGCCATAAAAAACGAGGTCAATCGCCAGCACGACGGCCTGGAGATGATCGCCTCGGAAAATTTCGTCTCCTACCCGGTCATGGAAGCGATGAGCTGCGTCATGACCAACAAGTACGCCGAGGGATACCCGGGAAAACGGTATTACGGCGGCTGCGCCCACGTGGACGAGGCCGAAAACCTCGCCCGCGACCGCGCCAAACAGCTATTCGGCTGCGAGCATGCCAACGTCCAGCCGCATTCGGGCTCGCAGGCCAATATGGCCGTATATTTCACCCTGCTCAAGCCGGGCGATACGGTCATGGGATTGGATTTAACTTGCGGAGGACATCTCACCCACGGCCTGCCGCTGAATTTTTCGGGCAAGCTCTATAAGGTCGTCCCCTATACTGTGGACAATGAGACAGAGGTTATCGATTTCGACGCTCTTTTAAAGCAGGCCAGAGAGGTCAAGCCGAAACTGATTATCGTCGGCGCCTCCGCTTATCCGCGCATTCTCGATTTCGAGGCGTTCAGGCGTGTCTGCGACGATGTCGGCGCCTTTATGATGGTCGATATCGCCCATATCGCCGGGCTGATCGTTGCCGGGCTGCATCCATCGCCGATACCCTACGCCGATTTTGTGACCACCACCACGCATAAGACATTGCGTGGCCCAAGGGGCGGCATGGTCATGTGCAAAGAAAAATACGCCGCTGATCTCGACCGCGAGGTCATGCCCGGCAGATTCTGGATGAACGGCCGGATCACGCCCTGGTTG
>CAZDAH010000027.1:11735-13137 GCA_964503405.1 uncultured Ignavibacteria bacterium
AGGTCATGCCCGGCATACAGGGCGGCCCGCTCATGCATATCATCGCCGCCAAAGCGGTCGCTTTCAAGGAAGCGTTAAGGCCGGAATTCAACGAATATCAGAAGCGGATAGTCGAAAACGCCAGGACGCTGGCGGAGACTCTGATATCCAAAAGTCTGCGCCTCGTTTCCGGCGGCACCGACACACACCTGATGCTCGTCTCCTTCCTCGGGCTGAAATACTCCGGCAAGAAGATCGAAGGGGCATTGGAACAGGCCGGCATAACGGTCAACAAGAATACGGTCCCTTTCGACGACCGCAAGCCGTTTGTCGCCTCCGGCATCAGAATCGGCACCCCGGCGGTGACCACCCGAGGCATGGGCGTCTATGAGATGCGCCAGATCGGCGATATGATCGCCCGCGTTATCGAGGGCCGCGACGATGAGACGGTCATCTCCGCGGTTAGGGAAGAGGTCCGTACGCTATGCGAACGGTTCCCGCTGTATAAGGAGTTGTGGAAGTGAAGAAACGGGTCATCCGGCCTTAATGGGCCAGTCAGCTGGATCATTATCGTCCTTAAAAATCCCTCATCCGTCCAGACCATAAAGCAATATCGAACCACATCATAGGCAGTGCTTCCCCTACGGAAAGGGCGGTTCGGAAAACCGGACTAAATCACGGAGAATTTTCTTGTCGCGATTCGGAGGATAATTTAATATTGATGCAAGCAGATTATCAATAGGTCAAGGCCGTGTCCTGATTACTCGTTGGAGGTTCGAAAAAAGAGGAGCATCTACGGTAAGCAATATATTTTGTACCAGGTTCATCCAATTACGGCCGCTTATCTTGATGGTGCTGTTATTCTGTGTCGCGAATCTTTATGCGCATGAAAACCGCCTGCTTGCATTACGAAAAGTGCTGTTAACGGGACATGCAGCTAGCGTCGATAGCGTTGTCATAAACGATATTGTCAATGAATTCGACATTCTGCTACAGCGAAAATTTAAGTCCCCTGATATTGATCGCTTCTATGAATCAGTAGAAGCTCCTGAACAGTACTTTATTCAGATGGAAAATATACTGGGGTGGTCTTTCCGTAAAAGCATGAAGTATTACTATCGGTCGATCATTGAGGGAGCACAGAACATAAAAGCGATAGGATATTGGCAACAAATGGCAACTAAGCGCTTTATCATATACTATCAAGCTGGCATATATAACGGCCTGCAGTTAAAAGCATTGGGGGATTATCTGGAACAGTCTCTGGATGAGATCAAGGCGCAGTTATTGATCCCTAGTGATGAGGATGGAGTACTGGATTCGCTCATTCGTTCGTTTTATCCCGAAAAGAAGAAGTGGTACGCGATCCCTGACGAACCCGAGAAGACAGGGGCAAGAATCCAGATTGTGTTATTCCCCGGCC
>CAZDAH010000027.1:13147-19814 GCA_964503405.1 uncultured Ignavibacteria bacterium
CCCGGCCCTCGTGAGAATCAGGAGTTCTTTGGCAAAGATGGGGTAGAACAGGACATCGGGGGCACGTGTTCATTTTCCATTTATCGCAAGCCTGGCACTTACTCAAGCAACGTTCTTTACAACCTGCGTGTAGCTGTGATTTTCGCGGGCTATAGCACATTTCCTTTCTTGACACACGAGTTGGCGCATGCTGTACGATTCATTTATTATACAGACTTGAGCGGTATCGAACCGGAATTAGTCAGAATCGACTCCATTTATGAAGCGCAAGGCCGGGAGGCATATTACACCCGATTCTGGCCGGTTTTCAAGGGCAGGATTCCGGGCAGTAACGGCATATTGGAGGAGGCCATCGCGTACAGAGCGATGTTTCAAACGGGGCCGATAGGGCGGGCTCGAATAGTTCCTCCCATCGCCGACCTGCTCACCAGCGATCTTGAATTCGCAAAAACGCTGATCTCGACAGGTGCAAGGGCCACCATAGATGTAGGCTTCTTGTCGTTAATTGCCCAGAAGCTCGGAATTAGTGACTCTGCTGAAAGAAAGGTCGGGGATGCAGTTTTTGCCTGGGCTGATTTCCTATCCTACCTGGAAGCCTCAAATACTCCGGAGAATTTGAGAAGTCTTTATAATACAAAATCAGAAGACATTTCTCCGAAGTTCTTAGAGATTTTCGGTATTTCTATTCAACAGGCGGAAGTAGAGTGGATTAGCGCTCGAATTCCGTGAGTCAAATCTTTTGTCAGCAGAATCCAATGTCAAGTGTGCATTTCCGTCCGATCGGATGCTCCGGATCATCGGGATCAAAAATGTCCTCACAGTGAATCCCGATAAAAAGAATAGGATTCCCCCAATCCGGTGGTCTGGAAAGATGAACGGCGAGGTCGAAATTATCCTTCAACGGCTCCAGCACGGCTCCCTGCATCTTATCCCAACTTCTGTCTTGAATTAGATTGAATTTCTGGGTCTGCTGCGCACTCATGGAGAAATTGTCTTTGACATACTGTTTAAGACCTTTTAACTCGATTTCGTTTATCGTTTGCTGCCTCAGGAGAGCGTCGGCAAAGATCTGCTCTATTCTTTCAGCAAGCGCTTTGTTTGATAATTGGACCGGCATGTCGGCCTCCTTTTTTTAGGTTAGTTCTTGTAACCTAAGATGAGAGTATAGCTGCCCCCCCCGGCGTCAAGCAATATTTCGTGCCCTCGAGTCGCCTGATCCTGCCCCTCTTCATGCCCCTTGCAAAAATTCCCGTTGTATCACGAAGGAGCGAAACGACGTCCTAATACCCCAAAGCCCATTCTGACATCCCGGACTTGATCCGGCATCATTCCTCTGCTTACTAAGTTCCCGCTTAGTAACCGCCTTTTCAGGTCGCCGCAGGTCGGATATTTCCCCGTCGGGGGTTCGAAATTTTGTACCACTACGGTAGCATATATTCCATGTCATCCTCCTTGCCAATCCCCGCCTCCTTTATTATCATTCATCTCGAAAGGAGGGCTTGACCATGCTGGCCATGTTTTCGACCTTTCCCGTAGATAAAGGTTCCTCACTCGGCAAGGATGTCGCCGGGGTGATCGACTTGATCGATAAATCCGGCCTCGATTACCAGACCACTGCCCTGGGGACATTGGTCGAGGGTGACTGGGATAAAGTCATGGCGCTGATCAAACAATGCCACGACAAGCTTCGTGAGAGTTCTCAGCGCGTTTATACCCGCATCACCGTCGACGATCGCGCCGGGGCCAAAGGCCGCCTGAAAGGGAAAGTGACCGACATCGAGGAAATCCTCGGCCGGGAGGTGCGCAAATAGACGACATAATAATAATCTTCACCACCTGCGGCTCCGACGAGGAGGCGATGAAGCTGTCGGACGGTTTGATTTCCGGCAAGCTGGCCGCCTGCGTGAACATCGTCTCGGTAGAATCCGTTTTCCGCTGGAAAGGAGTCATAGAGGACCAATCTGAGAAATTATTGATTATCAAATCGGTCCGCTCGCGTTTCGACGAGATAACGCGATTTATCAAAGAGAACCACTCCTACGACTGCCCCGAGATCATCGCCAATAAAGCCGAGACGGTCTCCGAGGATTACGCCGCCTGGGTCAGATCGGAATGCTCTGATTAGAATCGAGGGTTTATGGATAGCAAGAAGATAGATACCGGATTCATCGTCCGCTGCGATATCGGCGACGAAGTCGTCTCATCGCTTGGCGGTTTTGCCGCCAAAAACTCCATTCATTCCGGCACCGTCAGAGGTATCGGCGCGCTGGAGAAGGTCGTTCTCGGATATTTCGACGTCAAATCGAAGCAGTATATCCGCAGGGAATTCGACGGCGTATTCGAGCTTCTAAGTCTATCGGGCAATTTCTCCAAAAAAGGCAATGAGACGATTCTCCATTGCCACGTCGTCATCTCCGACAAGGAATTCCACGTCTTCGGGGGGCACCTTTTCTCTGCCGTCGTGGCGATTACGGGCGAATTCTATATAATCCCCGGCGGGAAAGAGATCAGACGCGGCCCGGATGAGGCTACGGGCCTGAACCTGATCAAACTCTAAATGAGCATTATCACCATCGCCAGCGACTTCGGCACTATCGACGGTTATGTCGGGACGATAAAAGGGGTAATCAAATCGATGGCTCCCGATTGCGAGATAATCGATGTCGCTCACGATCTGGACGGCATAGTAAAAGCGTCAATCGCCTTGAAACGATATTATTCGTTCTACCCCGCAGGGACTGTCCATTTGATCATATTCGATCCAACGGTCGGCTCGGATCGCAAAGCGCTGATCGGCCGCGACGGCAAGTATTTCTTTGTCGGCCCCGACAACGGCGTATTCAGCCGACTCATCGATGATAATCCCGATGCCCGCTGGTTGGAGATCGATTCGAACAAGCTCGGAAGGCGGGAGTTTTCCCCGACTTTTCACGGCCGCGATATTTTCGCCCCGGCCGCCGCCCTGCTCGCCTCGGGTAAGTCGCCCGACGATCTCGGAGGCTGGATCGAAGCGCCGGTGATCTTGAACTTGCCGAACCCGCGCGAAATCGCCGACGGCATAGAAGGGCAGATAATCGATGTTGACAAATTCGGCAATCTCATGGCTAATATACCAAAGGGGATGATGCCAAAATTGGCATCTGTGGTATTGGGGGAGTGCGGGCCCTTGAGACTCTTGAAAACCTATTCTGACGTGCCGATCGGAAAGCCGCTTGCCTATATCGGCAGCCTCGGATATCTTGAGATCGGTCTCAACCGGGGGCGCGCGGACGACTTCTTCGGCGCGTCCATTGGAGATAAAGTGAGGATAACGATTTGATTTGCCCGTCCTGCAATTTCGACGGCGACAAGGTCATCGACTCCCGGCCCGCCGCCGACGGCCGGGCTATCCGCCGCCGGCGCGTATGCCTCGCCTGCGGCAACCGCTTCACTACATACGAGCAAGTCGAAGTGCCCGGGCCGACTGTTGTTAAATCAGACGGCCGCCGCGAGCCTTTCGACGGTGAGAAGATTATTTCCAGTCTCATGCTCGTCCTGAAGAATCGTCCGGTTTCCATCGAGAGGGCGCGGGCAGTGGTCACCGATATTACTACCGCCGTCAAGAACGAAGTCGCCGGCGAGATAACCAGCTCCGGTATCAGCGAATATGTCCTGAGGGAACTTTTAAAACTCGACGAGGTCGCCTACGTGCGTTACGCCTCGATTCACAAGAACTTCAACGATAAGGACGAGTTTGTCAATTCCATGAAGGCGCTTCCCAGTTCCCTCCAGGTGGTCAAATCCAACGGACGATACGAGCCGTTCGAAAGAGATAAGCTGGTATCGTCCATAAGAATAGCGCTGCGCAAAAGGCCGGTATCGCGCAAGCGAGTGGAGAAGGCGGCGGATGAGATAATCAAATCGATCTCCAACCGGTCCGAAGTTTCATCGTCGGAATTGGGCACCCTGGTCATGAGGCAGCTGCGGGAAATCGATGAGGTCGCCTACATAAGGTTCGCCTCCGTTTACCGCAAATTCACCGATGTCGCCGAATTCACCCGGGAAGTCGAGAATCTCTCCGAGGAGGAGCGGATTGACAGCTAAAGACGGCGCCGAAATGCCGTTTCTGGAGCATCTCGAGGAACTCCGCTGGCGCATCATCAAGATCCTGGCCGCCCTGCTAATCGCCTCGATCGCCTGTTATACCGTTTCCGATTTCCTCTTCGCCTGGCTGCGTTGGCCCCTGGAAAAGGCCGTCCCCGACGGCAGCATCAATCTGAATTTCCTCAAAGTGGGGGAGGGATTTACCGTTAGAATCAAGCTCTCCATTCTCGTTGGGGTCTTCCTCACAATTCCCGTGACAATCTACCAGATCTGGAAATTCATCATGCCCGGATTATATCACTCCGAAAAACGTGTTGTCGCGCCCATCGTCGTGCTATCATCGATTCTGTTCTTAATTGGCTCAGCCATCTGTTTTATCTGGGTCCTGCCGTTTACGATAAGATTCTTGATGGATATCGCTCCTGAGAATGTCGATCCGGTACTGACTATCAACGAATACCTGAATTTTATCATGTGGACGACTTTGTCCTATGGTATCGTCTTCCAGCTGCCCATAATTTCGCTTTTCCTGGGGAAGATGGGTCTAATCGACGCGAGGATGCTGGGCAAAGGCCGACGATACGCCGTTGTAGCCATTGCCGTAGTCTCGGCAGTCGTGACACCCCCCGACATATTCTCCATGGCCATGATGGGCCTGCCTCTTTATATGCTCTACGAGATCTCGATTCTAGCCCTGTATGTCATCGGCAAGAGGGGGAAAAAGGAAAATCTTGCGGGTTAATCCATTAGGCCATAATATCTTGGAGAACTGTTCAAACTTTGCATCTTGACAATACAGAATTTCAGGTTAATTTATACGCGGGGAAAAAAATACTGTCTTACGAGCCTCTTTTGTGCCTTCAAGGAGACAGGGAACAGGTTTCAGTTTGAAACTGTTAACCTTTACAAGGGAGTGTTATGAGGCTTCGTAGGACGATTTTGACAACGGCTATTCTCTTGTTGGCGGCCGCGGGCGCGGCCCGGGCGCAGTATTATTTCGGTCAAAACAAGGTTCAGTATACGCAGTTCGACTGGCAAGTTCTCAATACTGAACACTTCACCATATATTTCTATCCGGAAGAACAGGAGATCGCCGAAGCCGCCGCCCGGCTGGCGGAGGATTCATATACCTTCTTGCAGGAAAAATTCAACCACACGGTCGAAAAGAAAATACCGTTCATAGTCTACAGCTCTCCTGTATTCTTCGAGCAAACCAATGTCGTCCCCGGTATTCTTCCGGAGAACGTCGCCGGCTTCACCGAATTCTTCAAACAAAGGGTGGTGATCCCGTTCAACGGCTCCTATTCGGATTTCGCCCACGTGGTCCGGCACGAGATCGTCCACGTATTTACCATGCAGAAAATCGCCTACGTGGCCAAAATCCACCGGAAAAACAATATCACTCATCCGCCGCTCTGGTTCACCGAGGGGATCGCCGAATACTGGTCGAGAGGCTGGGACAGCGAAGCCGATATGTTCATGCGCGACATGACCATTTCAGGAAACATCATTCCCATCGAGAATCTCTATAGCATCTCCGGCAGCTTCTTGATGTACAAGGTCGGGCAGTCCCTCCTCAATTATCTCGGGGAAGCATACGGCGACGATAAGCTTTCGGACCTCTTCGATAATTGGTGGAAAGCCAAAACCTTCGCCGAGGTCGTTAAAATTACCTACGGCAAATCGCTGAGGGAAATCGGCTCCGAGTGGGAATACTGGCTGCGCAAAAGATATTACCCTTATATCGAAAACCAGGAGCTCCCCGACCGGGTGGCGAAAAAACTGACATTCGACGGATACAATATCAAGCCCGCTCTCTTCACCAAGGATACAAAAGACGGCCGGAAGGAGTATATCGCCTTCAAGACATACAGGCTCGGATATTCCAGTATCGCCGAAATGCCGTTGGACGGCGAGAAAAGCCACTATAAATACCTGGTCAAAGGGGGACGATCGGAACAGCATGAATCCCTGCATTTCATAGATTCCGGTCTCGACGGCAATCTCGACGGCCTTATCGCCTTCGCCTCCAAAAGCCAGGAGAGCGACGCGCTCAATATATACGACACCAAACGAGGCAAAGTGGTCAGGAAGATCAAGTTCGATTCGCTGATTTCCATCTCGTCGCCATCGTGGTCCTCCAACGGCCTGCGGATCGTCTTCGAGGGAATCACAAAGAGCGGGCAATCCGATCTTTATCTCTACGAGATGAACGAAGATAACCTCCTGCGCCTTACCGACGATATCTATGTTGACAGGACGCCGTCGTTCTCTTTTACAGACGATCTTGTCGCCTTCTCCTCCGATAGAAGCTTCGGCGGCGAGGAGGGGGCGCGCAACCTCTATATGTATGATCTTATGACCAAGCAAATCAAGAGGTTGACCTACGGAAGCCAGATCGACGAATCGCCCCGCTTCACCCGGGCCGGCGATAGAATCATATTCACCTCGGATCGCAACGGGGCCATGAATTTGTACGTCCTCGACGGAGTCACCAACGGTTATCAGCGCACCATGCAATTGACAGATTTCGTTACCGGCGTCTTCGATCCCGCCGCCGAGGGCTACGCCCACGAGAACGTCT
>CAZDAH010000027.1:19824-26192 GCA_964503405.1 uncultured Ignavibacteria bacterium
ATTTCGGATTCCATATCTACAAGATGGATCTGCCGGAATCGCCCATTGCTTCGAGCGAGAAACAGCAGAGCCTTACCGACGCTAACGGCGCCTGGCATTTCCCTAGGCTCAGCGGCGACCTTTCGGAGGGTTCGGCGAAATACAAGACGAGATTCTCTTTCGATATCGCCCAATCCGCCGTCGCCTACGATCCCATTGTCGGCTCCATGGGCGGCTTGCAGTTCGCCCTGACCGACATGCTGGGCAATCATCAGTATTACTTCCTGCTTTACAACACCGCCGACACCCGGCAAGATTTCCTGGCGAGTATCAACGCCGGGGCGACCTACATAAACAAGACGCACAGAATGAACTTCGGCGGCGGGCTTTTCCATTTCTACAATGAATATTCGGAAAGATATTACGGCTTTATCGGGGAGAGAACATACGGCGGATTTCTCTACGCCAGCTACCCCATCTCCCGTTACAGGCGCGTGGAGAGTTCTCTGTACCTGCGCAGCCTGGAGAAAGACACGACTTTCACTATCGGCGAACCGCTCAAGGCGGCTACCTCGATGATTACCCTGTCCTATATCAAGGACACGTCGATTTGGGATCCCACCGGCCCCATCGACGGCACTCGGCTGAATATCAGCATGTCGCAATCTCTCGATCTGGACGGGTTGAAACATTTCAACAGCACTTACAATGTCGATTTTCGACGTTATTTCCGGTTGGGGCAGGCCTCGGCATTTGCCACCCGTTTGATGTACTTGAAATCCGTGGGACACGATAAACAGAGATACTATCTCGGCGGAAGCTGGTCGCTGCGCGGTTTCGATCGCCGGGAATTCTACGCCAACAACCTGCTTTTGATCAACAACGAGGTGAGATTCCCGCTGGTTAATGATCTTTTGATCGGTTTCCCGATCGGGAATTTGAGATTCCAGGCTATCCGGGGAGCAATCTTCTTCGACGTCGGTAATTCCTGGGAGGATTACAAGTCGACCCCAAACTCGCCGGATTTCGGGTCTCACGGGGTCAGGGGTAGTTTTGGATTTGGAATCAGAGTCTCGTTAGGTTATGTTACCGTGCTGAGGTTCGATTTTTCAAGAAAGACCGACTTCAAATCGGTGAATAATAATTACGACTTTGATTTCTTTTTCGGGTGGAATTTCTAAGAAAGCTCACTTTAACAGCGACGGCCGCGGGAACGTGCCTTATTTCCTGCGTGCCGTCGCGGCCAATTAACCTGGAAGCCGTCAAAGACCCATGCATAGCGGGGTCTTTTGACGGCGGAAATCCCGGGAAAAGCAAGCCAACGCTTCTTTGGAAATTGGACCTGCAAAATTCGGTCGAGTATTCCCCGGCCATTTCCCTTGGTGTCTTATTAATACCCCTTGCCGATAATAAGCTGAGCATAGTTTCCACTAATAAACCTCACCGTTTTGCCGAAATAAGATTCAGGGAGCCCATAGTCAATTCTATTGCGGCCTCTGAATCACTGGTCGTTGTAAACACAGGCGGAAACAGGCTTTTGGTTGTAAACTGGATAAAACGCGACGCTCGCTGGGAAACGAATCTGTCCGGATGGTTCGGCAAGCCGGCTATATTCGAAAACAGAGTACTATGGTTCGACGGTCTCGGCTATCTGCGCTGCTTCGATATTATCGAAGGCAAAAGACTTTGGGATCTGAAGCTGGATGATACCGAATTGCGCTCGGCGGAAGCCTGTTCGACGGGAGTGGTGGTCTTCGCCGACAAAGGCTTGATCGAATGTCTCGATCTCGACAGCGGCCAAAGGCTCTGGAGCTTCCAAGCCGGCGCCAGAATCAAAGGCCAGCCGGTCATACTCGAAGATCAGCTTTTCTTCGCCGCCGTGGACGGCACAGTGGCAAGGCTCAAGATGAGCAACGGCGAGCCGGTCTGGATACGTCAGCTTTGGTCGCCGGTCTTCGGAGCGCCGTCTTGCGACAGCTCCGGAATCTACCTCGGAACCAATAACCGATTTCTCTTCAAACTCGATTTCGACACCGGAATCGTTGTCTGGAAAACCGAGATCGAGGGTCCGGTCAAGACAGGACCCGGTCTGATCGATAGATTCGCGGTATTTGTCGGGCTGGATCACAAAATTTATTTCGCGGACAAGTCCAGCGGAGAGATAGTCCTGGATCAGGAGACGAACGGGATGATCACCGCGCCTCCCGTGACCTGCGGCAACAGGCTGTTCGTGGCCGGCGAGGACGGTTTTTTGTACTGTTATGAAACGGAGAGGGACGGAGAATAGTGGATATTAAGAAGCTCAGCCTGGAAATTCTGAGGGACCTTTACGGCAGTTCCCGTCGTCTGGCAATGTATCCGCTCGGTCATCCCGTAACCCAGGACACATTGAAAAAACCGCTGGAGATGCTCAACAAGGTGTTCGCCTTCAAACACAGCTTCACCCTCGAACTGTTCAGAGATCTGCTCCTGGCCGAGGGTATCTGTATAGACGATACCATTTACGTTTCGGGCCTGGCTCTCGATTTGAAGAAACACAAGCTGGCCAATATCGTGTTTTGCTCGAACCTGAACGTAGGCGACCTGTACCATTTCCTGAGCCTCCTGGTCTCCAGGCCCGGCCCTTATGACGACAACGTGGCCAGGGTTTTGAAATCGAAAAATATAGACGCCATCAAAGCGAATTTCGATCGTCCGCCGAGGCTGTTCAATTTCGATCAAATCGGCGTCTCCGGGGAGAGCCATCAATACTCCCTTTCGAGAAGAACCAGGAATATCATCATTAAACGGCCCGGAGTCATCGCCGCCTACTATATGAACAATTTGAAGACCGATGATGACATTCTCAAATGGACCGGTATCGATCTTCGTCTCGGGTATATCTCCAGGTATTTTAAGGAAACGCTTTGCGATATAGTAGCCGATAAGGGGAAGAAACTCCTCGAGGAAGCGGTTTTCTCCACGAACTGGCTCGATGACGATATCAAGCCGGAAACGCTGGCCGGTCTGCGCAAGTTGTTCGCCGATTTTCTCACCAAGTATAAAGACGAAAACGCCCTTTCAGATATCTATAAGCTTCTCAAGAGGGTCGGGGCCCCCGAAATCGTAATCGAACAGATATTCGATAAAACGTCGGCTCTCAAACTGCGCACTTTTCAGGAATCCGAATTGATAGTCAATACCCTCAGGTACGCCGATCCGTCGCAGGTTGACCCCGCCGGCCTCAAGAAGACGATTTTCAAGCTTGCCGCTTCCGATCAGAAACATTATCTGAGCGATCTTCTGAATCAACTGCTAAAATCGCTTTCCAGCCCCACCAACGAACTCCGGCAAAAAGGGCTGCATCTGGCCGTGACAGCCGCAGAAGTGCTGTCGAAGGGAGGATTCCGGACCGATTTCAACTACTTGTGCAGGGAAACGGTCAGGCTGTCCCTTCTGCCGACTGAAAGCATGGAGGCGATCGAACTCGCCTCGGAGCTTGCCTGGAACGGCCTCAAAGAAGGTTACTGGCAGGAATTGAAGTTCTTGGCGAAAATGCTGCAGGGATTAAAAGAAGATAAATCGCTTCCGAGGAGCAAAAGGGAATTGGCCGCCGAGAAAATAACCGAAATCGCCGAATCGGGAATGCTGGCCGATACGTTTTCCTCGCTTCTTGAGAAAGGCTGGGCGGAGGACACCAACGGCTTTTTTGACGCATTCTCCAACCTCGGCGCCAGCGGAATCGTGCGCATACTTTCCGAAAAAATCACCCATCCCGATATCAATATGAGATCGAGAGCGATAAAACTCCTCGTCAGCATGAAAAAAGATTCCGCCGATATCCTGTCCCAAATTCTGGGAGAACAGGTGCAGAGCCACGATGGCCGGTCGTTCGACGATGAGCAATGGTATTTTTACAGGAATATTCTCCGGGTGATCAAGGAAGTCCGAGCGGTCGAGGCGCTGCCGTATATCGAGATCATGACAGGATGGCCCGACTCGCGGTTGAAGATCGAGATAATCAAAACCCTGGAGGAAATGCCCGCCGAGAGCTCGGGAAAACTCCTGGAGAAACTCGCCTCCGATTCCGATCCTGATATCAGAAAAGCGGCGGTTGTGGCTATGGGCCTCACCGGCCATCCCGACATGGTGCCTCGATTGATCAACATCTTCCTGAATCAACCCGATTGCCGCATTAATTCCGTGGCGGCCATAGGACGGATCGGCAGCCCGCAGGCCAGGGACAAGCTCATCGAGATTTTCGAGGATGATTCCTATTTTGTCGAACATGATGTGCCCAAGAAAGAAGCCGAACAGATCAAGGTAGCAGTTCTCAAGGCGCTCTCCCGGATCGGAGATCATCTGTCGGTGGAGAAGCTTGACGAATACTCCCGTCGTGATTTTGATAAGTCATTATTCAAAAAAGACTTGCTTTCGACTACCGCCAAGGTCATACTGTCAGAAAAGGGCAGAAGATAGCCTAAATGGCAGGTTAATGTCATAAGGGCATAATTCCCTGCCAATCTGACAATTATCCAGATCGAAAACCTCCAACCGATTCTCTCTCAAATCCCTAATATTTTGATATTCAATAAGTTATATGCGGCAATCATCTCCTGGCATGATTTTTGACCTGTTCTCTGGCGGAAAGGCAACGAAACTTAAACAGGAGGATTGAAATGATGAGATTTCAACGTGAAATGATGTTCCCCGGATTTAATAGCCGGATGAACGGCGGACGTTGGTTCGGTGTCGATATTAATGAAAGCGCCGACCAATATACGTTCAATGTCGAGGTGCCCGGAGCGGTTAAGGACGACGTCAAAGTTTGGTTCGAGGGCAGCATCCTCACAATCTCGGGCGAAAAGCGCGATATCGAGAAAGACGGCCAAAAGAAAATCCACTCCGAGCGGGTGTTCGGGAAATTCGAAAGATCTTTCAGGCTGCCCGAAGATATCGACGGCAACAACATCAAGGCGGAATTCGTAAACGGGATTCTGGTCGTCTCCGTGCCTAAATCGGAGAAGACCAAACCGGTGGAAGTAAAGATAAACTGAGAACAAGCGTTGGTAAAGGAGGTGTAAGCTATGTCTATCGTCAGATGGAAGCCTCGCGGCGAGATCCTGGCGGTACAGGACGAGATTAACCGGGTGTTTTACGGCTTGTTCGGCGACCTGCGTGACGAGGATAGCTCTTTGCTTGTTCCTCCCGCGGACATTGTCGAGGACAGCGATAAGTTCTCCGTTTTTATCGAGCTCCCCGGCATGAACAAAGAGGACGTGAAGCTGACGTTGAAGGACGATTCGCTGACCGTGAGCGGGACCAGGAAACTCGAGCAGGAGCGTAAGGAGGATCGCTATTACCGTGTCGAACGATCATTCGGGTCCTTCTGCAGGACAATAAGTCTGCCTTCCGAGGTGGATTCGTCCGGGATCTCCGCCGAGTTCAAAGACCGGATTCTCCAAATTCAGCTTCCCAAGGTTGAAGAGGCGAAACCGATAGAGATTGCCATCAAGAGTTGACGGAAAGAGAAGGCGCGGGGATCCGGAAACTTCCCCGCGCCCGATACTGTTATCGGATGAAACGGAGATGAGAATGAGGGGAAATCAACAAGGAGCAGAGCGATGATGTTCGTACTTTCAGTAACGCCATTGGGGCTGGGAATTGTTGTGGTGATATTGGCGTTGATCCGGAAGCTCAGACCGCAGCCGGCGGCCGAAGAGTCGAAAAAAGCGTATAGTCAATTGACTCCCTCGGACCCGGCAGGAACTAATCTGAACGACGATTGGCATGAGAAGAGCGATTCCACGTCCAAACGCCTCTCCGGCACGGTCGTCTGAAAGCACGAATTACGGAGATTAAACAGGAGAAATCGATGTCTAAAGTAATCGGGATAGATCTGGGCACCACTAACTCGTGTGTGGCTGTTATCGAGGGGGGCGATCCCGTCGTCATCCCCAATTCCGAGGGCGCCCGCACGACGCCGTCGGTGGTGGCCGTGAATAAAAACGGCGAGCGCCTGGTCGGCCAGGTTGCCAAGAGGCAGGCTGTCAGCAATCCGCTGAATACCATCTTTTCTGCCAAGAGATTAATGGGCCGCGATTACGACGAGGTCAAATCGGAAGCCGAGAATTTTCCCTACAAGACAAAGCGGGGAAGCAGCGGCGTGGCGAATATCGAGATGGGAGGCAAAGAGTACTCGCCGCCGGAAATCTCGGCCGTTGTTCTGCAGAAGATGAAACAGACGGCCGAAGATTATCTCGGTCAGAAAGTCACAAAGGCGGTAATTACAGTTCCGGCCTATTTTAACGATTCTCAGCGCAAGGCGACAAAAGACGCCGGCAAGATCGCCGGGCTCGAGGTGCTGAGGATAATCAACGAGCCGACGGCAGCAGCATTGGCCTATGGCC
>CAZDAH010000027.1:26202-26412 GCA_964503405.1 uncultured Ignavibacteria bacterium
AGGATATCGGTCTACGATTTGGGCGGCGGGACTTTCGACATATCGATTTTGGAGCTTGGCGAAGGCGTATTCGAGGTGCGCTCAACAAACGGCGACACGCATCTCGGCGGCGACGATTTCGATAAACGCATTATCGACTGGCTGGTGGACGAGTTTATCAAATCAGACGGTCTCGACCTTTCGAAAGACCCCATGGCTCTGCAGAGAATA
>CAZDAH010000028.1:0-17569 GCA_964503405.1 uncultured Ignavibacteria bacterium
CACGGCGGGGGTCCACTGGGCCAGGGCGGGGGCCGTCAGAAGGAAGGCTAAGGTTGACTGTAAAATCAATTTATGCATTTCTCAAAATCCTGGCTGATCGCCAGGAGGAGCGTAGTAATCAGATCGCGACGATAATATAGCGGAAATGAATGAATTTCAAAAGGAAAAATAATCGCAAGGGCGTGGGGCAGAGTGGACTTGACCGACGCATAATTCTTGACTATGCAAGAAGCTGTCGGGTGAGGGCGCCAGACAGCGCCGAAATCCGGAATCCACACGCCGGCCAATTGGTAGCTCTCGCACCCCGGTGACTTCCTATTGGCTTGCCTGTGGATTCCTGCTTTCGCAGGAATGACAAAATTGTAAGCACGTTGCGGTTAGATCCCCTGATCCGGGGATTTTGTCGCGGCCGAATGGAGTCCATGATTCAGGGCGGAGTCCTGCGGTCAACTCAAGCATCAGGTCTTATGGATCGGCAGGAATTCCGTTTAACTACTTCCTGACACGTCCGGGAGATTATTTCACAGTGATGTAGCCGGGCTGGTAGGGGCAGATTACTTGTTTTGCCGAGGGCTGCCAGAAGAGGTAATTATATTCGATTTTGCGCTCGGGGAGAAAGGCGTCGGGGCCGGAGAACAACTCGACTTTGCCGGAGGGGCTGTTCGGGTCCACGGTGAACCACAGGGAGGCGACTTTTCCCTGACCCGGGAGGAGCGGTTTTCCATGGGTATTGATGAGCACGAAATAGACTGTTTTCTTGGCCGATTCGATCTTGTAGTCGCTGATAGTGAAATCGCCGCAGCGGCCTTTGTCGAATGTCACCGAATCGCATCTTAGAGCGACGTCGCTGGAACGATAGTAGATGGGAATCTGCATGCCGGCCAGGGTGTCGGAGTTATTCACGCGCACGTCCACGGCGAACGAGGCGCCCTTCTCCACTGTAACGTTTGCGGTTCTGCAGGAATTCCCCGATTTCGATTCGGCGGCGTGCAAGAACAGCGCGGTCGCAGCGGCCGCGGCGATGATATTCGACCTCATTTGTAAAAATCCTCCCGTCAGGAAGGTCCTTGCCGGGCAAGTTTATTGGCGCTCACACATCTTAATTCGGATCAGGAGACGCCGTCTTTAGCCGGAACAATGTTCAAAGGCTCACGGCAACGGCCTCATGAACTTAACTGATTCCGCTCCCGGTCAATAAGTTCATCCTTCCTCAAGCCATAAGGATTATATAGCGGCCGAACGCAATGGTTCCCCGGAATCGGTCCAGTCCAAATAAGAGCCGGTCATGACTCGGCCGGCTTCGGAGTAATCGGGCTGAAAACGAGGATCATTTGACCTTGATGCCGCTTTGTTTGTACCGGCAGTCGACATCGGCAGTCATTTCCGGGGTATCGGTTCTCACCCAGAAGTGGTAGCTGTAATCGATCCATTCGTGGGGGTAGAAAGCGTGAGGGCCGCTATCCAGGGTTACCGCGCCCGATTTTATATCTTTACCGGCTGTAAACCAGAGGTTGGCTATCGGTCCTTTGCCCGGATTCAGCAGGGATTTATTGGGGTCGATCTGATTCATGGACATATAAGCGAAAAACACGACTTTCCCCACCGGCTCGATCTTGAAGAAAGTCAGGGATTCTCCGGCCAGGCGGGTATCGGCGAAAGTTACCGAGTCGCAAACCAAATCCACGTCTTCAGAGCGATAATATATGGGAAGCTGCAGAGCTATCAGCGAATCGGAATTTTCGAGAACGACAGGCACGGAGAACGTCGTCCCCTTCTTTACCTCGATATCCTCGGCGTAGCAGGTATTGCCGGCGTTGTCGTCGGCCAGCGTCAAACCCGTCAACATCATGATCAAAATCATCACCAGCGGCTTTTTCAATGTTCCTCCTTTAAGCATCCAATTATTTTCAGTTTAGACTCGTCAAAGCGGGCGTTCGCCGGAACATAATCAGGGATCATCGGCAGTATCGGCAGCAACCCGGCCGTCCAATATACAGGTTCAATATTCGGCGGTCAAGCGGCAGGCTTAATATCATCATGGAAAAAACGACGTTCGGGGCTAATCGCAGTCTCCGGCAACCGGTTCGGGGCCTCCCTTCAAATAGTTGATGAGCATGACGGCGTCGGCATTATCGATTATACAATTACCGTCGACATCGGCGGCGAGGCGGGGAACCGGCGGCGGCCCGCCCTTGAGGAATTTGACCAGGCGGACGACGTCCATACCATTTACCGCGCCGGAATCGTTAACGTCGCCGGGGACAAAACCGGGAGAGTTATTGTGAAAGACATAAGTCTCCCCGTCCCAGTTGGAGACGGCCATATCTTTGGAGACGGAATGGCGGTAGAATACTTCGACGTTCGACGAGGGGAATATCCCGATGGAAACCCAGCCGTCCCAGAGGCTATAGCAGTAGGACTGCGGTTCGAGCGGTGTGCCATCGACAAGCACCGAGTCTATTCCTGCAATTTGTCTATATGGAAGTTGAAACAAGCGTGAACTATCGAACTGAAAGATGGAACCATATTGACGTTCGGCGCCGCGGTTGAAATCGCCGAAGACGATATTCTCTATAACGCTCTGAAACGAGCCGGAGCTGTTCCAGCTGGGGTTGGAGGCAAAATTGCCGTCGTTATTGAGGTAAACGTAGATCAATCCCCACCACCTGCCGGCAACCAGATCGAAATCGCCGTCGTTGTCAATATCGGTCAGGGCGGCCTCGGAGCCGAAACCGGCGGTGGAGGATGTCCAGAAAGGCTCGGATTCCAAGACTCCGGCATTGTTGCGGAATAGTTTGAAGTAGCCGGAGCCGCCGGTTTGAGTATTGGCGGCAACGGCAAGTTCGGGATAGCCGTCGCCGTTCAGGTCGGCAAAATCGATGGAATTGTGGTTGTCGGCGGCGGCGCTTATCCAGTTAGGAGTAGTGGAGATAGCGCCGCCAAAATTGTAGTAGATTTTCAACGGCCCGACAGATTCGCAGAAGGCCAGATCGAGGTCTCCGTTGAGGTCGATGTCGACCCAGCGAACGTCGAGGCAAGCGTCGGAATCGGCGGAGACCCAGCCGGGTTCGTTATCGAGGACGCCGTTATTGTTGTAAAAGACGAGATTCGGTTCGAGGTATTGGTGATAAGGTTCGCCGGTGGCTACGGCCAGATCGAGATCGCCGTCGGAATCGGCGTCGCCCCAGGCGAGGCGGAAGGAGTATATCGAGTCCGCTGAAACCCAGGTCGGCAGCGTCGCAAGCTGGCCGTCGGTATTTTCATAAATATTAACCAGATTGGGGTCCCAGTCGCCGGAGATAAAATTGGAGACGGCCAGTTCGGGGAAACCGTCGGAGTCGAAATCAGCCAGTTCGCAATGGCCGGAGTACTCGAGGTTTTGGGAGATCCAGCCGGCCGTGTCGGGCAGGAATCCGTCGGAGTTTATGTAAACGAAATTGGGAGATTCGGTAATATCGTTGCCGTTGGAGATGGCCAGATCGGGGAAGCCGTCGCTATTTATGTCGTCGATGGCCGCCCCTGTGCCATTGTAGGTATCCTCCTGGGAGAGCCAATCCGGGGCGGTGTTGTAGGGAACCTGGGCGTAAATCGGGCCCGCGACAAACAGGATGAACAGGCAATGAACTAATCTCATCATTACAGTATACCCTGCTTGACAATATACTTTAAATATTGTGAATGGCAATGAAAAAGGATGTCCCTTGAGAATTTGCCCAGAAAGTAACGCCCCGGCATTGAATCCGGGGCGTGAGATTTCGAAAATTTGAATGTCAATTCAGATCAGTCAACATTCGCCTTGGGCGGCATCTGAGGCATCCCCGCCATGAGCGGCGGATTGGCCGAGATGGTGTTGATCGGAGTGATAACCCCTGAATCGCCGTCCACGGTGCAAACGTGCCACCACCAGTTGGAGCCGGCCGATCCGGACGGCACTGAGTACTGCTCGACAGAGCCGTCGGGATGGAGAACGTCGACAAAGGCCTCTGACGTGGTGATATCGCCGCTGCCACTGTAATGGTAGATGGCATAGGTGTAAGTGCCTGTGTAGGGCGTCCACACGGTGATATGTTCGGGACCGTAGCTGGTGACATCGTCAACGTCGAGATCGACATAAGGAGCGCTGGTAGCCAATCCGCGGTTGGCGTAATAGATATGATGACTGTTTCCTTCGATCACCGGGGTCCAGATGTGAGAGTCGAGATCGGACGGATTTTCGCCCCAGGTCAGGGTAAACTGGACGAGGAAGTGCCTGTTCATGCCGATATCGTCGATTTCGAGGATGGGCAGGTTGCCGTCCATAAAAGCCAAGGTCTTGGCGTGAATCGTGTCGCCGTCGAATACCCGTAATTGCAAGCTGAGTAAACTGCCGAAGGTCGGCATATCGGCGATTTGGTCCATCAGGAATACGGCGGTTTGACGTCCCGCACCGATGGAACTTGAGACCTGCGGTGTCAGGTGCACGAATGTTCCGCCGGTATAATCGACCAACCCCGAGAGGCCGTAGAATCCATTCATGTCGTAATCCAGGGCCTCGGGCGTGACCCATTCGTCGCCGGCCAAGGCATCGAGATCAGGTTCCGGCGTGTCAAAACCGTGGGCTGAGAGCCCGGCGGTGGAGACCATGATCGTGATATCGATATCCCTGGAGGACGCGGATTGGGTTGACGATTCTCCGATCGGTCCTGACGGCGCGGCCGGCTTGGATCTGGCCTGGGCGTCGTCATAGGTCATCATGCTTAATCCCGAATAGTACGAGCCGGTAGGGCTGCCGGCCACGGCCAGGATGTATTCTTTGAGGAGGTAGGCTCTGGCGCTCATGCCGGACAAGGGCTGTTCGTAATCGTTTACCACGGTGATATTGACGGTAAACGGCCCCACGTCCATAGAGGCTATGCCTTCCGCATCGGTAGTACCGGTGGCCATGGCGGGGGAATCGGGATAGACAGTTTTGCGTCCGCAGCCGGCTAAAAGGGCTACGGCGGCGAATAATGCGATCGCGGTGGAAATTCGCCTGATCATGAATACCTCCCTGTATTTGGTCTGAAATATCAGTTTAGTCATTTGTCAAACGAAAGCGTTCATATAATGATTTTTCGGATGAGACAGGCGGGTCTTTAGGGATTATGGAAAGAAATAATCGGACTGATTAATAGATGAGATTTGTGAAAGGCGGGCGGCGGCGTGTGTCAGGATATTGCTTGGCTCCATGCTGACGCACTGCATGTTTGACTCGGCTGGGGCAGCATTGCCCGGGCATGTAGAGGCGTCCGGCCTTTGGGGCCGCAAGAAAACAAAAATTCTTCTCCCCCGCCGCGTTCAGCGGCAGGGGGATGGCATTGGCCGGAAACACACTTTTTGGGTTTGCCACTACTTCTTATTCAAATACTCGCTTTTTCTGGTCATAGCCGCCTCGGCCACCCGGCGGGCGCCTTCGCGGCCGATTCCGGTGATCTCCATGATCTTATCGACGGCGCGATCGAGCCAGACCGACCAGTGCGCCTGCGGGAATTTAGCCCGAAAATGGTCGGTGACATTGTCGGCGATGATAAGCACGTAGCGGGCCATCTCGCGGTTGCGTTTAACATGGAGAAGCGGGAGCAGCTCTTTTTTGACAATGTAGGCGAGATAGATCATCAATAACGCGCCGAGGGCGGCCAGGGACTGTTCTGTGAGAATATTCCCGATAAAAGAGAATAATCCCGCTTGTGTAAAGCTCGGCAAGACTTGGTTTGGCATTATGTCCTCCATTTTATTCCAATTGCCAGCCGTTGAGATCCGGGACCTCAATCTTCGTCCTGTAAACGATACCCGACGGATACTCGATGGTGAAGTAATAAAGCGAAAGCGGATCGGAGAGAAGCGAATTGGGAAACAGATCGATCTCCCAGTAGCCTGGGGAATTGGTTTGGACGGTTTTCCTGAATGGGGTGATAATGACGTTGGAATATTTGACCGGATGATACTCCGCCGGGATCTCGGCCGTAACCTCGACATTTCCCAGCGGATTGCCGGAGATATCGTAAACCCAACCGAAGACTCTGCAGAGATCGGGCGAGGGGGGATTGCCGGGATCGAACGATGTCAGCCATAAAGTATCGACGCCTCCCCCCTGCAGCACCGCCAGCGTATCGAGAAGCGGATTATAATTGTTGGCGAAGACGGCGGCGAAGAAGGAATCGGGATCGAGGTCGAGGATCAGTTTGCCGTTTAGATCAGTAGAAAGGCCATTGACCTTGACAGTCGATTGATCTATGGTGCGCAGTGTCACCCTGGCCCCTTGTATTAATGTTGTATCTGCGCTGTTGACGACAATCAGCGTTTCCGGCTCCGTGCCACCACCGCTCAACGTAAGATTGTCGATTTTCGTGTGCAGGCTGTTGACGCCGTCGATACCGACGCTGTTTGCCAGCCATTGCAGGAGGGTGAGAGCGGTCGATGTCGATTGGGAAGAGCCGAAGGCGCCGAGTTTTTGTTGAATCGATAACGAATCATACCCGGCCGAGAATAGAAGCGAATCTATCTTGGCGAATATCGAATCGGGCAGGGCTCTCATGGCCTGCAGAACTTCATAACCGTATTTACCCGACGCGTAATGGCCGGTGGTGTCGTCGTCCCAGACGCCGTCGGCGAAAGCGCCTTTGAGATACTGCACGAAATCGGAGGAATCAGAGGGGAATGAGAGGGTATCTATATTGGCCCAGACATAATTTCTCATTTCCAGCCAGACGGTAGAAGCGGCTTTGTCGGCGGTGATGCTGTTATCGGCAAGGGTGGAATCGTTGACGGCCTCGTTGGCCAGGTTCACCCGGTCGGCTGTAACGTCGAAATCGGAGCGGCTGGATATGGAAATATCGACACGGGCGAAGATGTCTTTGGCCTCGTCGCCGACTTTTGTAAAGCTGAAGGGATTCACTGTCGGTTCGTTTTGATACCAGAGGACAACTTGCCCGGAGTACGGCCCGTCTCCCGCGCTGGAATCGAGGGCGCCGACCGGATCGATGAAGTAGAAGTATTCGACGCCGGCCAATGAGGAAGTATCGATGTAAGCCGTGGATTTCGGAGACGCGCTCCTGGCCGCAAACGTATGCGAATTTGATCCCTGACCGTGATACCAGGTCATGACGTGCACCGAATCGGGGGCGGCCGCCCGGCCGAGAGTATCGAGACATACCAGAGGAAAATTGATAGTATCGTTGACAGATACTATGCCGAAATCGACGGCCCCGGCGGTTCGACAAAATCCCGATATCAAAAGCAATGAAAGCGCGAGAGAAATGCTTTTTCTCATATCAATCTCCGATTATGAATTTCTGCATTTTTAGGCGCCGGCCGGCGACCGGGACGGTATAATAAACGGTGACCCTGATGTGGTCGACGTTCAGGGGGCTGGCCAAAATATCCGAATCCCGGATCAAGACTCCGAAGCTTGAATTGGCGATCTCGAGAGGAGTCCAGGCGGTACCCCATAGATCGGTGGAGCCGCCGCGGGCGACGTAGGCCTCATTGGCAACGCCATTAGGAAGGGCATTGAGCAGTTTCCACGAGCCGGCGGGTGAAGAGCCGTTTTTAGTCAGGGCAATATCGATCTGGTCGCCTGTTGGGGGCGAAGCGCCGGCGCCGTATCCCTCTATTTCCACGGTGATGCCGGTGATGACACCCGTCACGGAGCTGAATCCAAAAGACGCAGCGGACAGGATATCCTGAAAGGAGCTGTTATAGCTTGCCCGGCTGTTATCGGAGGCGAATATGTTCGAAATATTTTTCCAGACGAGGCCGGAGGCGGAGGAGGGGCTGTTGGGTCCTTCCGAAGAAGAGCGGGCGGAGGAAGCGAGCGAGAGTATAAGCGACGCGGAAATCAAGGCAATCGGTTTGATAAGCTGCCGCATGTGCTGTAGCTTCCTTTCACGCTTTCGAGGGCGGTTTGAAGGACCCGATCAAGCCGGAGTGCCTGGCCAGAAGCGCGTATGCCTCTTTGCGATAATCGTCGGCCAGCGCCGACCATGATTTGGCCTCAGCGGCGTTATTGGTCAGATTCCTCGACGGCGAAATCGATTCCATCGCTCTTATGCGGCAGATTATCGATACGGCGAGGTAAGTCTCGGCGGTGACCAGAGAGCGATCCGTGGAGTCGCGATGGGTATCGTCGATAAAGGCCAGGATCTGATCGTCGGCCTCGGCGATGGCGTTATCCATGGACTCGTCATCGAGGCCGCCGATTTCGGACGCGTAATCGACAAGGAGTCGCTGGCCCGATTCGATTTCGCCTGACGATTTACGTCGGAGACGCCCGTGCTGATAGTCGATTTCGTAGTCTACTCCGCGATGATAGAGCCTGAAATGCATGTACCAGGCCACGGCGTTCGCTTCGGCGGGAATGGTTCCCGAGGTTATCCTGCTAATCTGCCCGGCATCGTAATTGACATGGTAATCGACGTTTTCGGTATAGATGATACCGAGAGAGCTGTCAGCGGCGAGAACGACCGTGTCGGGCACAAGCTCGCTGTGAGAGAGAGGGAACGTATCGGAACCGGAGAAATCGATGTCCGCCTTGACAGGCTCAACCATCTCTTTACCCTTGATTTTCTCGGTATCCTTGAGAATCATCCTTCGTTGCAAAGACGAATATTCGGTTCCGATCAGGGCGATCGGTTCGTTTTCGATTTGGGCTGAACCGATGTGATGATCCAGGATATGCTTTTTGACGATATCGCGGGTGGTAAAGGGCATCAGTTCATCTCCATTATCAAGAAGTCGACTTTGGCATCGTCAGGCACGGCGCGCTCTTTGGCGATCCTGAAGGATGACGGCCCCACAGTTCCCCGGATGTATGCCCCGACGACGTTTTTCGGAATCAAGACTATCTCGGCGTTGGCGATAATGGACGGCAGGTAGTTGCCGCGGTGATCGATCAGGTCGCTGAAAATGACCCGCTGTTCGGTTCCTCCGGAGAATTCGCGCACATAGACTACGCGGACGTTCGACGCGTCGGTTTCGGAGGCGATCATATCGGATTCCACGGCGCCGCTGTCTCCCCGGACCCGGAAATCGCGGACCAGCCACTTGCGATTGGATTTGAGGTAATCGAGAGTGATATTCATATCTTATCAACCTTCGTAAACGTTTTTGGCCAGGGTCAGATGGTTTATTCTCGGCGCAGGGATAATCATCGAGCCGACAGGATTAGTCGCAAAATCGGCGTTAACTCGGGCCCTGACCCAGTAGGCCTGGTGCCCGTTGACAACGCCGACCTGCCAATCAGCCGAAACGGATTCGCCGTCGCTCCACAGATAGACGAGGGCGTCGGCCGAATTGAAATGATACGCGCCGCTTTGAGGGACGAACGATTTCCAGAGGGAGCCATCTAAATAGTCCCAGACGACCTGGCCCCCCGCTCCAGCTGTCGAAAGCAGAATAGCCGCGCAGAAGAATTTTTCCTGTTTTCCGAGGTATAGAGAATCGTCGAGGTCATCCAGAAGTGCGGACGAATTCGAATGATAGACATCGCCGGCGGCGCTGTCGGAAGCCTCGGAGGTCTTATCCTCATATTTCGAGACGGCGGAATCGTCGTAAACGCAGACTTTTCCAAACAGGCCGATGGCTGACGTGAAATCAGTGATTATGAATTCATCTCCGGATTTTCTGGCGTGACGGAGAATATGGTAATTGCCGCCCTGGATTTTGGCGTAATAGATGCCGGGGACGTTGTCGTCGTAGAGGATTTGCGGTGAGATCGCCAATACGTCGTCGACTTCGTACGTACCGCTCCAGGCGCCGCCATCGTATTCTCTGAAATATAATTTGGAATCGGAGCCGACGGCGAAAGCCACGCCGAGTCTTTTGTCGGAGCTGATCGCAATATCGAAATTATCGTCGACGTAATTACCGGAATGTATCGCCAATTCGCCTCCCCAGGCGCCGGCGTCGAGATCGTAGACGCTATATTTGAGATCGGAACGTCCGGAGGTATAGACGGCATAAATAGACGACGACAATTGCCGGGCGGCGACGTAACAGATATCGGCGGTTCCGGACGATAGCTGGTCGCCGAGATCCAACGAACCGCTTCCCCAGTTCTGGCCGTCGTCGCTGGAGATCTTGGCCCGGACGTAGTAATTATTGTCGGACGACGTCTGAAGATTGACAAAAAAGCACCAGAGCTTGCCGTCTCCGTCTGTCATTATGAAGGGGTTATATGAGTTATCGACGTTGACAACGGTCACAGCGGTTCCGGCGTTCCAGATCCCCGCGGCGAGCGATAGTTTGATATATTTAATCGCCCCGACGCCGTCGGTATAGACGATTCTGATATTGCCGGATTTATCCATCGAGGCGGAAAAGGAAGAATCGGCGGAATCGTCAACGATCTGTAGAGGAGCAGACCAGGAGGAGTACGGATTATCGGCATATATCAGAGATATTTCCGATGCCGAATCCATGAATAGCGCGACGAGACGTCCGGCGAAAACGCCGTCGGGAATTCGGAAGAGCTTCCGTTGGGGCGGCGACCCGGTGGGCCGGGCCGCCGTCGATGCAGCGAGGAGTTTGTGCATGGTTCAGCCGATTCTCCCTAGACCCATACCGAATCGAGGATAAGGGACGATTCCTTAATGACCTTGGCATAGGCGACCGATTCGGAGATGACCGCCTCTTCGATCTTCTGCTCGATGATCTTGTCATACTCGACCATAAGCGGCTGTCCGATGACCTCCTCGATGGCAAAACGATTGTCCAGGCCGATGATGTAGTCGGCGGGGACTTCGTCGCAGCGGATCAGGGTGGCCCCCAGCGGGGATGTGATCTCGCCGTTGGCCTGGAAGCTGAAGCCGACGAGGGGATCTTTGAACTCGGCCAGGGTGAGAATGGAGCGGACTTTGTCTTTGTGGCAGATCAGAACGTTGGGCTGATAGGGGTAGAATTCGTTCCAGAACTTGACCAGATCGTCGTAATCGAGCGTGCCGGTGACGTCGGTATTGATGACCGCGGCGGGATTGGAGTTGCCGTCGCCGTTGATGATGGTATCGACCACCAGGGCGATCTTGTCCGACTGCAGGCGGTAGCCGATATACCAGAGCAGGACTTTGAACTGGGTCATGCTGCGATGGCGCAGGGCCTTATAAGTGACTTTGAGGGTCAGGCCGTAATCGGGAATGGTGATAGTGTTGTTCTGTTCGGTGACATTGACCGAGGGGATCTCCGCTCCCTCGCCGACCGGGCGCAGGGACATGGCCGGATCGGTGGCCGAATGGTCGATGTGGATAGGAGAATAGCGCGAGGTCGCCACACCCGCCGACGAGGCAAGGAGCCTGCCCAGTTCGGGTCGCATATTCATGCCGCGCCGTATTTCGCGCTGCATGAATTCGGGCATTAGAGCGGGGGCGCCGCGGTAGAACATCTCCACGGTTACAGGTTTGCTGCCGGAGGTGCGCAAGCCTTTCAGGGCGAGCTGACGTTCGAAGGCGTCGAGGGGCGATCCGGCCGGGCTGGGATCGTACTCGGGTGATTCCAGAAGCTCGGTCAGGGTGATGCCCCCGGCCTGGGCTTCGAGATAGGTGTCGCGGTCGATGTCGATTTTCCTGGCCCGTGACAGATCGACCGGGCCGGATAGGATTTTGTCGGAAATCGGCATCACGGCGGGATTGCCGAAAGTATCAAGCAGTTTTTCTATTTCCATAATCTCCTCCTCTCTTATCAGCCTAAGATCAATGTGACTTCGAATGTGCCGTTGACAGCAACCACTGTGCCCCTGGCGACGTTGCCGCCGGCGGGATCGTTGCCGGCCAACGCGGGCGCCTGCCGCACCGAGCCGCTGCCGTTGACGACAACTCCGTCGCCTACCGAGGGCACCGTTGTCGCGGCGGGCAAAGTGCATACTCCGCCGATTTGTACCGTGGCCACTCTCTTGCCGACGTCGGCATCGGTGAGCGACAGGCTGATCAATTTGCCGATCAGAATATCGCCGTTGGATCCGGGTCCGACCTCGTAGTCGCCGAGGACGGTGACCGCTTTGCCGATATCGGCGTCGACCAGGTCATCCGCGCCGGCGGTTTGATGGATCTTGAATGTGGCGGTCTGAAATCCGACCGTCTGCAGATCTTGCGCTCGTACTGTCATATTTTCTCCTTACTTGAGCGATTTATTTGTACTCGTCGATTTTCAAAGGCTGAGCGGGGATAAATTCCGGTCTCGTCTCCCTGGAGATCGTCTCGAGATCGGATTTGAGCGATTGGAGATCGGATTTTATGGCGTCGAAATCGATTTCCCCTTTATCGAAGGCGGTATCAATGGCCGCGATTATTTTGTCGATGGTCGAGACAGCCTGGCTGCGGTTCACCTTGTTCTCTCCTTATAAATTTCGTTGGGGTGTGTCCTTTCAACGTCGCCGCGACCGAGCAATATCTCGATGGCGGCCAGTTTGGCGACGACCTCGCGCTTGAATTCGGCCAGATCGTCTTTGGTGGCGAAACGATCGGTGATGGTAGATTCGAGACGAGCCAGGCGGACGTCCATCTCGGCCACGTATCGTTCCTCCGCCTTCCCGGCCAGCTCCACGCGCAATCCGGCATATGCAGTGAAATAGCCGGAAACCGCGGCGGCGACCGTGACGCCGAAGGTTATCAGAAATCTGATCATTGATTCTCGAGAGTCCATGCTATACTACGTCCGTTTTTCGATGATCGAGCAAGAGGAATGCTCTGTCTTCGTAACGAGCAAGCGACACCCGCATATCATCAGGGTATTGCAAAAGAGCGGGATCGAGTTTGACGGATATTCCCGTATCGATTATATCTATCCTGCCGTCTCGATTCGGCAGATGATCGAACGATAGAAAAACCAGTTTGTTATTTGATCTGATCTTAATGAGACGGGAAGAATCATCGGCGAGTTTATCGGATAAAAACGTCCCTTTGACGGACCCTTTATACACAAGCGACGTTTCCAAAACCTGGGTGATGCCGTTGTAGATGAAGTGGACGCGAGAGTTGTCGGACCCGGATCCGATCTCGTGGGGGCAGGATCTTATGTCCTGGCCGCACTCGGAGCATTCGGGGAATGTATAGGCAAAGGAGATGGAGCATTCCTTTAAGATGCCGGAATCGATCTTCTCCATGAGCGAATCGTGAGCGTCGTCGGGGACGCGCGGCCAATAGAAGTAGCGTTTCAGCCATAGAGCGCCGTCGCGATCCTCGAGGTCGGCGTGAAAATTGCGGGCCAAAGGTTCGGCGGCGCGATTGTGGCCGATGAGCACGGGGGTATCGATGATAAGCTGACTCAGCTTGAGCAGATCGGCGCGGCGGAATTGACCGCCGTGAGAGTTGACCCGGTCGTTGACAATAAACATCACCCGTATATTGACGTTGTCGGCTGTCGCTTTCTTGGGCGGTTTGATGGTTTCGTTCAGGCGGTCTATAAGGAAGTCGATTCTGCTCTCCGGCCTGGCGACGGATAGCTTTTCAAGAATAATCTCTTTGATTTCTGCCAAAATTCCTCCGGTTTACACTATTCGGGAGCAGGCAAAACAAATGCTGTCGGCACGATTTTGTCGAATTCAGAATTGTGATCTGGCGGGAATGAGGTGCAGAATTATTCACCATATTGATATTGAATTGTATGGACCGACAGGTCTATTCTCGTGCGGGAAACTACAACATGTTGATATTAAGGGCTTTAAATTGCCCCCGAATAATTCGAATGGAGGGCATGTTTATTGCGGAAATTTAATTGCGAGTGGATCTTAGGTAATTCGCTCCCTCGTGATAACCCCCGTTGACGACGGGGGCGCGCCAGTTTTCACCGGGGCGAGTAAAATCGCCTCGATGGGCGAGCCTGCCAAGGCGAGCCGAATAGGCCGGTCTTTCCCTCCCTCCTTGAGGCCGGCCTTTTTTTTAATAAGGATTGGCCCTCAGGCCGCGCGTCACCACGACTTGACGGGACGATTCATAGAAATCGCATTTATATCCTCAAATATCTCTTGACATTGCCGATATTTATGTTAACTTAATGATCCAAGGTTAACAATCGTTAACTGCAGGTAATTTGGTTAACAAAGGGAATCGAGAGGAAAATGACAGACGAAAAATACATAACTATAGCCAAACTCGCGGAGCTCCTAAAGATAAGCCGGATAGCGGTTTACAAAAAGATTAAAAGAGGGGAAATTCCCGCATTTAGAATCGGGCGAACATATGTGATTTCCGATAGAACGATAACGGCAATACTCGGCAAGAAAGTCAGCGACGAAGGCAAAGCCAGGATAGACAAGGCTGTAAAGAAAACCGTGGCAGAATACGGCGAGGTTCTTAGGAAGCTCGCCCGGGATAAATGAAAATAATCACCCTAAAAGAAGTGGAATATGTTGCCTTTAGACTTGCGAGGGAGAAACTAAAATTTGACGAACCGATTCCGGATTTTTCCACCCGCTTTCCGAATATCCTGGAAAGCTGCGTAATTACTCCGTTCCAACGATTCTCCGGTAAGAGTCTTTATCCATCGTTAATCGATAAGGCGGCAATCCTATTTTACCTGATGATCAAGATCCATCCTTTTCAAAACGGCAACAAGAGAGTCGCTCTGACCACTTTGCTCACTTTTCTCTCATTCAACGGAAAATGGCTTAAGGTCGATATGCAGGAGTTTTACAATTTCACAATGTGGGTAGCTCAGAGCCCGGCGCCTTACAAGGATCAGGTTGTGGAGGCGATAAAGAAGTTCATTCGAACGCACGTTATTAGAATGTAAGGACTGAAAGCCGTCAGGTCACGTCCTCACCGACCACGACCTGACGGAACTGAGATTTGTTCGGGGGCATCTTGTAGATATTTTATGAATTGAGAATTCGTCAGGTCACGTCCTCACCGACCACGACCTGACGGAACGCGATTAGGAATAGGAAGACCGGGTACTGGTGATGATGGAGATTGCTTCGTCGTCCCTGTCCGACCGAAGTGCAGGGCGGGACTCCTCGCAAAGACGGTATTCCGATATTTCTATAGTGAATGATCCAAAGCTATCCCCCGAATCGTCCCACCGCCGAGCGTAAGAACGGGGCTTGGGAGTCTTTTTCGCGCACCTGCCAGAGGGCCAGCGCCAGGGCGCAGACGCCGTCGCCGACATTCTTATATGACTTATCCATAGCCCGAACTTCGTCGGTCAGGTTCCAGACTTCGACAAGCTCAGTCCTTTCGGAAGAGCTTGAATGGGGGATTTCGATATGCGGCCAGGCGATTTCGCCAGCGAATACGGCCCGCTCGAAATTGGCCAGAAGCAGGTCGCGGTTGCCGCCGCCGAAATTGAAGCCGACCGCGCCGATATCGTCGAGCTCGGAGAGGACAACGTCGCCGAGGCCGGTGGAATCGATGATGGTGACCCCGCCGTATTTCTTGTGGCGGGCCTTGATAGCGGCGATAGTCAGCGGCCATTCGCGCTGCATGCGTTCTATCTCCACCACCCGAAACGGCCGCGAGGAAACATCGATAGTGATACCGACAGTATGAGTCATCTTGCGGGCCAGGTCCCAACCGTGGATGAAGAAACCGTCAGGGCTGAAGACGAATTTCGAATTCGACGTATCGGCGAGCCGGCATCGGCTGATGATCTCCTCGGGGAAGAGCCTTCCTTCGAAGGAGGTGAATTTCCCGTGGAGATGCTGGGCGATCCTCGATTCGGAGAGCCCTCGCTTGAGATCGTCGAGGTATGATTTCGACAGATGCGGGTTTTCGAATGTCGAACCGTGCCTGACCAGGCCGAGTTTTTCCCTTCTTATCCTCTGACATCTATTGAAAAACCAATTCAGGCCGTTGGGTGTGGACGAATAGTCGAGGACGCCGTCGCGGTCGGCCAGGCGCAGCTTGATGACGCCGTCGACTACCCAATCGCCGTAGGGCTCGTAAGCGGCCTCGTCGAAATTGACATAATCGAAATCGTGGCCGAGGAGGTACTCTCCCCTGTTCTGGGTGGAGCGGGCCCAGATCTCCGAACCGTTTTTCAGGAGGATGTGCGGGAAGGGGGTTTGTTTTATGGTTTTCAACAGCGCTTTTAGAGGTTTGGATCGTCCGATTAATTGCACCATTTTAGCGAAGATGATCCCGGCCTGATCCTGGGTGATGGAGACGTTGGCGGCACGGTAGTAGCCAGAGTTATCGAACGAGGTCGACCTTATCCGAAAGAGGGCGCGATGCAGCAGTTTGATCGCTTGGATCTGTGATTTTCCCCAGCGATTGCCGGTGACAAGGGCGTTTTCAGAACCGACTGAACCGCGGAGCCAGCCGACTTGCCCCGGATGGGGATCGAGATTCAGGAAAGCGCGGGCGAAATAGACCGGATCGTGGATTGCCCGCCGCCAGTCGCGCGGCGAATCGGGGGATACATGAACTATCATTGCGTAGGGCTATTAAGCGGATTCGGAGAGAAGCGTCTTGCTTTTTATACTCTTGCCCAGTTCATCGGCCCGGATTTCGGAGAGGATTTCCAGAAGGAGCTTTTCATTGGAGGATACTTCGGAAATCTTGTATTTTATTTCAATAGCTTTGAAAGCCATCTCCAGTTTGAGATCGTAATCGCCGGCCAGAAGTTTCTCGCAGGCTCGTTCGGTGACGGCATCGAGCAATGTCAAATCATTGAATTTCCCGGCTGGAGGTTTGTTGATAGCGGATGCGGCATGTAGCGCCGAAAGCATCCGAGCCGGTTTCGCGTTTTCTTCATCTTTGTGCCCGTTTCGATGACGGGTGAGCATTGTCTTATTCAGGCGGATGCCGTTCTCTTTGGCCCACTTAATGGTCTGCTCCGGGTCGGCGGCGGAATCACGGCTTTCGATTTCGGCTCTGAGGGTGGACGCGCAGATTTTGCAGGTTGATTCGGCCATGCTATTTTCCCTCCAGATCGAGAATACGTCCGCGGGCCTCGTCGCGGGAGAGCAGTTCCGATTTGTAAAGTTCGATAACGCGGCGGGCTTCCTCGTGGCGGGCCTGGTATCGCTCCAGGGCGCTGTCGATGCTCTCATTGTTGAAGCGGACGCGAATATCGGCGCCGTTTCCGGAAAGGGCGAGATTCTTGTTGATCAGCCATTCGAAAAACCTGATCGCCAGCCTCTGGACGGAGACGACCTGGCGCAGCACCAGTTCGAATTTGAATTTCGCCCAGCTCTGGGTATTACCGTAGGAGTAGCCGAGCATGAAAGGATCGAGATGGACGCCGGCGCAGACGTCCTCGACTATGGCGCGATGGGATAAGTACCACGAATGAGTGACTGTCGCTCCGCCCCCGGCCGGGCCGACTATTTTCAATTCGATATCGTCCCAGGTGACGACGGAATCGGACGGTTTAATGCCGGAGAAGAGCCCGACAGTATCATCGAAATAACCGTTGGCGCGGTCGATGAAATCGTTTTCGGTTTCCCCCATGCGGCGTTCGGGTTTTTTGATCAGGACATGGATGCGGTTGTAGCCCGCTTTCTCCAGCGTCTTTTGCATATCGTCGAGGAGCTTTTGCTCTATGCGGCTGACGAATCCGATAGATTGCAGGATGCTTTTGCCCCTGGGGTCGGCGGAATCGTCGTCAAGCGGGATATAGATGA